>OY782680.1:2164500-2485250 GCA_963678085.1 Aliishimia sp.
AACGCGCGCTCAAGCAGGCGGGACAAAGTGACCTCTAAGGGCGCGCGCGTGAGGTGGTAGAAATAGACCTCGCCCAATGTTTAGCTTTCGTATTTATCGGCAACCAGGCGGCTAAGCGCCATAACGCCCCAACCCGTTGCGCCTTTGGGGGCCAGCGCCGTTTCGGATTTGACCGAGGCCACGCCCGCAATATCCAAATGGATCCAAGGCACATCATCTTGAACGAATCGCTGCAAGAATTGCGCGGCAGTGATGGAGCCTGCGGGCCGCCCGCCCACATTCTTCATATCGGCAATGCGGGATTTGAGCTGATCATCATAGGCTTTGCCCAAAGGCATGCGCCACGCGCCCTCGTTTTCGGCCTCTGCCGCCGCAAGGAAGGCATTGCAGAATATATCATCATTGGAGAAGACACCGGCGTTTTCATGGCCAAGCCCGATAATGATCGCCCCGGTCAGGGTTGCCAGATCAATCATCGCGGCAGGTTTATAGGTTTCTTGCGCGTACCACATCACATCACACAGGACGAGCCGCCCCTCAGCATCTGTGTTGATGATTTCGACCGTATCGCCCTTCATCGAGCGCACAACGTCACCGGGGCGGGTTGCATTGCCGGAGGGCATGTTTTCGACCAAGCCCACCAGCCCGACCACATTGGCTTTCGCTTTGCGCATCGCGATGGCACACATGGCCCCCGCAACCGTGCCCGCGCCGCCCATATCCATGGTCATATCTTCCATACCGCCAGCGGGTTTGAGGCTAATGCCGCCCGTATCAAACACGACACCTTTGCCAACCAGGGCAAGCGGGGGCGCGCCCTCGGTCCCGCCATTCCACTCCATGACCACAACTTTGGAGGGGCTGTCCGAACCCTGCCCGACGGATAAAAGCGTTCGCATTCCTAAACTTGCAAGCTCATCCTCATCTAGAACTTTAACTTTAAGACCGAGCTCAGCCATCTTAACAAGGCGGTTCGCGAATTCCGTTGTGGTCAAGATATTGGCGGGCTCATTCACCAGATCACGGGTAAGAAACATCCCGCAGGCCAGCGCGTGTAGATCTTTATAGCTCTCCTGAATCTCGGAGGGTTTGCTACAAGATACGGTTACGGACAGGGGCGCAGAGGGCTCGGCGGTTTTATGAGCCTCAAACGTATAGCTCTTGGTCACGATCCCAAAGACAATATCAGCAGCGCGGGCGAAACTGCCCGCCATCAAGGAGATCGGCTTTTTCGCGCCCGCTTTTGCCAGTTCTGCCCCGGCTTTGCGGGCGGTCTTGATCCCCGCCTTTTTGGAGAGCTTTAGAGCATAGACCGCCTCTGCCTGCATCCCAACGGGAAAGCCGAGGCGCAGGAACTTACCCTCGGCCAGGGCCTCAAACGCATCGCTTTCAACCGCGCGCTGCAATGCGCCCTTGGTCAATCGATTGACGCGCCGCCCCGCCGGGTCAAGTTTGCCATCCTCGCTCACCAAGACCGCGAGCCCGCCGCTGGCGTTGGCTATGGTCTCAAGATCGGTTTCAACAAAACTTGGTCGCGGTGCAGTCATGGACGTCGCCTTTCATGTGGTTTAGTCAGATATTAGCGCAGCAACACGTACAAGGCCAGATTGCAGCGACACATGATTTTAATGAAGCGAAGCACACGTGACAAAATTTGACAAATATCTTCTGTCGCAACTTCTTTTATACTTTGGATTCTTTGCGCTGGTCCTGGTGGCGCTGTTCTGGATCACCCGCGCCGTTCCGCTATTTGATCGGCTGATTTCGGACGGTCAGTCTGTTTTGGTGTTTTTAGAGCTTTCTGTGCTCACATTTCCAAAGCTGATCTTTCAAATCATGCCCCTGGCGAGCTTTGCGGCGGCGGCCTTTGTGACCAATCAGCTTTCCAATGAATCCGAGCTCACGGTGGTTTTTGCAACAGGCTCCTCGCCCTGGCGTCTTGCGCGGCCGGTTTTGGTTTTTGCACTGTGCGTTATGGCTATGGCCTCGCTTTTGTCCCATGTTTTGGTGCCCGCCTCCCAAGATCGGCTGGCAATGCGACAAAATGAGATTAATCGCGATATGACCGCGCGCTTGCTGACAGAGGGCGTTTTTTTGCATCCCTCCACAGGCGTGACGCTTTACACCGGAGAGATTGGCGAGGATGGTGTGCTGCGCCGGGTGTTTTTGGCTGACCGGCGTGATCCCAGTGCGCGCGTGACCTATTCTGCGGCCAGCGCTTATTTGGTGCGCAATGATGCAAAGACCTCATTGATCATGATAAATGGCACTGCGCAGCGCCTCTCGATTCCAGATATGCAGCTTGCAACGGCCAGGTTTCAGGATTTTTCGCATGATATTAGCAGCCTAGTTGATCTAAGGCCGAATTTTCACCGCAATGCCTCTGCCTATCTCACATGGGAGCTATTTGCGGATTGGCGCGAAATTTCCAAACAGACAGGCCAAGGGCTTGGCGCGATCTCCGAAGAGTTCCATGCCCGGTTTGCGCAAGCGATATTTGCGGCAATTGCTGGACTGATCGGCCATGCGGCTTTGGTGAGCCGGGGGTTTTCGCGCTTTAGCGCTTGGCGCGAAATTATGTTTGCGATTGCGCTTTTGCTCTTTTTGGACGGGCTAAGAGCCACGTTTATCGAAACATTGGTTCTACGCCCGACATTCTGGCCTGTTGCCTATATTTCCAGCGCTTTAGGAGCGTTTTTCGCGGCAGGGCTCCTCGCCATTGCCAGCAATCCGATCTTTGTGCGCCTGCGCAGGAGGCCCGGCTCATGATCCTGCATTATTACTTTGCGCGCAAATATCTTTGGCGGCTCGCCTCGATCGCGGCCATTCTCTATGCCTTGATCGTACTGGTCGAGCTGATGGACATTATGCGCGATTTTGTGGATGTGGATGTCAGCTTTGGGCAGGTTTTGCATCTGACATTCTTGAAAACTGCGGGCCGGTTTAACCAGATTTTGGCCCTTGTGTTTTTACTCTCAACAATCACGCTTTTTGTGGGGCTGGCGCGCACATCGGAGATGGTGGTCACGCGCGCGGCGGGGCGCTCTGCGCTAAACGCGCTGATGGCTCCGGTTCTGGTGGCGGTGCTTTTGGGGATCTTTGCCGTCGCGGTCTATGGCCCCATTTCTGTTGCTCTTTCTAAGCGCTATACGGCTTTGTTGGAAGAGTATTTGGTACAGACCAATGCGGCGCTATCCGTCTCTTCCGAAGGGGTGTGGCTGCGTCAGGGCACAAGCGAGGGGCAGACGGTCATTCACGCGGCGCGCTCAAATGCGGATGCGTCAGAGCTATTTGATGTGAGCTTTTTATCCTTTGGCCCTGAAGGCGAGCCCACAGAACAAATTGCTGCCGCAAAAGCTGCGCTGATTGACGGGGCGTGGCAGCTTGTTGATGCAAAGGTTTGGTCGCTGGAGATCGGCGCACATCCCGAGGCGGAGGCCGCACATTTTGAACAATATCGCCTCCCCTCCCCTTTGACGCCGGATCGTATTCGTGAAAGTCTGGGCAACGCATCGGGAGTGTCGATCTGGGATATGCCACAGTTTATTTCGCAATTAGAGCAGTCGGGTTTTTCCGCGCGGCGCCACCAGGTTTGGTTTCACACTGAGTTGTCGCGCCCGCTGTTTTTGACCGCCATGGTATTGATTGGCGCGGCCTTTACCATGAAACACACGCGATTTGGCGGCGTGGGCGCTGCGGTGCTTGGGGCGATTATGCTTGGGTTTGCCTTATATTTTGCGCGCAGTTTCGCGACTATCTTGGGAGAAAACGGTCTTATCGCGGCGGCGCTTGCCGGATGGGCTGTGCCGATTGCGGCCAATATGCTCGCCCTTGGATTGCTGTTACATGCGGAGGATGGCTAATGCGCGCCCTTGCCACGTTAACCTTTTGCATCGCATCGCTCGCAAGCGTCGCTTTGGCCCAAACGAAACCAGCCCCTGTGCTCTTGGCGGATAAAGTCAATATCACGCGCACCGGCGTGCTAAGCGCCGCGGGCCATGTTGAGGTGTTCTTTGAAGGCACTGTGCTTAAGGCCAAAGCGATAAGCTATGATTCCAGAACGGGGGCTGTGACCTTTTCAGGGCCGCTCATCTTGCGCCAGGAAAACGGGCTGGTGATCCACGCACAAGCGGCAAGCCTTGATCCTGATCTCAGGAACGGGGTGCTGCGCTCGGCGCAAATGGTGCTGAAAGAACAGCTGCAGCTTTCTGCGTTGCAGATTGATCGAGTTGAGGGGCGGTATAACCAACTTTACAAAACGGTCGTGACCTCCTGCCAGATCTGCGAAAGCGGCAAATCCCCGCTCTGGCAGATCCGTGCCCGCCGCATCGTGCATGACCAAGAGGCCCAGCAGCTCTATTTTGAAGGGGCGCAGCTGCGCATCAGGGATGTTCCGATCATCTATATCCCTCGGCTGCGGCTGCCTGATCCAAGTCTTGAGCGCGCGACCGGGTTTCTAATCCCCTCCATTCGCAACACATCCGAGCTGGGCACCGGAATAAAGCTGCCATATTTCATCAGAATTGGGGATCATAAGGATCTTACTCTAACCCCCTATATCGCAACAAAAACGACCGCGTTAGAGTTTCGCTATCGCCAAGCCTATCGCCGCGGCAAGATCGAATTCACCGGCGCGCTGGCGCGTGACCAGCTGCGAGACGGCACCCGCTACTATCTCTTCAGCGAAGCTGAGTTCGAGTTGCCAAGAGATTTTGAGCTCAAACTGGATATCGAAACAAGCTCCGATAGTGCCTTTCTTCAACAATATGGCTATTCGGACAAGGACCGGCTTGATAGCGCTTTGACCATTAGCCGCACCCGGCGCAATCAATATATCTCTGCCGGTGTACTTGGATTTCATAGCCTGCGGGACGCCGATGAAGACGCGATCCTGCCCTCTAGCGTGATTGATGGCGTCTATAACATGCGCTATGCGCCCAGCTCTTATGGGGGAGAATATCGCTTTGAACTGGCCTTGCAAAACCACCGGCGCAGCTCAAATAATCCCATTGACGGGATAGGCCGCGATGTTATGCGCCTAAACGGCGAGGCGATGTATCACCGCAGCTTTATAACGCATTCAGGGCTTAGGTTTGATGCACAACTGGGCGCAGCCATTGATCTTTTTGAAACCCGCGATGATGCGCAATATGCGGGCGGGCAATCTCAAATCCTGCCCCAGGCCGCGATAACCCTGCGCTACCCGCTCGCCAAAACCCTGCCCTCTGGAACTACTTTGCTGCTGGAGCCTTTCGGACAGGTGAATTGGATTGGGGGCACGCAGCTGAACGTTGCCAATGATGAAAGCCGCCAAATTGAGTTTGATGAGGGCAATCTGCTTTCTCTGTCCCGTTTCCCCGCTGAGGATCGGCGCGAACATGGGCTTTCCGCCGCCGTAGGCCTGCGGGGTCACATGGCGCAACCAAATGGCTGGAGCGCGCAATTTGCCTTAGGCCAAATCATCCGAGAAACGGCGCTGTCGGATGTCTCGCTTAGCTCTGGACTATCCGGGCTAACCTCTGATTTACTGCTTGCCGGTCAGATCCAGCATGAAAAAGGGCTGTCCCTGTCAGGGCGCGCCCTGTTTGATCAAGATTTTTCCTTCTCGAAAATGACCGTGCGCGGCGATTGGTCAAATTCCAAAGCGGGGCTTGGCGGCACCTTCCTTTGGCTAGCCAATGATGCCGAACTGAACAGAACGGCCACGATTTCTGAGCTCACTTTGGATGGCTTTTACAATATAGATCATAATTGGACGCTGTCGGGGCGTTGGCGCTATGATATCAAAGCAGAGCGAACCGCGCGCGCAGGGCTTGGCCTGCAATATCAAAATGAATGCCTCACATCAGAGTTTTCTGTCGAGCGACGTTTAAATACCTCGTCAACAGTTGAGCCTTCCACTCGCTTCAGCTTTACCATAAGGTTGGAAGGGTTCTCTGCCCAAACCGAAACAAAGAGCTATCACAAGTCATGTTCCTAATCACGCGTTTCCTTTGTGCCGGCCTTACAGCGGCCCTGATATCACTCTCCACCTTGCCCGCCTTGGCGCAAAACCTGTTTAAGCCGGTGATCTACGTCAATGAAGGGGTGATAACGCAATATGACATCATCCAGCGCCAGCGCTTTGCGGCGATTATCTCTCCGGCCAATTCCGGCGAAGAGCAGGTGCGCGAAGAGCTAATCGCAGATCGTCTTCGTGCCCAAGAGCTGCGCAGCCTTGGCATTCGCATTAGCGGGCAGGCCCTGCAAACGGGCATGGCTGAATTTGCAGCACGGGCGAATATGTCAACTGAGCAGTTCATCACAGCGCTCGGATCTAACGGCGTTGAACCTGAGACATTTCGTGACTTTGTTGCTGTCGGGCTTGGCTGGCGGGATCTGATCCAAGCACGCTATGGCGGGCGCGCCCAGATTTCAAATGCCGAGATTGATCGTGCCCTGCAAGCCTCTGGTGCGCGCAGTTCGGTGCGTGTTCTGGTCTCTGAGATCATTTTGCCCGCCCCGCCCCAGCGCGCCAAATCCGCGCGTGCCCTGGCGGAGCGCATTGCCAATAGCAAAACAACCGGCGAATTTGCCAGCTACGCTCGCAGATATTCGGCCGCGCCCACACGGTCCAGAGGCGGCGCGCTCGGCTGGCGTCCCCTGTCCGAAATGCCCGCGCCGCTGCGCCCACTTTTGCTCAATCTCGCGCCGGGTGAAACCACCCCTGTGCTCAGCATTCCCAACGCATTGGCGATCTTCCAGCTGCGCGATATCGAAGAGATTGCCGCAACCGAGCAGAAATTTTCCGCAATCGAATATGCGCGCCTAAGCTTGCCATCCGGCTCCCAGAACGCCGCGACCGAGCGCAAAATCCGCAACAGGATGGATAGCTGCGATGATCTTTATGGTTTTGCAAAGCGCAACCCATCGGCAACCCTGACCCGCGAAACCAAGATCCCTGTAGATATTCCGCTCTCTGAGGCGCAGAGCCTTGCGCTACTTGATCCCGATGAGATTGCGCCCGGCGTGGTATCTCAAGACGGCAGCACCTTCACCATTTTGATGCTTTGTGGGCGCAGCACCGAGTTGACAGAATCGCTTAGCCGCGGTGACATTCGCGCACGGCTCCGCCAGCAACGCCTTGAAAGCTTTGCCGAATCCTACCTGCAAGAGCTGCGCGCCGATGCGCGTATTCGCCAAAAATGACGCTCCCCTCAATCGCCGTCACCTGCGGAGATCCGGCGGGCATAGGACCAGAAATCGCCGCGCAAGCATGGCAGGCGCTGCAGGGCGAATGCGTGATGATCTGGCTTGGCGATCCACGTCATTTGCCCCCTGGCACGCCCTTCGAATGTGTTCAAACGCCCAGTGACGCAGCAAAGCATATGCCAAACGCTCTGCCGGTTTTGCAAATTGAGTTTGCAAATCCAGCGACGCCGGGCCAGCCAGATTTGCAAAATGCGCGCGGGGTGCAAAGCGCAATTGAGCACGCCGTTGAACTTGTGCAAAATAATGCGGTCGATGCGATCTGCACCGCGCCCATTCATAAGAAAGTTCTACAAGACGGCGCGGGGTTTGAATTTCCAGGCCATACAGAATTTCTAAGCCATTTGGCCGGGGGCGCGGATGTGGTGATGATGCTCGCCTCTGAGCAATTGCGCGTTGTGCCCGCAACGATCCATGTGGCTCTAAAAGATGTGCCCGGTCTGCTTACACCAGAGCTGTTAACCCAAGTGATCGAGATCACCGAAACTGGGCTGAAAACGCAATTCGGCATCCACTCCCCGCGCCTTGCTGTGGCTGGGTTAAATCCGCATGCAGGCGAAGGCGGGCGCATGGGGCGCGAAGAGCTGGACTGGATGGACGGTCTCATTCAAAATCTGCAAGCCTCTGGCAAAGCTGTCTCCGGTCCCCATTCCGCAGATACGCTGTTTCACGCCGCCGCGCGCGCGCGCTATGATGCGGCGATTTGCATGTATCATGACCAGGCGCTTATCCCTATCAAAACCTTGGATTTTGATCGGGGCGTGAATGTCACGCTGGGGCTTCCCTTTATCCGCACCTCTCCTGATCATGGCACCGCCTTTGACATTGCCGGGAAAGGCATCGCCAATCCCAGCTCTATGATCGAGGCGCTTCGGCTCGCGGCAAAAATGGCGCGCGCACAGAAAACATGAGCCAGATCGACAGCCTGCCTCCGCTGCGAGAGGTCATTGCAAACCATGATTTGCGCGCGAAAAAATCTTTGGGCCAGAACTTCTTGCTTGATTTGAACCTCACAGCGCGAATCGCTCGAGTGGCTGGGGATCTTTCGACCTGCGATGTTTTGGAGGTTGGGCCTGGACCCGGCGGGCTCACGCGCGGTCTTTTGGCCGAAGGCGCACGGCGCGTGATTGCGGTTGAGAAAGATGCGCGCTGCCTACCTGCTTTGTCGGAAATTGCGGCGCATTATCCGGGGCGCTGCGAAATCCATAATGGAGACGCGCTAGAGCTCGCTGGCAAGGTGGATATCTCTACGCCTTATAAAGTGGTCGCAAATCTGCCTTATAATGTGGGCACTGAACTGCTTATCCGCTGGCTGACCCCGCCTGCCTGGCCCCCAGCCTGGTCGAGCCTGACATTGATGTTTCAAAAAGAAGTGGCGGAGCGAATCGTCGCAACGCCCGGCAGCAAAGCTTATGGGCGGCTCGCGGTGCTCAGCCAATGGCGGTGTGATGCGAAAATTGCGCTCACCCTTCCAGCAGAGGCTTTTTCCCCGCCCCCCAAAGTAGCGTCGGCAGTGGTGCATCTAACCGCCCTGCCCGCACCGAAATTCTCATGCGATTTCAAGATATTAGAGCGCGTTGTTGCGGCAGCTTTCAATCAAAGGCGCAAAATGCTGCGCGCCTCTTTGCGCGGGATTTCCCCGGATATCGAAGATCACCTAGAGGGCTGCGGCATTGCACCAACAGATCGTGCCGAGACCGTTTCGCTTGAAGCCTTTTGCGCCCTTGCCCGATCTGTGGAAAAGGCTTACTCAGCCGCTTCCTGAGGATCCTGCGGCGGGGTTGCCGCCTCGGTCTCTTCTTTCTTGACGGCTGGCTTTCTGGTGCGCCGCGCGCGGGCCGGTTTTTTGGGTGCCTCTTCGGCTGCGCCATCCTCGGCGGCGGGCTCTTCGGCCTTGACCTCAGGTGCCTTTGGCTTGCGCGCGCGGGCGGTGCGGCGTTTGGGCTTGTCCTCGGGGGTTTCGACCAAGGTAGAAGCCTCATTAGCCACATTGCCAGTTTCAGGCGTTTCAACAATATCTGGCTGCTCCGCGCTCGCTGGATCATCAACCGGGGCGGCTTCTACCTGAGCTTGAGCTTGCGCCTGGGCTTCCCTCTCTTGGCGCTCTGCCCTCTCGCGGTCCCGCTCGGCTTGGCGTTCACGGTTTGCGCGCTCTTGCTCTTCGCGCCGCGCATCTACCTCTCTTTGTGCCTCGGCAAGCAGGCGCAGATAATGCTCTGCATGTTGCTGGAAATTCTCGGCAGCCACGCGATCATTACCCAGCTGTGCATCGCGTGCCAGCTGATTGTATTTGTCAATGATTTGCTGGGGCGTGCCGCGCACCTTGCCTTCGGGGCCGGAGCTGTCAAAGACCCGATTAATGACGTTACCACCAGATGGGCGATTATTACGGTTCTTGTTCCGGGACCGAGAGCGAGAAGGTTTCATGGAAAGACGCGTACCTTGAGAGTCTGACAAAGTGCCGGCAATGTGGGGTTATCGTAAATTGCGGCTTGAAAGGCTATGCGCGGCGATTTGATATGCCGTGCAGCTTGCGCCCTGAATAATCATGTAAGTGTGAGAAGAGCAAGGCAATTTTCAGAAAAGGTGCAATAATTGTCCTAAATGCCACAAAAAGCGGGCGCACGCGCCGAAATAACCCGGTCTCGCCCATCTAAATCGGCCAAAAGCTGCACATCTTGCCAATTTTGCGCGGTGAATAGGGCGTAAACATCGGGGCCTTGCTTCCAGCCAATTTCGGCAATTAAGCGCCCATCGGGCTGTAGGAATTGGGGAGCCTGCGCGGATAAGATGCGATAGGCGGATAAACCGTCTGCCTCATCAGTCAAAGCTGCACGCGGCTCATGCTGGGCCAGCTCGGGGGCGACGCTGCGCATCTCAAGGGCCGACAGATAAGGCGGGTTTGACACGATCAGATCGAATTTTCCGGTGATATTTGCAAACCAGTTCGATTGCAAAATCTCTGCGCGGCTTGCCACATTATGCAAATGCGCATTCGCGGCAGTTTGCAAACAGGCCGCTTCGCTGATATCCGCGCCAACCCCAACCGCCCTGGGGCGCTCTGCCAAGAGTGTGACCAGGATACAGCCGGAGCCGATCCCCAGGTCTAGCACGCTGGCGAAAGGCTCGGCTAAGGCCGCCTCGATCAACGTTTCGGTTTCGGGACGCGGGTCGAGCACATCGCCGGTGATTTGAAAGGGACGGCCATAGAATTCTCTGACGCCAATCAAATGTGAGACCGGAACGCGAATAGCGCGCAGCGAGACCAGCTTTTCAAAGCGCTCGGCAATGTCAGGGGCAAGGTCTTCGGGGGCAATCAGGGTTATGCGCGCCGCATCCACCGAGGCGGCATGGGCCAGCAAAATCCGCGCATCGCGGGCAGGATCTGGCACACCCGCCGCTCTGAGCCGAGAGGCCGCAGCGGCAAGCACTTCACCAGCGGTCACCCGCCCATCTCAGCAAGTTTGCGCGCTTGGTCTTCGGCGATGAGCGCGTCGATAATTTCGTCTAGATCGCCATTGACGATCGCATCTAGCTTATAGAGCGTGAGCCCAATGCGATGATCGGTCATGCGCCCTTGCGGGAAATTATAGGTACGAATACGTTCACTACGATCCCCAGAGCCGACCTGCGCTGCGCGTGCCTCTGAGCGTTCGGTATGGGCGCGCTGGCGCTCCATGTCAAAGAGCCGCGCTTTAAGCACCTGCATCGCCTTTTCGCGGTTGCGGTGCTGGGATTTTTCGGAGCTGGTCACAACAACGCCGGTGGGAATATGGGTAATCCGCACCGCGCTATCGGTAGTGTTCACATGCTGCCCGCCCGCCCCGGATGAGCGCATCGTATCAATGCGCAGATCATTTGCATCAATTTCGATATCCACATCTTCGGCCTCTGGCAGCACCGCCACGGTGGCCGCTGAGGTATGGATGCGCCCGCCAGATTCGGTTTCAGGCACGCGTTGGACGCGGTGCACACCGGATTCGAATTTCAGGCGCTCAAAGACGCGCTCCCCGGTGATATGCGCAACCACCTCTTTGATCCCGCCCAGCTCGGTTGCGGCCTCTTCGATAATATCCACTTTCCAGCCGCGCAGCTCCGCATAGCGCAGATACATGCGCAGCAAATCCCCAGCAAAAAGCGCCGCCTCATCCCCGCCGGTCCCTGGGCGAATTTCAAGCATGGCCGGGCGCGCATCGGCTGCATCTTTGGGCAAAAGCGCGATTTGCAAAGCGGCCTCTGCCTCGGGCAAAGCGGCTTTGAGGCCGGGCAGTTCCTCTTCAGCCAGCTCGCGCATATCGGGATCCGACAACATCTCTTCGGCCTCAGCAATATCGCTTTGGAGACGGAAAAACGCCTCGATCTGATCCACAACGGGTTTCAGGTCAGAATATTCCTTGGCCAAAACCGCGATATCCCCGGTGCCTTCGGACATTTGCGCCTCCAGATATTGGAAGCGTTGGCGGATTTGATACAGGCGGTCTTCGTTCAGCATAAGCTGCCATGTGACGGAAAGGGAGGTCTTGGTCAAGCGGGCGACATCTGCTATTATCGTCTCATGCGGTATTTGGCTTTGATTTTTGCGTTCTTGGCCGTGCCATTGACGGCGGATGTGACAACCCCGTCGGGCAAGGTTATTGATTGCTATTGCACCGATAGCACCGGCGCGCGTGTTGAGCTGGGCGAGACAATCTGCCTGCATGTGGATGGGCGCTCATTCCTGGCCCAATGCCAGATGTCGCTGAACAATCCGATGTGGCGCGAAGTGCAGGATGGCTGCCTTAGCTCGTAAGCTTGCCAATCCAGGCATCAAGGCGGCGTGCATTCACACCAAAATCCGAGCGCCCAAAACGCAGCCGCGCATGCAAGATGAGCTGATCCCCATCAAGCTGCACCGTGGTATAGTCAGGAAACCCAAAGACGCGGCTGCGGGTGATATAGGTCACACGCCCTGCACCTGGCGCACCCGCCAAGACCCGCGTGCGCTTTGTGTCCAAGGCAATCTGGTGCAATGTCTCAAATATCTCGGCTGAGCCCGCAACAACGCGCGTCGCCCCGCCGTCAAAATTCTTGCTTTCTTTGCCAATCACCGGAACATGCCAGCGCACGGCGGGCGAGGGAGCAAAGCGGATATAAGCCATAGTCCCAGCAAGCGGAATGAGAAGACAGAGCCAGATTGCCATGCTCGAGCCTGCTAACGATAGCTTACACCGGGCAGAATACTGAGCAATTCAAACACCAAGTTAGCCGCCGTCAGCGCCGTATTGCCGGATGGATCATAAGGCGGCGAGACCTCGACCAGATCGCAGCCGACAACTTTAAGCCCGCGAAAGGCGCGGATCAGCTGCATGGCCTGCGCGGTGGTGAGCCCGCCAATCTCCGGCGTGCCGGTTCCAGGCGCATAGGCGGGGTCCAAACTGTCGATATCATAAGAAATATAGACCGGGTGATCCCCAACATCACGGCGAATTTCTGCGCCCAAAGTCGTGAGCGATCGCTGCCAAAGTTCTGGTGCAAGAAATTGTTGAAAGCCCCATCCGGCGGCCTCTGAAAAATCCTCAGCACTATAACCCGTGCCGCGCAACCCTACCTGATAGGTCTTTTCGGGATTGATCAAGTTTTCCTCATAGGCGCGGCGAAACACCGTGCCATGAGTCTCTTTCTCGCCAAACATCTCATCATTCACATCGGCATGCGCATCCACATGAATCACCGCAACAGGCCCATGTTTCTTGGCCATCGCGCGCAAGATCGGCAGGGTCATCGAATGATCACCGCCAAGCGCAACCGGGATCACATCACTGGTTAGGATCGCCTCATAGCTTTCTTGAATGATCGCCAAACTATCGGAGAGCGAAAATGTATTCACCGCCAAATCGCCGATATCCGCCATGTTCAAACTGTCAAAAGGCGCAGCACCCGATTGGATATTATAGGGGCGGATCATCGCGCTTTCAGAGCGGATCTGCTTGGGCCCAAAGCGCGTGCCCGAGCGCCAAGAGGTGCCAATATCCATCGGGATCCCGAGAATTGCCACATCAAGCCCCGTAAGATCAGAGGCTTGGGGCAAACGCATAAAGGTATTGGGGCCAGAAAACCGGGCAAGGTCGTTACCGGAAATAGGTTGATTGGTCATCGCTCTTCTCGTATTCGCCATCCTAGCAAGCAGCACAGTTCCACAGCCACATGAGCGCCGGCAACCGCTGTCGCTCCGGTTGTATCATATTGCGGCGAAACTTCCACCACATCTGCGCCTTTGATATTGATCCCCGCCAAAGCGCGCAGCAAAGCCGCCGCCTGCGCTGAGCTGAGCCCGCCCCAAACCGGCGTGCCCGTTCCCGGCGCAAAGGCTGGATCCAGCCCATCAATGTCAAAAGTCAGATAGGTCGGGCGATTGCCCAAAATCTCTTTTGCGCGCGTTGCAGCTGCTTCGGGGCCAATCCGGTGTAGCTCCGCCGCGTCAATGATATTTACGCCAAGCGTGTCGGGATTATGGGTGCGAATGCCGATTTGCACAGAGGTCGCAGGATCCACGATTCCCGCCTTAATCGCCTTATACATAAAGGTGCCATGATCAATCCGATCTGGCGTATCATCTTGCCAAGTATCCGTATGGGCATCAATTTGCAAAACCGATATTGGACCGTAAGCCTCTGCATAGGCTTGCAAAATTGGCAAAGTGATAAAGTGATCCCCGCCCAAGGCAACGCTGGCCGCGCCGCTTTGCAAGATATTTGCAATATGGGTTTGCAAAGTCTCTGGAAATTCGGGCACATTTGCATAGTCAAAGGCAACATCGCCGTAATCAGCGATTGAAAGCTCTGAAAACACATCAAAGGGCCAACCATAGGGTTGATCTGGTGCTTGCAGGCTAGAGGCTTCTCGAATGGCGCGCGGCCCAAAACGCGCCCCAGGTCGGTTCGTTACCGCTTGATCGAAGGGCACGCCAGTGATGGCAATATCAACCCCGCCCAGGTCTTTTGTATAACGCCGCCGGGCAAAGCTGAGCGCCCCGCCAAAGGTATTTTCATTGCTCAGCCCCCGCGCATCTTGGCGGGTAAAGGCGTGATCAACTTGGTGTTTCGCGTCCTCGAGCCCCATTATTTTGCCGCCTTAGAAGGCAGCGCGCGCTCCGCAAGACGGGCAAAATAGCTTGCGCCAATTTCAGACAGCGCATCATTGAAATTATAAGCCGGATGGTGCAGCCCCGCGCTTGGCCCCTGCCCCAGGAAAATGTAGTTTCCGGGCCGCTCTTCGAGCATAAAGGAAAAATCCTCAGCCCCCGCCAGCGGATCTACCGCCCCGTCAATCTTGTCTGCCCCTGAAATTTCCGCAGCCACCGAAAGCGCAAACTCCGTCTGCTCGGCCCGATTTACCGTCGCGGGATAGCCAATATTGATTTCAAGCTCGGCTGAGACCCCAAAACTTGCCGCCTGCCCTGCGACAATCTCGCGGATACGACGATGGATCAGCTCTTGCACCTCTTTGGAAAAACTGCGGATCGTTCCATTCAGCCACGCGGTCTCGGGCACCACATTATTCGCAGTGCCAGTGTGGATTTGGGTCACAGATACAACCGCCTGCTCGATCGACGGCACGTTGCGGGACATGATCGTTTGCAAAGCTTGGCCCAAAGCGCAGGCGGCAATGACCGGATCTGTGCAAAGCTCTGGCGTGGCCCCATGCCCGCCGCGCCCCGTGAGAGTGATGGTAAATGTATCAACAGCCGCCATGATCGCCCCATTGCGCGTGGCAAAAAACCCAAGCTCCAGATCAGGAACATTGTGCAACGCGTAGACCTGAGAGATCGCAAACCGCTCCATTATGCCCTCATCGCACATGATTTTTGCACCGCCCGGCTCTTCCTCTCCGGGTTGAAAAATCAGCGCCACACGGCCAGAAAAATTGCGCGTCTCAGAAAGATATTTCGCAGCGCCCAAAAGCATCGTCGTATGCCCATCATGGCCGCAAGCATGCATCATGCCTTCATGGGTAGAGCGATAGGGCAGATTTGTTTGCTCATCCATCGGCAAAGCATCAAAATCAGCGCGCAAACCAATAGTCTCGCCCGGCCCATCGCCATTGATCACGGCGACAATGCCAGTTTGCGCAATGCCTTCATGAATCTCATCCACACCAAATTCACGCAGCTTTTGCGCAATAAAGGCCGCTGTTTTGGGGCAATCCAGCTCAAGTTCGGGGATTTGATGCAGATATTGACGCCACTGGGCCATCTCCCCGGACAACTCAGAAATGCGGCTAATGACAGGCATGGGCTAGACTCCGGTATCTCATCGCGTAACAAGCGGTATGAGACACTATCACGCGAGGCGCTGCAATGCCTGATGATCCTATCTTTTCGAGCAAGCCCGGAATGGAGCGGCTTTTGCAAATTATGCAAAGACTTCGCGATCCAGAGACCGGATGCCCTTGGGATATAGAGCAAACTTTGCAAACCATTGCGCCTTACACGATTGAAGAGGCCTATGAGGTTGCCGATGCGATTGATCGGCTTGCCTTTGAAGATCTGCGCTCAGAGCTTGGGGATTTGCTGCTGCAAGTGGTTTATCACACCGCAATCACGAAGGAGATGGGGCAGTTTTCGTTCCAGGATGTCGCCGAGTCGATTTCGCAAAAGATGATTGATCGGCATCCGCATGTCTTTGGCTCTGAAAATCGCGACAAATCCGCAGAGCAGCAAACCAAGGATTGGGAAGAAATCAAAGCGCTGGAGCGCAGCAAACGTGCCGAGACAGGTGTTTTGGACGGGATTGCGCAGAATTTGCCCGCTTTGTTGCGCGCGGTAAAGTTGCAAAACCGGGCGGCGCGCGTGGGCTTTGATTGGCCGGATGCGGCCCATGTTTTGGATAAGATCGAAGAAGAATGCCGCGAGCTTGTGGAGGCGCAAACGCAGGAGCATGTATTTGAAGAATTTGGCGATCTGTTATTTGTGATCGCAAATCTTGCCCGGCATCTAAAAATTGATCCCGAAGCGGCCTTGCGCGCGGCAAATGCAAAATTCACGCGTAGATTCAATGATGTAGAGTGCAAACTTGCAAAACTCGGGAAGACGCCGCAGCAAAGTGATCTGGCGCAGATGGATGCGCTTTGGGATGAAGTAAAGCGCGAGGAGCGGCAATCTTGACCTTTCTTCTCTGGACTCAATGAAAGCCCCGCAGCATTGTGGCTTTGTGATCCGATTGAATGAAAGACCCCTACGTGCCCCCCCGAAAAATCATTATTGATACTGACCCTGGCCAAGATGATGCTGTTGCGATTTGTCTAGCGCTTGCCAGCCCCGACGAGATTGACCTGCTTGGAATAACCGCCGTTGCGGGCAATGTTCCGCTGACGCTCACCGAAAAGAATGCGCGAATTGTCTGTGAGTTGGCCGGTTTTGCGCAAACCCCGGTATTTGCCGGTTGCGATGCCCCCTTGCACCGCCCTCTGGTCACGGCTGAGCATGTGCACGGGAAAACCGGGCTGGATGGGCCAGATCTGCCGGATCCTGTGATGCCACTACAACCTGGTCATGCGGTTGATTTCATTATAGAAACCCTGCGCGCGCACCCTGGCGGGACAGTCACGCTCTGCCCGCTTGGCCCGCTGAGCAATATCGCAACAGCCTTTCAAAAAGCGCCAGACATCATCGAGAAAGTGCAAGAGATTGTCCTTATGGGCGGGGCCTATTTTGAGGTCGGAAATATCACGCCCACCGCTGAGTTTAACATTTACGTTGACCCAGAAGCCGCTGATATTGTGATGAAATCTGGCGCTCAAATCACAATATTGCCACTGGATGTGACCCATAAAGCACTGGTCACCAAAGCGCGCAATGACGCCTTCCGCGCGCTGGGGACAAAGGTTGGGGTTGCCGTTGCGCAGATGACCGATTTCTTTGAGCGCTTTGATAAGGAAAAATATGGCTCGACGGGTGCGCCGCTGCATGACCCTTGTGTGATTGCCTATTTGCTTAAACCAGAGCTGTTTTCGGGCCGCTTCATCAATGTCGAGATTGAGACGCAATCAGAGCTCACCCTTGGCATGACGGTGGCTGATTGGTGGGGGGTAACGGATCGCCCGGCCAATGCCACATTTATCGGCGATCTTGATTCGGATGGCTTTTTCGAGCTGCTAACCCAGCGTTTGGCCCGGCTGTGAAAGCCGCGCTGACCCTCGCGCAGGCCACGCATTTTGAGGTGCTTTTGGCAATGGTTTCGGCCTTTCATGCGGAGCTTGGTTTAGGCACAAAACAAGAGACGCAACGCGCCGCGATTGAAGGGCTGGTGTCAAACATCCCGCATGGATCTGCCTATTTGATTGGCCCCACGCGCGCGCCCATTGGCTATTGTGTGATCAGTTTTGGCTGGTCCGTTGAATTTGGCGGGCTCGACGCTGTGCTGGATGAGCTTTACATTCGCCCCAATGTGCGTGGGCGCGGGCTGGCCAGCGAAGTGCTTCAAACCCTGCCAGACGCCTTGGCTAAGCAAGCGGATCTAAAGGCCATTCATTTGGAAGTTCGCGAAACCGATCAAGCAGCGGCCCGACTTTATCAGCGGGCGGGATTTCACCGGCGCACGGGCTATCTCATGATGACGCGGAGTTTCTAGCCGATGCCCGATTTCGACAATAGCTATGCGCGCCTGCCTTCAGTGTTTTATACCAAGCTGGCCCCGACCCCGGTGAAAGCGCCGCAGTTGGTTGCCTTTAACGACGGGCTTGCCGCAGAGCTTGGGTTTGCGCAGCTTTCCCCTGAGCAGTGCGCGCAGGTTTTTGCAGGCAATGAGATCTTGGGGGGCATGCAGCCTTTGGCGCAGCTTTATGCCGGGCATCAATTTGGCAATTTTGTCCCGCAGCTGGGCGATGGGCGGGCGCATCTTCTGGGCGAGGTGATTGATAGCGCAGGGCTGCGGCGCGATATTCAGCTAAAGGGATCGGGACCAACCCCCTATTCGCGGCGCGGGGATGGGCGCGCTTGGCTGGGGCCGGTTTTGCGGGAATATATTGTTTCTGAGGCAATGCATGCGCTTGGCGTGCCAACAACACGCGCTTTGGCGGCCGTGACAACAGGCGAGAAAATCTACCGCGAGCAAGGCGCACTGCCCGGCGCGGTGCTGACCCGTATTGCCAGCTCGCATATCCGCGTGGGCACTTTCCAAGTTTTTGCCGCGCGCGGCGATGTTGAAAACCTGAAGATCCTGACAGACTACGCGATCCAGCGCCATTACCCGGATGCAGATGGGCCCTTGGGCCTTTTGCGCGCGGTTTGCGCCGCCCAGGCAGAGCTGATCGCCGCTTGGATGTCGTTTGGCTTTATTCATGGCGTTATGAATACCGATAATTGCAGCATCGCTGGCGAGACGATTGATTATGGTCCTTGCGCCTTTATGGATGCGTTTCACCCTGGACGCGTGTTTTCCTCGATTGATCATGGGGGGCGTTATGCTTTTGGCAATCAGCCGCGTATTGCGCTGTGGAATATGGTGCAATTTGCGAATGCCTTGATTCACCAAATGCCTGAACCTTCGCAGGCCGTGAAAGACGCAAATGAGATTATTGACGTCATGTCTGGGCAAATCCAGGCCGCATGGCTGCGCAGATTTGGGCAGAAAATTGGGATCCATAACGCCGAGCCAGACGATTTTGACCTGATCGAAGCGCTTTTGACCTGGATGAGCGAGACGCAAGCGGATTTCACCAAGACGTTTCGCGCCCTAGCTGATGGAGCGGCCATTGGCCCAAGCGACTGGCAGGTGCGCTGGTCTGCGCGGGTTGCGCAAGAAGCTGATCCCGAGACTTTGATGCAATCGGTTAATCCGGCCTATATCCCCCGCAATCATCGGGTTGAGGAGATGATCACCGCCGCGCTGCGCGGGGATTATCACCCTTTCGCAGCGCTTCAAGACGCGCTGGCAACGCCATTTACCGCGCAGCCGGACTATGCGCATCTGGCCGCCGCCCCGAACGAAGATGAGATTGTGCCAGCGACTTTTTGCGGCACATAGGCACGCTGCGGGTAGAAAAGCGGCGCAGTTTTGCGATAAAAGGCCAGCAAATCCAGGCTCCGGGGGCGGCATGACATCGCAAAGTTTTACATCTCGCTTAGAGGCCAAAGGTCTGCGCATGACCGAGCAGCGGCGCGTTGTTGCCAAGGTTTTGCAGGAAAGCGATGACCACCCCGATGTCGAGGCGCTGTATGCCCGCGCGCAAGAGATCGATCCGGCCATTTCGATTGCCACAGTCTATCGCACCGTAAAACTGTTTGAAGAGGCGGGCCTGCTGGAAAAGCTCGAATTTGGCGATGGCCGCGCCCGCTATGAGGATGCAGATCGCGACCATCATGATCATTTGATTGATCTGAGCACGGGCCAGGTCATTGAATTTGTTGATCCAGAAATCGAAGCGCTTCAGGAAAAGATTGCGGCCAAACTGGGCTATGAACTCAAGGGGCACAAATTAGAGCTGTATGGCGTACCTAAGAAATCATCCTAGCCTATCAGTTGGCTTTCCTTGGTCAATGTCGCATCATAATGGCGCTTGAGCTGTTGCAAGGCGATGCGCAGCACGATTTTGCCGGAACGTGCCGACCAGCCCAGCTGTTGCTCCGCGCTTTCCAGCCCTTCCAGGAAACAACAACAGCGCAGCACAACATCGCTTAGCCCCGGCCCCAGCTCTTTGAGCGCCGCCACGACACGCGCTTGCGCTGCATCCGGGCCAAAGCCCTTTGCGCTCGGGTCTCCATGGTCAATGCGCCCAGACACATATGCATCCCAATGTTCTGAAACTTGCGTGCTCATTTGCGCCAGTTCAAAATCTTCGCGCAGACGCTCGCCGCAGCGCACAAGCGCATCGCTAAGAAACGGCTGGCCCGATTTATCCCGTCGGCGCGCGAGAGCGGTCAAAGGGCTATCTGCAAGGTTATACCGGACTTTGCGGGGCTGGCCCAGATCGTCGCGAATCGTGCGTTCGCCCCAGACCTTTGTTGCGCCCATAAACTGTGCGGGGGCCTCGGCCAGCTCTCGCGATTTGCCAGTTGAGGCCGGTTCGGGAAAAGCGCCAAGCGCGTTCGTCAAAGCGGTTCTGCCCGCCTGCGTGACGGTATAGCGTAAGATTCGGCCCGTATTCGTGGTTTCAATCCAGCCGCGCAGCGCCAAATCTTGCGCCACTTGCTGGGTCGCCACAGCCGTGCGCGTGGTGCCCCCCTCTGGGCTTTCGCGCACAACAACAGCCATATCCATATCTTTGGCAACCGCCAAAACAGCGCCGCTTTCACACATGCGCCTTAAAATACGCAATTCATCTTGGCTGAGATTTTCAGTGCTCATCACACCCCCTTTAGTGTTCGAAACTCGGTCCTTAGGCTCAAGATCCTTCGAGAGAATTTGGCGAAACTCTGCGGCATCTCCGCCAAAGCTTATCTCTAAGCGCTTGAGCCCCGCATCAAAGAGCGGATCATCTCGTTGAAGCTCTACACGACGAAACCGGCGCGACAGGGTTGAGGCATGCATATCTTCTTGCCGCGCTAGATCCCGTATTGAAATGCCGCCCTGCACATGCGCCAAATATTGAATGATCGAATAAGGCAGCCCTGTTGCCGCCCCTGATTTTTCCTGTTCACGATGATCAAATTCCGCCACGCGCTAGCCCCTTGCGTCCTTCGGTGCCTACATCAAAACTTTTATTCAACTTACCCACAAACACTGCGCAATCTATGATTGATCCATGGTTACGGTTTGGTTAATTTACTTTTCGCCCATTGATTATTGTTTCTAAACAAAAAAATAACTTTACTATTGCGCGCGGTGGAATCCAGCACCGCGCAACAGGGGCGAATCTATGCAATTTTAACGTGTGTCAAATGATTGGAGCCCGCTATGCAAGACATCCTCAGCCGCATTTCGATGCTAAATCGCCCCAAGCTTTTGGTTTCAGCTGCCCGCCATGGGGCACAGAATTACCAACGGGCAAGACACTTACCGCGCCTTTTGAATCCAGGGGATTCAGTGAAAAACGGGCAAGCTTTGATGCTGCTCAGTGATGTGGAAGACACCCTGAACGAGCAACGCTTAAACCATGACACAACCTATTCTTTGATGCGCCATGTGGAGGTTTTGATCGCGATTGTTGGCGAAGCCCAGCTGCTGCGATCTGCGCGCAGCAAGGCTTACCGAGATGTTAACACCGCTACATAATTGCGTCGGGCGTCGAGGCTTTTTTATCCGCAACGTAAGCGTTCAGCGCCTCTTCAATCGCGGGATCCAGAGCCGGTCTTTGATATTGTGACAGCAATGTTTCCACCCGGATGCGGGCCAGTTCCATTGTGTCGCGCGCGCCCTCTTCTTCCCATGTCTCAAAGGGTTTGTAATCCAGCAGATCGGACTTCCAGAAGGCGGTTTTGAAATTCGCTTGGGTATGGGCACAGCCTAGATAATGCCCGCCGGGCCCGACCTCTGCGATGGCATCAAGGGCTTGCGCATTTTCGTCCATCTCAATGCCTTGGGCCATATGGTGCAGCGCGCCAAGCTGATCGGCATCCATCACGAATTTCTCGAACGAAGAAACCAGCCCGCCCTCAAGCCAGCCGCAGGAATGCAGCATGAAATTCACACCAGACAGCAGCCCCATATTCAGCGAATTGGCGCTCTCGTAGGCAGCTTGCGCATCGGGCAGTTTCGAGCCGGTAAAGCCCCCGGCCGAGCGATAGGGCAACCCAAGACGGCGCGCGATCTGGCCAGCGCCATAGGTGATTTTGCTGGCCTCGGGCGTGCCAAAGGTTGGCGCACCGGAATTCATATCAATTGAGCTTACAAAAGTTCCCATAATCACCGGCGCACCTGCACGGCAAAGCTGGTTATAAGCGACACCGGCGAGGCATTCCGCCATCACTTGGGTCAGCGTTCCGGCCACAGAAACCGGTGCCATCGCGCCCCCAACGATGAAGGGCGAGACGATACAGGCCTGATTCGCCTCTGCATACACCTCCATCGCGCCCATCATCACATCATCAAAGGTCATGGGAGAGTTGATGTTGATCAGCGAGGTCATCACTGTGCGATCGTTCAGCCCGCCAAAGAGAATCTCCGACATCTCAACCGAATCGCGAGCACGCACCGGCTCGGTCACAGATCCCATATAGGGCTTATCGCTGAGCGTCATATGCGCATGCAGCATATCTAAATGGCGTTTATTGACTGCCACATCGGTTGGCTCGCACACGGTTCCGCCAGAATGATGCAGCCATTTGGACATATAGCCCAGCTTCACAAAATTACGGAAATCTTCCATCGTTGCATAGCGCCGCCCGCCCAGTGCATCGCGCACGAAAGGCGGGCCATAAACCGGGGCAAGCACCAAGTTGCGCCCACCGATTTCAACACTGCGCTCGGGATTGCGCGCATGCTGGGTAAAGCTTTTGGGCGCGGTTTTGATCAACTGACGGGCCAGGCCACGCGGAATTCGCACCCGCTCGCCGCGCACATCGGCCCCCGCCTCTTTCCAGCGCTCAAGCGCACCGGGATTTGAGACAAAGTTGACGCCGATCTCTTCCAGCACCTTTTCGGCATTGTTTTCGATGATCTCAAGCGCCTCTTCATGCAGGATCTCGAAATCGGGAATATTGCGCTGGATGTATTTTGCGGTCTCAAAAGAAACAGCGCTACGCTCTGCACGCCGCGCCGCGCCGCCACCGCCCCGTCCACGTCTGCGTGCCGTTGCATCTGCCATGTGCCAATCCCCTTTTGCATACCCAATCGCTGCTCTGTGCTTACCCAAAGCACAAGATCGCCCCATAACAGATCGCGCCCCTTGGCATCAAAAAGCGACAAACTGGATGTAAATTGATTAAACGCCCCGGCAATTTCCCGACCTGTAGTGCGGGTTGTTGGCGTTTGGTTTTATCCCTTTGCTCCAATTACGCAAACGCGGACGCGGCCCCACCCAGAGATCTGACCGCTTCCAAAAAAAGAGAGGCTGCGCGCAGCCCGATTACTTCGAGCTGCACCAGGCCCGTGCAGCTTGCCCTAGAGCCTCAAAGAGCGGGCGGGAAACCGGGTCTTTATCTGCGTTATATTCCGGGTGCCATTGCACCGATAGGCCAAAGCCCGGCGCGTCTTTGATGTAAACCGCCTCAGGCGTTCCATCTGGGGCATAGCCATCAATCACCACACGCGCGCCCGGCTCTTTGATCCCTTGCCCATGCAGCGTGTTGGTCATCACCGTTTGCGCGCCCATAAGCTTGTGAAATGGACCGCCCTCGCTAAAGGTCACTTCATGGCGCAGCTCGAACTTCTCCTCAAGCGTGCCATCGGGGGGCATGCGGTGATTGTCGCGCCCCGGCAAATCGCGGATTTCCGGGTGCAGCGTTCCGCCCATTGCCACGTTCACCTCTTGAAAGCCCCGACAAATCGCCAAATATGGCTGGCCGCGTTCGACCAATGCTTTGATCAGCGGCAAGGCAATCGCATCGCGGTTGCGGTCAAACTCACCATGAGCCTCAGTTGCCTCTTCGCCATATTCTTCGGGATGCACATTGGGTCGCCCGCCGGTAAAGAGAAACCCGTCGCAGGTGCTGAGCAATTCAGGCACGCTGACATAGCTGGGATCTGCGGGCACCATCAGCGGCAGGCAATCGCTCACCTGGGCAACGGCATGAGAGTTCATCTCGCCGCAAGCATGCACCGGGTATTGCTCATGCAGCAGATATGAATTGCCAATAATTCCAATGACCGGACGCGCCATGAGACCCTCTTTATGCTGTGCTTTGGCAGGTTATAGGCTCAAATCATAAAAAGGTTAACCCGCGCCGAACCATAATTTGCTTCACAGGCATGGCACTCTTAACGGTATAGTGTGGCAATTCAGGCGTGGCCTCTACATGGCCAAAATCTCTCTGGCTTGGCCATATAGGCTGAACTCTTGCTCGACCTGCCCCCATGAAGCATAGGCATTGAACAGCGCGGGCGGGCACTCTACTCTTTGGCGCAAAGCCCAAGGAGAGCCCCATGCGCGACGCCGCCCCCCAGACCTTTTACCTGAAAGATTACACACCGTTTGGCTGGGAGGTCGAGAGCGTGCATCTCACCTTCAAACTTGCCCCCAATGCAACGCGCGTGCTTTCTCGTATCGCGTTCACGCCCAAAGACAATGCCAGCGCGCAGATGTTTTTGCATGGCGAAGAGCTAAAGCTGATAAGCGCCAAGATCGACGGGAATGCAGTTGAGCCCGAGCATGTCTCAGGGGGGATCAACGTCGCGGTGCCGAGTGCAGCCTTTGTTTGGGAGGCAGAGGTTGAAATTAAGCCGGCAAATAATACCGCTCTTGAAGGGCTTTACATGTCAAACGGGATGTATTGCACGCAATGTGAGGCGGAAGGGTTTCGAAAGATTACATATTACCCGGACCGCCCCGATGTGATGAGCATCTTTACGGTGCGCATTGAAGGCGTTGAACCTGTGATGCTGTCCAATGGCAACCCAAATGGCGCGGGCGAGAACTGGGTCGAATGGCATGATCCCTGGCCAAAACCTGCTTATCTCTTTGCCCTTGTGGCCGGTGATCTGCGCGCCACTTCGGGGCAATTTCGCACGATGTCTGGCAAGGATATCGACCTCAACATCTGGGTGCGCCCTGGAGATGAGCACAAGACTGGCTTCGCCCTTGAGGCGCTCATCAAATCCATGAAATGGGACGAGGAAGTTTATGGGCGCGAATATGATCTCAATGTGTTCAATATCGTCGCCGTTGATGATTTCAACATGGGCGCGATGGAGAATAAGGGGCTGAACATTTTTAACGCCTCTGCGGTGCTGGCCTCACCCGAAACCTCTACCGATAGCAATTTTGAGCGGATTGAGGCGATCATCGCCCATGAATATTTCCACAATTGGACCGGCAATCGCATCACCTGCCGTGACTGGTTCCAGCTCTGCTTAAAAGAGGGGCTGACCGTGTTCCGCGATGCTGAGTTTACGGCCGATATGCGCTCTGCCCCGGTCAAACGTATCAGCGATGTGATGGACCTGCGCGCCCGCCAATTCCCCGAGGACCAAGGCCCACTCAGCCACCCGGTGCGCCCCGAAAGTTTTCAAGAGATCAACAATTTCTACACCGCAACCATCTATGAAAAAGGTGCTGAGGTGATTGGCATGCTGAAAACCCTGGTGGGGGATGCGGCCTATGCAACAGCGCTGGATCTTTATTTTACGCGCCACGATGGGCAGGCTTGCACCATTGAGGACTGGCTCAAGGTGTTTGAAGACAGCACCGGGCGTGATCTCAGCCAATTTAAGCGCTGGTATTCCCAGGCCGGAACGCCGACGATATCTGTGAAAGAGGAATTTGAGGGCGATAATTACCGGCTGACCCTGAGCCAATCCCTGCCCGCCTCCGCCACAACGCCAGATCCAAAGCCGCAATTGATCCCCTTTGCCATGGGGCTTTTGAACGGAGATGGCAGCGAGGCGCTAGAAACCCAAGTGCTTGAACTGACCGAAGCCACACAGACCTTTGTGTTTGAGAGCTTTGATGACAAACCCGTGCTCTCGCCGCTGCGTGGTTTTTCTGCGCCGGTTATCTTGGATTATGCGCCCGGTAACGCCTTTTTACTGGCCCATGACACTGATAGCTTCACCCGCTGGGAAGCGGCGCGCAATATGGCAAAATCCTCGCTTTTGCAGATGATCACGACAGGCACAGATCCAGATGCGCAGTATATCAATGAGACAGCAAAGATCTTACTTGATGAAACGCTTGACCCTGAATATCGCGCTTTGCTTGGCGCGCTGCCCTCTCAAACTGAGCTTGCCACCAGCTTGCATGCAAGTGGAATAACTCCTGACCCAGAGGCGATCTATGGCGCTGCGCGCGCAATGAGCCAGGCCAAAGCCAATGCGCTTTCAGATGAGCTTGAAGGGCTGCGCGCGCGCCATGCGATAGCTGAGGCTTACCGCCCAGATGCGGAGCAATCGGGCAAACGTGCTTTGCGCAATGGGGCTCTGTTTTTGCTGAGCAAATTGGACGGGGGCGCTGCTGCCAAAGCGCAGTTTGAAACCGCCAGCAATATGACCGACCAATTGATGGCCCTGACTGCCCTGGTTCGCGAAGGGCATGGCACCGAAGCATTAGCCGCCTTTGAAACGCAATGGAGCGCCGATCGTTTGGTGATGGATAAATGGTTCTCGCTACAGGTGATCGAGGCCGCGCCGGAAAAAGCCGCTGAAGTTGCACGCGCGCTCACGCAGCATAAGGATTTCAACGTCAAAAACCCCAACCGTTTCCGCGCTGTCTTTGGCGCTTTGGGAGCCCATCACGCAGGGTTTCACCACCAAAGCGGTGTGGCCTATGATCTGATGGCAGATTGGCTGATCACGCTCGATTCGATGAACCCGCAAACCACGGCCCGTATGTGCTCGGTTTTCCAAACCTGGCGGCGCTATGACGAGGGGCGTCAAGAGAGGATGAAAGCCGCGCTAGATCGAATTGCGAGCCATACGGGACTGAGCCGTGATACATCTGAAATGGTGACGCGAATTTTATCTGCATAACAAAGCGCTGGCAAATTCGCCACCTTGCGCCTATAATTTCCCGGTTTGGTATGGAGTTCTAAATGCATATTATATTGGGAATTTTAGCGCTGGGTGCGAGCGCCTATTTTCTGATCATGCGCGCACGGCGCGGGGCGGAGATGGCCTCGGAACTTTTGGATGTGGCCGATGATATCCGCGCCGCCGCACGCCGCTTTGGGTTTCGCCGGCAACACAATCAGCACCCCATAGAAAGCGTTGATAGCACCAATCTGGCACTCGGGGCTTTGGCAACGGCCTTTATTGAGCTGGATGATTTGCCAACCTCTGAGGCGCGCAAGACCTTAGAATCAGCCCTGCAAACCCATACGCTGATGACCGCGCAAGAATCCGAAGAGGTCATGGTGCTTGGCCGTTGGCTGGTCTCTGAATGCGGCACCGCCGTGTTTGCTGTGCCTCGCTTGGCGAAAAAGCTACGCGCTTTGGATAAAGGTGGCACGGGGTTTGCACAGTTCATGGCCGTCATTCAAGATGTTGCAGCAGAGCAATCTGAGGGCCTATCCCAGCGTCAGAAAGAGGCGCTGGACGAGATCAAAACCGCATTTCGACTGCGATGAACACCCCCATAGACTATTCATTCGAGCGGCACGGGCGCAGCTGGGGCGCTTTGGCGGCGGTGGCGATAACCTGGGCTTTCTGCGCACTTCTTGCCCTGGTGCTTGAGGCCTCAATCTGGATTTGGGGTGTTGTACTCTTGCTCTCTCTGCCCGCCTTATGGGAGTTCTTTCAAAGATCTACGGCGGGCACGCAGCTGACGCCGACAACGCTGTCTTGGCATACCGGGGACAGAAATGCTGAGATTGCGCTGCGTGAAATTGATCATATCCGCTTTGTAACCCGACTAGATTTTTCGGTTCGCGCCGCTGTGGTGCTGAAATCGGGGCGCAAACTGCGCATACCAGCAGAAAGCACGCCGCCCTATGAACCCTTTGACGCGGCTTTGCACGCGCTTGACACAAAGACCGAACGGCACCATTTCACCTTTCTTTAGTGCCCGAATTCCCGCCTAAATAGCACAAATATGCCGCAGCTTTGGCAAGTTCCCAGCAAAATTTTTCCCAGCAAGAACCGGAGCCGCGCCTTGTTTCGGCCCGAAAGCGGGGGCACATTCGGGAGAGTAGTTGGCAGCAAAGGGCGCGATATGGCTCTCTTTACATATCTTAAGAAGCTTTTTCGCAAAGGGCGAAACCACAGCACTGATGCGGAGCTGGCCCAATTTCAAGCCGCTGCGCAAAAGCCGCGCGGTCAGATGGTCAATATTCCAATCCCAGATCCAACCGCAGAAGATCGCATCAAGGACCATTGGCAAGACATCGGGCAAAAGCTGGCGCGGCAAGAGGATTGGGCCGAGCTTGCAAACGCATTTCGCCAAGCCGATCAAGCGGGTCATCTGACCCCTGGCGGCACGTCGGTTGCGGATCTTATTGCGTTTGGTGCGCGTTCAGATTTGATCGCAGCTGTTGAACATAGCTTTGCAGATGCAGGGTTTGCGCCAGACAGGACAATCGCGGACGGGGCAATCGCGGGCGGGGCCATCGCGGATGGGATCACTGCCCTGGAAGAGATCCTTGAAGAGCATCCTGAAAACTATGCCCTGGCGCTGATTGTTGCGCATGCTTTTATCGACATTGCCTGGGCCCTGCATAACCATTGTCCAGATGATCAGGACACAGGAAGCACATTCCATAGCTATATGGCCCAGGCCTCTGAAATCCTATACCCGTTCCGTGGGCAAGATCTACACTCCCCTGCGCTGCTTTCGGCCTATTGCATCCTGGCGCGCGGGCGCGGTCTGGGTGAGGATGCGATTGTAGCCAGCTATGATGCGCTGATTGATTTCAACCCACGCGATTCGCGCCAGCTGCGCGCCTATGGCACCTCGCTCTTGCCGCAATGGTCGGGCTCTTATGAGCGGCTCACCATAGAGGCACAGCGCATCGCGGCGCGGCTAGAGCCAAGCTGGGGCAGCGGCGCCTATACTTGGATGATGATGGATGCGATTGCCCATGACGAGATTGCCTGCGCCTTTGTGGATACGCGTCAGTTCATAGCCGGGTTGCGCGACATTCTGCGCCAAAAGAGTGACCCGCACACCGTCAACCTTCTGGCCGCGTTCTGCTCTCTCACAATGAGCCAGAAAACAGAAAATGAGGCCTCTAATATCAATCGCGCGCGCATTTCCGCCTGCCATTCCTGGATCATCAGAGACTATCTCAAAGAGCTGCACCCGCTGATCTGGGCCCATGCCTGCCATGGTTTTGATAATGGGATGCGCGTGCGCTCGCTGGACAAATTTGCCGAGCTCGGGCTGGAAAGAGCGCAAGAGGTGCTCGATCCCCTCTACACACGTACAGGAGAAACCGAAAGCGCGCTTGTCTTCACCAAACACGGGCATGCGCGCTGCGACGCATAACAGATCGCACCAGGGCTTGCTGCGCCTTTTGCCTTGCACTATCACCCGGTTAGATTTGCCGGAGACCTGATATGCTTGATCTAACCTTTGAAGCGCCAAAACCTAAAATCATCCCAGGAGCCAAGCAAGATTGGGAGCTTGTGATCGGGATGGAGGTGCATGCTCAGGTTTCGACCCGCGCCAAGCTCTTTTCCGGGGCTTCAACGCAATTTGGTGCAGAGCCCAATTCCAATGTGGCCTTTGTGGATGCGGGCATGCCGGGCATGCTGCCGGTGATAAATGAGGAATGCGTGGCGCAAGCGGTGCGCACCGGGCTGGGGCTGAAGGCTGAGATTAATTTGATGTCCGCCTTTGATCGCAAAAACTATTTCTACCCCGATCTGCCGCAAGGCTATCAAATCTCTCAGCTCTACCATCCAATTGTGGGCGAGGGCGAGGTGCTTGTCGAGCTTAGTGAAGGCGTTGCCCGCCGCGTGCGCATCGAGCGTATTCACTTGGAACAAGATGCCGGCAAATCCATCCATGACATGGACCCGCATATGTCTTTTGTGGATCTCAACCGCACCGGCGTTGCGCTGATGGAGATCGTCTCGCGCCCCGACATCCGCAGCCCCGAAGAGGCCGCCGCTTATATCGCTAAGCTGCGGCTGATTATGCTTTATTTGGGCACCTGTGATGGCAATATGCAAAATGGCAACTTGCGCGCTGACGTGAATGTGTCGATCTGTGCGCCCGGCCAATATGAGAAATACCAAGAGACGCAAGATTTCTCGCATCTGGGCACACGCTGCGAGATCAAGAACATGAACTCCATGCGCTTTATCCAGCAAGCGATCATGGTCGAGGCCGCGCGCCAGATCAAAATCGTCGAAGCGGGCGGGCAGGTCGAACAAGAAACCCGGCTCTATGATCCAGATAAACAAGAAACCCGCTCAATGCGCTCCAAAGAAGAGGCGCATGATTACCGCTATTTCCCCGACCCCGACCTGCTCCCGCTCGAAATCGAACAGGCTTGGGTGGATGAGATTGCCGCTGGCCTGCCAGAGCTACCAGATGGTAAGAAATCCCGCTTTATGGGGGATTTTGGGCTCAGCGATTATGATGCAAGCGTGTTGACAGCCGATCTTGCCGCTGCAGCCTTTTTTGAAGAGGTGGCACAGGGGCGCGATGGGAAAACGGCAGCAAATTGGGTCATCAACGAACTCTTTGGCCGTCTGAAAAAGGACGAGGATCGCGGCATCGAAGACAGCCCCGTATCGCCAGCCCAGCTTGGCGGCATCATTGATTTGATTGCCAAAGGCGATATCTCAGGCAAAATCGCCAAAGACCTCTTCGAGATTGTCTATACAGAGGGCGGCGCGCCTGCCGAAATCGTCGAAGCGCGCGGCATGAAACAGGTAACAGACACCGGCGCAATCGAAACCGCCGTGGACGAAATCATCGCCGCCAACCCCGCCCAGGTCGAAAAAGCCAAAGTGAACCCAAAACTTGCGGGTTGGTTCGTGGGTCAGGTGATGAAAGCCACGGGCGGCAAAGCCAACCCCAAAGCAGTCAACCAGATCGTTGCACAGAAGCTCGGACTTTAATCCTGCGCGACATATAGCCTATGAAAAGCCCCCCGAGATCATCCGAGGGGCTTTTTGTTTATTTTGAAAGTAACGCCTTAGCGGCAGCGATCGCGGCTTCAGCTCCGCTTGCATCTTTTGCGCCGCCCTGCGCCATATCCGGGCGTCCTCCACCGCCTTTGCCACCCATTTCAGCGACAGCGGCTTTGACCATATCGACCGCGCTGATTGTATCGGTATGATCCTTTGTGACACCCGCAGCGACAGCGACCTTGCCGCCCGCATCGGCGATAAGCAGAACCGCGCCAGAGCCAAGCTGGGCTTTATGCTCATCAATCAGGGGCGGCAGATCTTTACCCGTCACACCGCTCAGAACTTTGGCAATGAATTTCACGCCGCCGATCTCTTCTGCCTCTGTGCCAGCGCTGCCCCCGCCCATGGCCAAGTCACGGCGAAGCTGTGCGATTTCACCCTCTAGGCGTTTGCGATCTTCCAGCAAGGTTTTCACGCGGGCGGGCACGTCGGATGCGGTCGCTTTCAACGTCAGAGCCGTCTGGGCAAGCAAATGATCCTGACTGCGCAAGTAGTCCATCGCGGCTTGGCCCGTCAGAGCCTCAATCCGGCGCACGCCGGCGCTTGACGCACTATCCCCCAGAACGACAAATGCGCCAATATCGCCCGTCCGGCTCACATGCGTGCCCCCGCAAAGCTCTAGCGAATAGGTGTCACCGCCCTGCCCTTTGCCGGATCCATCTTGCGTGCCCATGGACACAACACGCACCTCATCACCATATTTCTCACCAAACAACGCCTGAGCGCCAAGTGCGCGGGCATCATCCGGGGTCATGATCCGCGTTTCGACCGGAGCGTTTTGGCGGATATAAGCGTTCACCTCGGCCTCGACCTTGGCAATCTCTTCCAGAGTGACCGCTTGGCCGTGGTTGAAATCAAAGCGCAAACGGTCCGCCGCATTCAAAGAGCCACGCTGCGCCACATGCTCGCCAAGCGCGCCGCGCAAGGCCTCATGCAGCAAATGCGTTGCCGAGTGATTGGCCCGGATGGCCGTGCGGCGCGCATGATCAACTTTCAAGGCGGCGGCATCGCCTTTGGAAATCTGTCCTTTGGTAACCTTAGCCACATGAATGAAGACACCCGCAGTTTTCTGGGTATCGGTGATCTGGGCCTCGCCATGCTCTGTGATCAACTTGCCTTGGTCGCCAACCTGCCCGCCGCTTTCTGCGTAAAAGGGCGTTTGGTTCAGGGCGATTTGCACGCTTTGACCTTCGCTGGCTTGATCGGCCAAGGCACCATCTATGACCAGCGCGATCACCTGCCCTTCGGCCGCTTCGGTATCATAGCCCAAGAAGTCCGTTGGCGCGTTTTGCTCGGCCACATCGAACCAAATTGCGGCATCCGTTGCCTGCCCAGAGCCGGCCCATGCGGCGCGCGCTTTGGCCTTTTGTTCGGCCATGGCCGCATCAAAGCCATCCGTATCCACTGTGCGCCCTTTTTCGCGCAAGGCGTCTTGGGTCAGGTCCAGCGGAAATCCGTAAGTATCATAGAGTTTAAAGGCAGTTGCACCGGAAAGTTCATCCCCTTCTTTAAGATCAACCAGCTCATCCTCAAGCAAGCGCAGGCCCCGGTCCAAGGTCTGTTTGAACTTGGTTTCTTCGCGTTCTAGCGTTTCGGTGATCAGCGTTTGCGCTTGGCCAAGTTCGGGGTAAGCGGCCCCCATTTGCTGAACCAGTGTCGTCACCAGCCTGTGCATCACGGGGTCTTTGGCCCCCAGCAGATGCGCATGACGCATGGCGCGGCGCATGATGCGGCGCAGAACGTAACCGCGCCCCTCGTTCGAGGGCAGAACCCCGTCAGCGATCAAGAAAGAGGTGGAGCGCAAATGATCCGCGATTACCCGGTGATGCACATTTTGATCGCCATAAGGATCAACGGTGGTGGCATGGGCTGAGGCCTCAATCAGCGCGCGCATCGTATCCGTGTCGTAATTGTCATGGCTGCCCTGCAACAGCGCGCCAATCCGCTCTAGCCCCATGCCCGTGTCAATGGATTGCATGTCGAGCGCGCGCATAGAGCCATCTTCGAATTGCTCATTTTGCATGAAGACCACGTTCCAGATCTCGATGAAACGGTCGCCATCTTCCTCGGGAGAGCCGGGAGGGCCACCCCAGATATGTTCGCCATGATCATAGAAAATCTCGGTGCACGGCCCGCATGGCCCGGTTGGTCCCATTTGCCAAAAATTGTCTGAGGTGGCGATGCGGATGATCCGATCCTCGGGCACACCGACCTTTTTCCAGATCTCAAAGGCTTCATCATCGGTGTGATAGACGGTGGTATAAAGCTTATCCTTTGGGATGGCGAATTCGCGCGTGATCAGTTCCCAGGCAAATGGGATCGCCTCTTCTTTGAAATAATCGCCAAAGGAAAAATTCCCCAGCATTTCAAAGAATGTATGGTGACGCGCGGTATATCCCACATTGTCTAAATCGTTATGCTTACCGCCCGCCCGCACGCATTTTTGCGAGGTGGTGGCGCGGGTGTAATCGCGCCGCTCAAGCCCGGTGAACAGGTTTTTGAACTGCACCATGCCGGAATTCACAAACATCAAAGTTGGATCGTTGCGCGGCACAAGCGGGCTAGAGGGCACGATCGCATGCCCTTGTTTTTCGAAATAATTTAGAAACGTTGCGCGAATGTCGTTCAGGGAGGCCATGCTTTATTCCAGGCTAAGAGGGATTTGCTCTCAGATACCCCTCTGCCCCGGTACTGTCCACAGGTCCGCCCTGAATTTGTGTTTACGCCTCTAAAACATCATCCTCAGAGCCTTTGGCTCCTGGCGGCATTTCAAAATCGAGCCCATGGGCCGCGCGGATCTTATCTTCGATATCCAGGGAAATGGAGGTGTTTTCACGCAGGAACTGTTTGGCGTTTTCGCGCCCTTGGCCGATGCGTTCATCCCCGTAGCTATACCACGCACCAGCTTTATCAACCACACCAGCCTTGACCCCAAGATCGAGCAACTCGCCCATTTTAGAGATGCCTTCGCCATACATGATGTCAAATTCGACCTGCTTAAAGGGCGGGGCGACTTTGTTTTTCACGATCTTGACGCGGGTTGCGTTGCCGACCACTTCGTCACGATCTTTCAGCGCGCCGATGCGGCGAATATCGAGCCGCACGGAAGAATAGAATTTCAATGCATTGCCGCCAGTCGTTGTCTCGGGCGAGCCGAACATCACGCCGATTTTCATCCTGATCTGGTTGATAAAGATCACCATGCAGTTGGAGCGGGAGATCGAGCCGGTGAGTTTGCGCATCGCCTGGGACATAAGGCGCGCCTGAACGCCAACGCTGCTGTCGCCCATATCGCCCTCTAGCTCAGATTTCGGGGTGAGAGCCGCAACCGAGTCGACAATCACCATATTCACCGCGCCCGAGCGCACAAGCGTGTCGGTGATTTCAAGCGCCTGCTCGCCGGTATCGGGCTGCGAGATCAACAGCTCGTCCAGATCAACGCCTAGTTTCTTGGCATATTGCGGGTCCAGCGCATGCTCGGCATCCACAAAGGCGCACACGCCGCCCTGCTTTTGCTGTTCGGCCACACAATGCAGCGTGAGCGTGGTTTTCCCTGAGGATTCAGGACCATAGATCTCTACAATCCGCCCCATAGGCAGACCGCCAATCCCCAATGCGATATCCAGCCCAAGCGAGCCGGTCGAGCTGGCTTTGATATCTTGGATAGCATTGCCGTCACCCAGCTTCATGATTGAGCCCTTGCCAAATTGCCGCTCAATCTGAGCAAGCGCACTGTCCAGGGCTTTTTGCTTATCGGAAGTTTTCTTGTTGCTCATGGTTAATAAATCTGCCGTTGCCATTTGATATCTTCCCTTGTGTCACACCCGGATGAGGGCGGCAATGATGGTAAATGTTCCACTCCTGTTCTATTTGAGCCCAAAGCGAGAACATTTCAATATAAAATTTACCATGATAAGGTGGCCCAGCAGGGTTAAAGAAGTGTTGATCTCAAACGGAAAACCCCTAAATTCGCCCCATGATTGCATTTCTTCGCGCAAATCTTGTTTGCCTCAGCGTGCCCAAGACCGGCACAACCGCATTGCAGCAGGCGCTTGGCGCGCAGGCCGATATGATCATTTCCGACCCTCCGATGCTGAAGCATATGCCGCTGCATCGCTACAATCGGTTCATGCATCCGATGTTCCAGGTTGCGGGCTATCATAACCTTGAAATTATGGCGATCATGCGCGAGCCGATCTCGTGGCTGGGCAGCTGGTATCGGTTCCGAAGGCGACCTTTCATGGCAGATAAAGCAAAATCGAGCCATGGAATGAGTTTTGATGAATTTGTCTTGGATTACCTCAAAGACCAGCCCCCGCCCCATGCCAATGTTGGCCAGCAATCTCGGTTTTTAGCGGCGCAAGAGAATGGTCCAGAGATTACCCAGCTGTTTCGATTTGAAGAGCTGCACAGCGCGATTAAGTTTCTAGAGGCGCGGCTGAGCACAAGAATCGAGCTGCCTGTGGTCAATGTCTCGCCCCAAGGCGATCTGACCCTGACGCCTGAAACAGAAGCCAAATTGCGAAACAAATGCCGCGCAGATTTCACGCTATATGACAGTATTTCATAGGCAAAATATCGCGCCGCGACTTGAAAACTTTGACACCAGATCGCTCGAACAGCTCTTTCAACCTCAGATAATATTCTCTATCAAGGGCCTAAAGGCAAAGCGCCTTGAATTTTTAATGCGGAGTTCGGCATGAAAGAGTCAATCGAATATGGCAGCTTAATGCACGAAGCCATGCGCGGTCTTATTCGCAAAGTGCTTTTGCAAATCGCAGAGACTGGGTTGCCTGGGTCACATCATTTTTTCATTACTTTTGATACCTCACACCCAGATGCGGAATTGGCTGATTGGCTCTCTGACCGCTACCCATCTGAGATGACGGTTGTGATGCAGCATTGGTATGATCATCTCAAAGTTCTTGACGACGGCTTTGCGATCACATTGAATTTTGGTGACCAGCCCGAGCCGCTCTATATCCCCTATGAGGCGATCAAGACCTTTGTGGATCCTTCGGTCGAATTTGGCCTGCGTTTTGAGGCGCAAGAGCAAGAGGCGGATCGCCGCTCCAATATGTCTATTGTCGATCCTGAGACGCCGGAGGCCGAAGAGGCGATTACGCAAGAAGAGAGTATCGAGGTTGAGACAGAGCCCAAGCCGCCTGCCGATGTTGTCTCTTTGGATAGCTTTCGTAAACCATAGCTGTGGCAAAAGGCCTGTAAGCAGGCGGGCACGCCCTATTGATTCGCATCGCAGCGGCCCTTAGGACAGGCGCGACAGTTTGACAAAGGAAGGCACAGTCATGGCGCAAACCCGCACTGAAACGGATAGTTTTGGCCCGCTCGAAGTCCCTGCGGATAAGTATTGGGGAGCTCAGACGCAGCGCTCGATCATGAACTTTCCGATTGGATGGGAAAAGCAGCCTGTTGCCATCGTGCGCGCTTTGGGCGTGATCAAGAAAGCCTGCGCCATGCAGAACAAAGCCCAAGGCGGGCTAGATGCAAAGCTGGCCGATGCGATTATTGCCGCCGCAGGTGAGGTGATCGAGGGCAAGTTTGATGACAACTTCCCGCTTGTGGTCTGGCAAACCGGCTCGGGCACACAGTCAAACATGAATGCCAATGAGGTAATCGCCAACCGCGCGATCGAGATTTTGGGCGGCGTGATTGGCTCCAAAGACCCCGTGCACCCCAATGATCACTGCAATATGGGGCAATCTTCAAACGATACCTTCCCAACCGCAATGCATATTGCCACCGCCATGACGGCCCGCGATGTGCTGCTGCCCGGCCTTGAAAAACTGCATGCGGGGCTTGAGGCGAAGGTTGCGCAATTTGACGGCATCATCAAGATCGGGCGCACCCATACGCAAGATGCAACGCCTCTAACGCTGAGCCAAGAATTCTCCGGCTATGCCCATCAGGTGGCTATGGGGATTGAGCGCGTCAAAGGCGCTTTGGGCCGGATTTATGAACTGGCGCAGGGCGGCACCGCTGTTGGCACGGGGCTGAACACCAAGCATGGCTGGGCCGAGGCGGTTGCCGCGCATATGGCCGAGATCACCTCCCTGCCCTTTGTGAGCGCGCCCAATAAGTTCGAAGCTCTCGCCGCCCATGATGCCATGGTCGAAATCTCTGGCGCATTGAAAACCGTTGCGGCCAGCTTGTTCAAAATTGCCAATGACATCCGCCTACTTGGCTCTGGCCCGCGCTGCGGCCTTGGGGAATTGGTGCTGCCAGAAAACGAGCCCGGCTCTTCCATCATGCCCGGCAAGGTGAACCCCACCCAATGCGAAGCGCTCACCCAGGTTTGCGCCCATGTGATGGGCAATGATGCGGCGGTGGGCTTTGCGGGCAGCCAGGGGCATTTTGAACTGAATGTCTATAAACCCATGATGGCCTATAATGTGCTGCAATCCATGCAGCTTTTGGGCGATGCTGCGAGCGCCTTCACCGATAACCTCATCGAGGGCTTGCGTGCAGATGAGGTGCGCATTGATAAACTCATGCGGGAATCATTGATGCTGGTGACCGCTTTGGCCCCAGAGATCGGCTATGACAACGCAACAACCGTGGCCAAAACCGCCCATAAAAACGGCACCACGCTCATTGAAGAGGCGGTTAAGCTTGGCTTTGTGACCGCAGAGCGCTTTAACGAGGTGGTGCGGCCCGAAAACATGATCGGCCCTAAGTGAAGCCCATAAGCCTGTCAAAAGCCCGCAAAGAAAAAGCCCGCGCCGAGAAACGCGCGCGGGCGGATGAAAATGCCGCTAAATTTGGCCGCACAAAGGCTGAAAAACAGGCCGAAGATGCGCAAGCGGGGCGCGATGCGAAAAAGCTTGACGGTCATAAGCGCGACAGATGACAGCCCGCCCAGTCAAGCACTCCCTGACCCTGAAAGGCCATCGCACCTCAGTATCGCTCGAAGAAGAGTTCTGGAGCGAATTTCGCCGCATCGCTCAGGCGGATAACCTACCGCTTAACGCGCTCGCCGCGCAAATTGATGAGGCCCGCGGGACAGATTGCGGGCTGGCCTCCGCAATCCGTGTTTTTGTGCTAACTCGGCTCAAGGCCGAGAGTCAGAGCGAGGCCTGATAGATCTTGTTGATATTGCTGCCAATAGCCGCTGCGAATTCCTCATCGGACATCTGCTTTTGCAACCCTTCCGTCAGGGCACGGCTAAAGCTGGCAATCATCTTGCTGTTCTGCCCCAAGCGCGCGCAAGCATCATCCGTGCTATAGCCACCAGACAGCGCCACCACCCGCAAAACCCGCGAATGATCTGCCAAAGCGTCATAAAAGCCCGCCTCTGACGGGATAGTCAGCTTAAGCATCACATCTTGGTCATCGCTCAAGCCATCAAGCTGTTTGGCAATCTCTGCGCGCAAGATCGCCTCGGCCTCAGCTTTGGTTTCGGAATGAATATTCACCTCAGGCTCAACAATCGGCACAAGCCCTTGCGCGCAAACCTGCTTGGCCACCTCAAATTGCTGCGCCACAACCGCTGCGATCCCCGCCTCATTTGCCCCATGGATCACCGAGCGCTCTTTGGTGCCAAAAATCCCAAGCCCCTTGGCATTGACCAAAACCTCATCAAGGCCCGGCATGGGCTTCATCAGCTGCACATCATCGGCCTCATCTTGCAGACCCTTGTCGATCTTGAGGAAGGGCACGATGCCTTTCTGCCCCCAAAGAAATTCCGCCACGGGTGTTCCGTCGATCTTCTCGCTGAGCGTGCGCTCAAACAGGATCGCGCCAATCACCTTATCAGACGTGAAGTCCGGCGCCTGAATGATACGGGCGCGCATATTCTGGATCTCGGCAAACATCTCCTCCTCGGAGCCATAGGTGGAGGCATCTACCCCATAAAGCCCCAAAGCTTTCGGGGTCGAGCCACCCGATTGATCGAGCGCGGCCACAAACCCGGCCCCTTGCGCCATCTGCGCACGCATTTTTTCAAATTCAGACATATCCAACCCCGTTTGATTCCGCCTATGGGCACTGCATAGGGCAAGCGCGGGATAAGGCCCAGGCTGTTAGCGCCCAACAATGCGCAGGTGAATGCCATGAGCGGCGCGCACAGTGAGATGCGCAACGGGCTTGGGCACATTATCTGCGGGCAAAAGTCGCACTTTGCGCAAGATTTGGGCCAAGAGCAGCGGCCCCTCAACCATCGCAAAGCCCGCCCCAGGACAGGCGCGCGGACCGGCCGAGAACGGGATAAACGCCTGGCGCGCACAGCTCTGCCCTTGCGGCGTTTGCCAACGGCTCGGATCAAAGGCGTCTGGATCTTTCCAAATCCGGCTATGGCGGTGCAAATGCCAAGGGCTCATCACCAATTGCGCGCCCTTGGGGATATTTCGGTCGCGAAAACGCTCACCCCGCGTGGCTTGACGCACCATCATCGGCACGGGCGGGTAAAGGCGCAAAGCTTCGCGAAACACGTCCCGAGCGGTTTTTAGCAAGGACAGCGATGCAAATTCCGACAGATCATGCGCGCTTGCCTCCTCAGCCACTTTCTCTTGCCACTCTGGATGGGTTGCCAGCAGATAAAGCGCCCAAGCCAAAGCCGAGGCGCTGGTCTCATGCCCGGCCAGAAAGAAAATCGCCACCTGATCCACCATTTCCTCTGGCGAAAACCCAGTTCCGGCTTGCGGATCTTGCCCTGTCATCAGCTTTGTGGCCAGATCCTGCGGCGCTGTCCCTTTTGCGATCTGCTCAGCCCGCGTCCTCACCATCCCCGCAATCAAATCCCGAATAGTGCGCGCATTGGCCCGTGTTTGCCGCCCATGAAACCGAGGCAACCAGCGCGGCAGCGGGATAAACCCGGCAAGGTTCAACAGCGGCTGCGCGCGTTGATAATCTTGAAAGGCCGTGAAAACCTGTGCCGCCGTTTCGTGATCAATCGGCAGAGAGAAAAGCGTGCGAAAAATAATGTCTGCGGCGGCCCGGCTGGTTTGCGCTTCGATCTCGATCTCAGATCCAGCAGCGGCCAGAAAGCGCGCGGCCGCCTCTTGGCTCGCCTCAAAGAACATCGGATAGAGCTGGCGCAATTGCCCACCTGCAAAAGCAGGGTCAATGATCCGCCTTTGCCGCGCCCAAGCCTCGCCATTGGTCAAAAACACGCTCTCACCCAGCAAGGGCCGCAGCCCTTCGGCAATGCGGTTGGATTTGGGAAAATCCTGCGGGCGCTCTTTGAGCAAAAGTTGGATCAACTCGGGCTGGTTCAGCAAAAAGGAGCGAAAAAACGGCGTGCGAAACTCTGCCATCCAAGCGCGATAAAGCCGCTCGGGCTGGGCGGAGAGGATATCAGAGCGAAAGAGCCGCATATAGCGCCACAAGGACACGCTATCGGGGCGGCTTTTGGGTTTGGGCGGAATCATTCGCGTCTCAGCGGATAGGGGGTCACCGCTGTTTCGATGCGCGAGGGCGAAGGCTTGCGACCCTGATAGCGGTCCCGCAGCGTTTTTGGCCCCGCAGTTATCTGGAAATAGTCGTAATCCTTGGGGCGATCAAAGGCGCAGAGATACTGGAAATGCCTTTGAAAATAGCGCCAACGCAATGCGCGAAGCCTTTCCCCAGAGAGAGTTTCGCTAAATGCGGCCGAGATCACCAAAGGCCAGCGTTTATCGCTTTGCGCTGCGCCAGAGACAGCTACGGGGTCACAAAGCGCAAAACAGCACCCATCGCTTGGCGCGCTCACGTCAACCCAGGTTAGATGGGGTGATGACGAGATGGCATTCAAATCACGCCGCAGCTTATCCGCCCTTGGCAGGAACGAGACCATCGGAACCACTTGGCCCAGACTAAGGAACCCGAGCTTGGTCTCTGGTTGTCCGTTTCCCAAGAGCTGGGCCAATACACGTACCGCAAGATACGCGCCGGACGAATGCCCGACTATTAACACCTCATCGTAATCGCTTGATATATCATTAAAAACTTGCGCGGAGAATTCATTCAATCTGACCTCTAAAGCTTTTGGCATCGCCCCATACTCTGCTGCCGAAAAGCTAAAGTCTTGCACGAGATATTTTACATAAAGCCTTGATTCTAATGCAATATATACCCTGAAGACCACCACAACTATGATGCAAAAAGCCCCTCCCTTTGCCCCCCAAAGCAGCCAATTAGGGCTGAAGGTTTCCAGCAAATAGCCGACCAAAGCCGCAGATATCAATCCTAGAGCAATCGCCAATACGCCCTGCAAAATAAGGGTGATTGGCGGGTAAAGCGCCGCGATGATGGGCCCTGCACGCAGTTTCATCAAATGGCGCAGCGCCCCGGTCGAAATGTAGATCCAAGCCGTTTTGAGCATCAACCCATAAAGACCCAAGGTCGAGCTTTGCATGGAATTGCGCACGATGTCGGACCAGCTAAGCACCTCGAACTCAGTTTCGGTCTGCACCCCGTCGATCACGCTCTGCACGCGCCAGCCAAAACCATTGTCCACCTTGAGCGGTGCAATCGCGATTTGATAGCCACTGATCTGCGCCTGTTTGGCACTTTCTCGTCGGTAAAGCTCGCGATAGCGGCGCGGCGGAAACGGGTCAAAGCCCGGAATGTAAAACACCTTGCGGCGAAAACTTGCAGATGTCGTCTCGCTCATACCCGCCGCCAGAGGATTATTCTACCTGTGATAGGCTACCCCAGCGTTGCGAGAAATGGAATGGCCGTTTGCAACCAATTGGCGAAGGCGCTGAACGCCCCGGTCGCAAGGGTTACGCCAACAACAATCAGCAAAACGCCCATGATCCGCTCAATCAGCTGCATATGGGGCTTAATACGGTTCATCACAGCCATTGCCCGGCTCATAAACAGCGCGGTCAGCAGAAACGGAATCCCAAGCCCAAAGGCGTAAATCCCAAGCAAAGCGGTGCCCCGCGCCACCGACTCTTCGGTCGCCGCCAAGGTTAAGATCGCGCCCAGCTGCGGGCCAATGCAGGGCGTCCAGCCAAAGGCAAATGCAAGCCCCAGAATATAGGCACCAAAGAGTGATCCACCCTGATCCCCCGCGTCAATGCGCGCATCTCGATCCAATATCCCGATGCGAAAAACCCCCAAGAAATGCAGGCCGAAAACCACCACGACAACGCCGCCAATCTGCGCCAACAGCACCTGATTTTGCAGAAAATACCGCGCAAAGCTGGTGGCGGTGAAGCCAAGCACCAAAAACACGGTCGAAAGCCCTAAAACAAAGGAAAGCGCGGTCAGAACCACCCTGCCCTGAACCGGGCCATCCTCGCGCAATTGGCTCATTTGGATGCCCGACATATAGGCGATATAGGGCGGCACAAGCGGCAAGACACAGGGGCTCAAAAAGCTGAGCACACCGGCGGTCAGCGCGATAAACATAGCAGGCAGTAAAGCTGCATCGATAATTTCAAATCCATTCATACCGCTTCCTTTAGACAAGATTGCAAAGCGCGTCACCCGGTTGAACAACAAATTGATCGCGCGTAACAAACAAGAGCAGCGCTTTTTGCACGCAAGTTTGGAAATCCTCAACCTTTAAGAGATATCGGGAGCGTTGAATCACGGCGGCTGCGTCATTGTATACATCTGCATGCATTGACTTATCTCAACCGCTTAGATACGCGTCCAATCAACATTACGCCCGCATGGCGTGTCCCAACCAAAGCGACATGAGTGAGATCAAGATGCCGGACATTATTTATACCAAAGTTGACGAAGCGCCAGAATTAGCCAGCGCGTCATTCCTGCCAATCATTCGCCGGTTCGCTCAAGCAGCGGGTGTTGAAGTTGGCGTAAAAGACATCTCGCTGGCCGGGCGCATCATTGCCGCCTTTCCTGAAAATCTGACCGAGGCGCAGCGTCAGCCCGATGATTTGGCCGAACTTGGCGCGCTGGTAAAAACGCCCGGTGCCAATGTGATCAAGCTGCCAAATATTTCGGCATCAGTTCCGCAGCTTGTTGCCGCCGTAAAGGAATTGCAGGCCAAAGGCTATGCGCTGCCCGATTATCCCGAAGATCCCCAAAGCGCGGCAGAAAAAGACATTCGCGCGCGCTATGATGCGATCAAAGGCTCTGCGGTGAACCCGGTTTTGCGCGAAGGAAACTCGGACCGGCGCGCCGCTAAAGCGGTGAAGAATTACGCGCAGAACAATCCGCACTCCATGGGCGCATGGGAGGCAAGCAGCAAAACCAAAGTCTCGTCCATGTCGGGCGATGATTTTTATGCCAATGAGAAATCCACCACGATCACTGCGGCGCAGGCTGGCGCGGCGCGGATCGAATTTGTCGGCGTGGACACGCGCGTTCTGAAAGACGCCTGGCCTTTGGAAGAAGGCACCGTGCTGGATGCAACATTTATGTCCGTTGCCGCCCTTTTCGACTTCCTTGCCGCCGCGATTGAGGACACCAAAACCGACGGCACCATGTTCTCTTTCCACATGAAAGCCACAATGATGAAGGTCTCTGACCCGATCATTTTCGGCTACGCGGTCAAGGCGTGGCTCGGCCCTGTTTGGGATCAACATGGGGATGCTATTACCGCTGCGGGCGGCGCGCCCAATGCCGGCCTTGCCAATGTGCTTGCCGCGATTGAAACCCTGCCGAACGGTGATGAAATCAAAGCCGAAATCGCCGCGCTTGATCGTCCAAGCATGTATATGGTCGATAGCGATAAAGGCATCACCAACCTGCATGTGCCCTCCGATGTGATCATCGACGCCTCAATGCCCGCGGTTATTCGCGCGGGCGGCAAAGGCTGGAATGAAACCGGCGCTAAGGGCGACACAAATTGCGTTATCCCGGATCGTTGCTATTCCAGCGTTTATGATGAGACCATCAATTTCTTTAAGGCAAATGGCGCGCTTGATGTGACCAAGGCGGGCGCGGTCGCAAATGTGGGCCTTATGGCGCAAAAAGCCGAAGAATATGGCTCTCACCCGACCACATTCGAAGCCTCCGAGGCTGGAACAATACGGATTGTTGCCGCCAATGGCGATGTACTGCTTTCGCATGAGGTCCAGGCCGGCGATATCTGGCGCGCTTGCACCGTGAAAAAGGCCCCGATTGAGAATTGGATCGAGCTTGCAATGGACCGCCAGCGCCTGACCGGGAGCGAGGCAATTTTCTGGCTTGACGCGGCGCGCGCCCATGATGCCCAGCTCATTGATTATGTGAAACCCGCGCTTGAAGCCGCAGGTGTTGCCGACAAATTCCAGATCATGGCCCCGCGGCAGGCGACACGTCAATCGCTGGAAACCATCACCGCTGGCAAAGATTCCATCGCTATCACCGGCAATGTGCTGCGCGACTATCTCACGGACCTCTTCCCAATCCTGGAACTTGGCACCTCCGCGAAAATGCTTTCGATCGTAAAGCTGATGCAAGGCGGCGGGCTGTTTGAAACCGGCGCGGGCGGGTCTGCGCCCAAGCTTGTGCAGCAATTGCATGACGAGAACCACCTGCGCTGGGACTCCATGGGCGAATTCTGCGCGCTTGGCGAGTCGCTCAACTTCTTGGCGGACACCCAGGGCAATGCCCGCGCAGGTGTCTTGGGGGCCGCAGCGGAGGCCGCGACGCAAGGCGTTTTGGATCATAACCGCTCCCCGCGCCGCAAAGCGGGAGAGCCCGATAACCGCCACAGCCATTATTGGTTTGCCCGCTATTGGGCCGAGGCCCTCGCCGCGCAAAGCAAGGATGCAGAACTCGCTCAGGAATTCGCACCAATTGCCAAAGCGCTCGCGAAAGGTGAGGACGCAATTCTTGCAGAGCTCTCCGCATCCGCTGGCACGGCAGCAGATACAGGTGGCTATTTCCAAAATGATGAGGCCAAAAGCGCCGCCGTGATGCGCCCAAGCCAGACGTTAAACGCCATCATCAGCTAATGGCAAAAAGGCTGCAGTGCTAATCCCTGCAGCCTTTTCCTAATCAACTAAGCTTTCGAAGCCAGTACGTTATGGGCGAGCCGCGCGGGCGAAGATGCGGAAAAACGCCTCAAAATCTTCTGCGCTATGCTCTGCGGCCTCCAAGACGCGTTGCCCGTCCTCGTCCAAACTGGCGCGAATGTGGCGGCGGGCACATTTCCAATCGGGGCTCACCCCGTTCAATGCAGCCTGCGCGAGCGAGAGCAACGGGCGCGCAACAGGCGGCGCTTTCACAAAGCTTGCCGGACCGACCGACAACATAGCCGGAAAGACCGTTTTCTTTGCCAGACCCGCAAGCCATGAGCATACGAAATATTCATGATAGGCATCGCCCTGGGATTGCTCGGCCATACGGCAGTTTTGCGCGTCGATCCCCGTGAGCGCGGCAAAAACGCTTGCCTCCCAGCTGACATTGCATTCCGCCCCCGCGTAGCGCAGCGCGATACAGACCTCTGAGAGCAAATCGTGGTTCTGGTCGAGATAGGCCAGCAGCCCCACATAGTTCAGCGCCCGCATGACTGGCGCAGGGAATTCAACCTGCGTCGTGCCATATTCGGTCGCATAGAACACGATATGGGTCAGCTCATAAGCGGCCTTGATATTGGGCAGAGCAAAGGTTTCTGCGCGCGATGCAAAGCGCATAAGGCGCAGATCCAGCTCTGGATCCTCATTCAGTGGCACGCGGCGGGCGAGCAGGCGACGTGCCTCGGCCCGTTGCAGATCGGACAGCTCCGCCTCTGCAAGGCCTTGGCGAACAACCCAATCGCACATCGCAGCCCCTTTGGAACCTGTCATTCCCAGATCCTCAAGATCCAAGCAGATAGACAAGATCAGACGATAATATTGTGGGAATTGCCCCAATGTCTGATCGATCTTGCCATAAATCTCTTCATATTCTGGCAGCACGGCGGCACTTGGCGCGGATGTGCTGTTCAGAATATTGAGAAACTCTGCGTTCTCTTTGAGCCAGGTGACTTCTCCCTCAGAGCGGCGATTATGCAAAAGCAGCTTCGCATGCGCGTCCAGCCGTTGTGCAACCGGCTGGCGCACCTGGCGCGTCTTGAGAGCAACGACATTTGAGGTCTCAGCTTGTGAAAAATTCGCGCCAGGTCCCATGGGATTACACCTTTTCGCGTGTCAAAGGCGCGCTTGCGGAGGTGAAGGCTTGGGTCGCTTGACCGAAGAGCACATGCACATTGCCCGCAGGAGTTGACGCTGATGTGAACATCTCTGTGCCTTGGCCGGATACTTGCTCGGCAGAAGTGGGCGCGGAGGCAGAGGTGAACATCTCAGTTCCTTGGCCGGAAACCTGCTCAGCAGAGGTAGGCGTGGAGGCAGAGGTGAACATTTCTGTGCCTTGACCGGATGCTTGCTCAGCAGAAGTGGGTGCGGAGGCAGAAGTGAACATCTCAGTTCCTTGGCCGCTTACTTTCTCAGCAGAGGTAGGTGTGGAAGCAGAAGTGAACATCTCAACGCCCTGGCCGCTTACTTTCTCAGCAGAGGTAGGTGTGGAAGCAGAAGTGAACATCTCAACGCCTTGGCCGCTTACTTTCTCAGCCGAAGTAGGTGCGGACGCAGAGGTGAACATTTCTGTGCCCTGGCCGCTTACTTTCTCAGCCGAAGTAGGTGCGGAAGCAGAGGTAAACATTTCTGTGCCTTGACCGGATGCTTGCTCAGCCGAAGTAGGTGCGGACGCAGAAGTGAACATCTCAACGCCTTGGCCGCTTACTTTCTCAGCGGAGACAGGCGCGGAGGCCGATGTGAACATGTCCAGCCCGGAACCTTGCATCATGGCGGCTTGCAGTGGGCCAGATGCAGATGTGAACAGACCTACGTCCGCGCCTGTGGATATGTCTGTGTGCAAAGGCGTGGATGCGGATGTGAATGCACCAACATCTGCTCCCAAGAGCAAATTTTCTGAAGATGCGTTAACGATTTGTTCATAATTGGTTTTGTGAAGTGCAGTCATGGGCTTTCTCCTTGTTTGAAGCGTTGGAATTGCCCCCAGAATGCCCCCAAACCTCGCAGTGGATAACTTCGAAATTACTAACAAAATCTTAACGCGAGGACTTGTCCACATCAGCGTTTGCTCACAATTAATCTTGCTTTGGTTGAATTTTGAAATTTACACAACTTTAAGGAATTTTTATCCACAACTATAGGGGGTGATGCGAATCAACTTAAAGATGTGCTAATACCCCTTATGCGTGTATCATCGCAACTAATAGACCGCCGAATCAGGGTTGTCGTAACACCGGCCTGGGCAGTATTTTGAGACGATTGGCGCATCTAGCACCGTATGCGCGCCTCGTTATCCAAGGGATTCGGCATGAAAATCGCGACTTTTAACATCAATGGCATCAAAGCACGTAGCCTCGCGCTGCCTGAATGGCTCAAAGAGGCCCAGCCGGATGTGGCAATTTTGCAAGAAATCAAATCCGTCGATGCGGCCTTTCCCCGCGAGATTTTCGAAGATCTGGGCTATCATGTCGAAACCCATGGGCAGAAGAGCTTTAACGGCGTTGCGCTCCTGTCCAAGCACCCGCTTGAGGATGTAACGCGCGGGCTTGCAGGCGATGAAAGTGACGAACAAGCCCGCTATATCGAAGCAACGGTCATAGGCGCGCATACGGCCTTGCGCCTCTGTGGTCTTTATTTGCCCAACGGCAATCCCTGTCCTGGCCCGAAATATGACTATAAACTCGCCTGGATGCAGCGGCTTTTGGCGCGGGCAAAAGAGCTTCGCCAGCAAGAGATGCCCTTTTTGATGGCCGGGGATTACAATATCATCCCCCAAGACGAGGATGCGCGCCGCCCCGAGGTCTGGAAAGAGGATGCCCTAGCCCGCCCTGAAAGCCGCGCCGCCTATCGCCGTTTGATCAATCTGGGGCTGACCGATGCGTTTCGCGCGCGTGTAGCTGGGCCAGAGCAGTATTCATTTTGGGATTATCAGGCCGGGGCGTGGAACAAGGATGATGGCATTCGTATCGACCACATTCTGCTCTGCCCCTATGCGGCGGATTATTTGCGGGATGTGGGGATCGACAAACATGTGCGGGGGGGCGAAAAACCCTCGGACCATGTGCCGGTTTGGGCTGAGCTCGACATATAAAAAGGGCCGCGCAATTTGCGCAGCCCCTCTCTAAGTCATACAGTGAGTTTATTTGCGCAGTGCCGCATTGCCGCCAACAATCAGAAGCGCTGCCAGAACCGCTTTGATCGCATCGCCAATCAAGAACGGTGCCATATAAAACTGCCAAACAGTGGAAAAGCTGCCCGCGCCCCAGTTCGCTGTATCAAGCCCAACAAGCTGATCAGCCAGCATCGCCCAAGCCACGCCGGGGATGTAAAGCAGCGCGGAAATCACAATCCCGCCCAAAGCCAGCGCAAAGACGTTTTTCACGCCGCGCTCCACCATGAGCCCAGCAAGAAATGCCATGCCCACAAAACCAACAAGAAATCCAGCTGAGGGACCGGCAAAGGCCGCACCATTATTGAAGTTTGAAAACACGGGAAGTCCCATAAGCCCATAGCCGAGATAAGTTAACACCGTAACCGCGCCGAGCTTTGCACCAAAGGCCATGCCAACAAACAGCACAGCCAATGTTTGCAAAGTCATCGCGATGGGCCATCCAATGCTTGTTTGCGCCGCAATCGCGATCAGAGCTGAGCCGCCAAGCACGCAAAGCGCTTGTTTCAGAAGTGTTTGAGGCCCAAAGGCCGTTTGAGCGAGGGTCATGTCCAACGTCTTCCCATTATTGTTGAATATTGGCGCGCATTTGCCGCGGGTGCATAATGAAAGTCAAGTTCTCAGAGCTTGCGGTTGCGCACACTTCCTGGCAAAGCGCATTTCATGACCGATACCCAACAGAAAATCGCCCTGATTACCGGGGCCTCACGCGGCCTTGGCGCAGCTCTGGCCGAGGCGCTTAGCCCCTCCCACCATATCATTGCCCTTGCCCGCACCGTTGGCGCGCTCGAAGAGCTGGATGATCGGATCAAGGCCAAAGGCGGCAGCGCGACCTTGGCACCAATGGATGTCACGAATGCAGAGGCGATGCAAAGTCTCGCCAATGATATCGCGGCGCGTTGGGGGCGTTTGGATCTTTGGGCGCATAGCGCGATTTATGCCCCGCCCCTCACCCCTGCAAATATGCAAAATGCAAAAGATTTGCAGAAATGCCTTACTGTCAATGTCGCGGCCACCGCCGACCTGATGGCGAAAATTGGCCCATTGCTGGGGCCGCAGGGAAGCGCGCTGTTCTTTGATGATCCGCGCGCAGGCGAGAAATTCTTTGGCAGTTACGGCGCAAGCAAAGCGGCCCAAATCGCAATGGCGCAAGCCTGGGCGGCAGAAAGCGTGAAAACCGGGCCCAAAGCACATGTGATCACACCGGCCCCGATGCCCACCGCCACACGAGCACGGTTTTTCCCCGGTGAGGATCGCGCAAAGCTGCAGGACATTCACAGCGTCGCAGATGAGATTCTCGCCTCCCTAAACTTGGTGTAAGAGCAACAGTCCCAGCTATTTACCACAGCCGCCTTGCTGTAATGCCCTGGCTTGCCTAAACGGGGGCTAGAATATCATGCGGGGGCCTTCATGCGGATTCTGATCACCAATGACGATGGCATTTCTGCACCGGGCCTAAAAACCCTCACCAAAATTGCTGAAACACTTGCTGGAGCTGCCGGGGAAGTCTGGACCGTCGCCCCTGCTTTTGAGCAATCCGGGGTCGGTCATTGTATCAACTATACCAAGCCAACCATGATCTCCGAACTTGGCCCGCGCCGCATCGCGGTAGAGGGCAGCCCAGCAGATTGTGTTTTGGCAGCCGTGCATGATGTCATGCCCGAGCGCCCGGATTTGGTTCTTTCAGGGGTTAATCGGGGCAATAATTCGGCGGAAAATACGCTCTATTCCGGCACGATTGGCGCAGCGCTTGAGGCCGCCTTGCAAGGCCTGCCGGCCGTCGCATTATCGCAGTATTATGGGCCAGAAAACAAAGATTTACCAGACCCGTTTGAGGCGGCTGAGGCCCATGGCGCAGACGTTATTCGCAAGATCTTGGGAGCTGGGTTTGACATAAACGCCCCCTACCCTTTGCTGTATAATGTGAACTTCCCGCCCGTCCGCGCCGCAGATGTCAAAGGGATTCGCGCCGCCAGCCAAGGGCGCCGCCCAGATGTGGTTTTTGGTGCAGAGCCCTTCGTTTCCCCAAATGGGCGACGCTATTTATGGATCCGGGGCGGCGATCAGCAGCGCCCAACGCAGCCGGGCACAGATGCGGCAGAAAACCTGTCTGGCCACATCTCTGTCACCCCTATGCGCGCTGATTTAACCGATTATGCGGCGCTGAACACTCTTCGATCTGCCTTTGAGACATGACAACCATTGCCGAGCGAAAAATGCAATTTGTCTTCACCTTGCGCTCGCGCGGGGTGACGGATCAAGCTGTGCTCAAAGCGATGGAAGCCATTGATCGCGGGCTTTTCGTGACCGGGCTTTTTGCAGAGCGCGCCTATGAGGACACGCCCCTGCCCATCACCCATGGCCAGACCATTTCCCAGCCCTCAATTGTTGGCCTTATGAGCCAAGCCCTGCAAGTCACCCCGCGCGATACCGTGCTAGAGGTGGGCACGGGAACCGGTTATCAAGCCTCGATCCTCTCAAAGCTGGCGCGGCGCGTTTACACGATTGACCGCTATCGCACCCTGGTACACGCAGCGCGCGCGCGCTTTGAGACGCTCGGTTTAACCAATGTTACCGCAGTGATTGGCGATGGATCGCATGGGTTGCCAGATCAAGCCCCCTTTGATCGCATCATCGTGACCGCCGCCGCCGAAGACCCTCCTGGCCCGCTTTTGGCGCAGCTTAAACCTGGGGGGATCATGGTGGTTCCTGTCGGGCAATCAGAGGCCGAACAAAGCCTTATTCGCGTGCGCAAAACCGAGTCTGGCTTTGACTATGATGAGCTGCGAAATGTGCGGTTCGTCCCGCTCGTTGAGGGGCTTGGAAAAGACTAACGCTGCCGCAAAATTGGGTGTATAGTGGCGCAAAAAGCCCAAAAATAAGGGCCGAGTTTGAGGATGAGCAAAGATGCAGTATCACCTATCATATCGGAAAATCACCTATAGCCTTGTCTTATTGAGCTGCCTGAGCGCCTGCGAGGACGGGTTCGATATGGACTTGCGCGGTCTCAGCGGCGGTTTCACCACGGCCCCCGTCGCCCAAAAAGCCGCGATTAAACCGCCGAGCCCCGATGCGCGCGGGCTCGTCACCTATCCCAATTACCAAGTCGCGGTCGCGCGGCGGGGGGAAACTCTGCAGCAAATCGCACAGCGCCTAGAGCTTGATGCGGTGGCCTTGGGGCGGCTCAATGGGCTCGCGGTGGATGATATCTTACGAAATGGCGAGATCATCGCGATCCCCGAGAACGCAAGAATAGCAACCATGCAAGAGAGCGAGGGCGCGGCGCAAACCTCAGCTCCGGTGTCGAGCGTTGATGTGACCGCTATCGCCGGGCAGGCCATTCGCAGAACTGAACAAGAGCCCGCGCAGCAAACCGGATCATCGCCAGAGCCTGTGCGCCATAAAGTAACGCGCGGAGAGACTGCATTTTCTATTGCGCGCCTTTACAATGTTCCCGTGCGTACATTGGCGCAATGGAACGGGCTCGGGGCACAGTTTGATATTCGGGAAGGGCAATATTTGCTGATCCCAATCATTCCGCAAGCCCCCAAACGCACGGCTGCGCCAACAGCACCTCCGGGGCAAGGATCGATAACACCGCTGCCCCCGTCTTCTTCTGCGCCCTTGCCGCAAGATACCAACACGGAACACGCAGCAGCCAAACCCGAAATTGATATTGGAAGCTCAACAAAAACCCCAAAAGAGGGGCGCTTTGCCTATCCGGTTCAAGGCACAATCATTCGCGATTATGCCAAGGGGCGCAGCGATGGCATCTTTATCAAAGCCAGTCCCGGTAGCCCCGTGAAAGCCGCAGCCGAGGGAACCGTCGCCGCAATCACCGAAAGCGAAGACGGCGTTCCAATTATCGTTGTGCGCCACGAGGGCAATTTGCTGACCGTCTATGCCAATGTGACCGATGTGGCGGTTCAAAAAGGCACGCGCCTGCGCAAGGGGCAGAATATCGCCAAGCTGCGAGAGGGCGAAAACGCCTATATCCATTTCGAGGTCAGAGACGGGTTCGACAGCGTTGATCCCAATCTCTATCTTAATGGCTAGGCTTCAAGTTCCGCGTCCCAGTAGAGAAAATCCATCCAGCTTTCGTGCAGATAGTTTGGCGGGAACTTTCGGCCCATGTTGCGCAGTTCTTCGGAGGCTGGTTGGCGCGGGGCGCGGCGCAGGCTCATATTTGCTTGGCGCAGGGATTTTGAGCCCTTCTTGAGATTACAGGGCGAGCAGGCCGCGACCACATTTTGCCAAGAGGTCACCCCGCCCGAGGCGCGCGGCACCACATGGTCAAAGGTCAAATCCCCCTTCGCTCCGCAATACTGACACTGAAATTCGTCCCGCAAAAATAAATTAAAGCGCGTGAAGGCCACGCGCTTTTGAGGTTTTACATAGTCTTTCAGAACAACGACAGAAGGTATTCGTATCACTGTACTGGGACTTCTGACCACCTCATCATATTCGGCCACAATATCCACGCGGTCGAGCCACGCCGCCTTGACCGCATCTTGCCAAGGCCACAGAGACAGCGGGTAATAGGAGAGCGGGCGATAATCCGCATTTAGCACCAAAGCCGGGTGTTGCTTCAAGCCACTCGGGCTGCGCACAAAATCTGTTCTAAATTCTTCCATCAAAAAGCGACTCCATCTCCGCCCTGTCAGCATAAATGCTCAGAAAAAGACAGGAGCGGGGAACCCGCCCCAACTTTATATCCAGACTATATCTCGTAGAGGATTCGGTTCAAGCCCCAGAACAGCTACAAAATATGGCTGAGGATTTAGCGGGCCTTTGTAACCAGAAAATACTCAATGATCCACCAACGAAAGCCAGTAACGCTGCGGAAAAATGTTCATAGAACGATGAATGCCGCGTCTACTCGTCAATGTCTTTGGATAAGTGGCCGTATGCAATCCAAGACCATCCGAAAACTGCGAAGAATGCGAGCGTTCCAATGAACCAAATAAGCGACGTCCACGAGCTTACGGAAAAAGCCAAATTACTGACTTCCACCCACACCCCTTTGTTGTCTCGGAGCTCGACATAGCGCACGGAGTTCTCGAATTTGTCATCAACGACCACCCCTCCCAACCAGATAAAATCGACGACTGTAGTGCATACTGCAGCAACTGCAGTCATAACTACCAGAAACTTCAACAGCTTCGTCATGTACCTGGGTTGGGCTCGCCTTGACACTTTTCCTTTCCTCAAATTATCTGCTTTATTTTGTGGATAGCTGGAAAAAATAAAGCCCCAGCGTTTCAGCCAGGGCTCTTAACTTGAATGGCTCAGAGGCGTTATGCGCCGACAACGGCCTCAAGCTCTGCAAGGGTCTCGGCGAGCGTTTCATTCAGGGCCCCCGCTGCGGCAAGGGCGCGCAGAACGCCAACGGCTGCAACCGCTTGCGCTTCGCTGAAGACGACACTGCCGCCGCCGGAGTCCATGACGCTTGTCATTGCGTTCACGACATTTTGCACTTGCTGTGGAGAGGCTGTTGCAACGGCTGCCGAGGCTGCGGCTTGAGTGGTTGCGACAACAGACGCGGCGCTTTCGCCAGAGGCCAGCGCGGATTCTGCGTTATTCATCACCTGCACCACGGCAATTACCGCACTTGCATTTGTCGGCACTGATTGTGCCGTAACGACTGTATCTGTTCCCGGAACAACCCCATTACCTGTATCATGTACTGTCGGCGTACCCGGAACAACCCCATCGCCTGTGTCATGGATAGGAGTAGTTGGTGAGCCCGGAACAGCGCCATCCCCAGTTGTTTTCCCTGCGAGTACTGGAGATGCGCTGACCAAAAGTGCTGAGCATAGGAGCGTTTTGAAAAATTGTGACATTTTAGAGGATCCTCTATTCCGAGTTAAAAGGCGCTAAAGCTGTAGCCTAATGTAAGTGAATTTATGACTTCCCCGCGGCGTTTCGTCAAGTCTGTCGCTGAAAAGCTTATACTAAGGCCAGGAACTTGCTCAATATTGTAGGTTGCACCGAAGTTTATCTTATCGAAATTGGTGGAGGCTCCGACGCTTAGCCCATCAGCAATCCCAAAACCAACCCCGGCAAATGCGCCTTCGCGATCCCCAACGGGCTTGTCAGAGCGCACCCCGGACCCGATACCGGCTGACCACGCAATCGGGATATTCCCAGGGATGTTTTGAGATATCTGAAGAGAGACCGTTTCCGCGTTATCGGCACTATCGCCCCAACCTGCCACGTTCGCTACCGTGAAGCCTATATGGGTTGGATTGCTGAAACGATCCAGCTGGCGAGAGAGCTGCACGGTAAAATAGCCATCGCCCGCAAAGGGTGAATCCAGGCCTGTGATATTCGCTGTGAATTGTAGGCTGACCCCTGTTGCGGCATCTCCAATCGCGAACCCAACCGCTGCGCTGCCATCGCCGCCCCCGCCATCAACGCCGCCGCGCGGGTTTGAATAGGTCAGGGATGTGAAAACCGTTCCATGGCCGGAATTTGTCGCCGAAGGAATTGCCGGGACAGAGGCGCTGCGCCGAGAGCCAGAATTTTGCTGTTCCAAAAGTTCCTTGAACGAGTCCAGAAAGGCGTCCGCCTCTGCACTGCCTTCATCGGATAAGACCTGCGCATGCGCTGCGTTCCAGGAGATTGCAAGTGCTGCTGCTGCGACAGCTTGTACGATTTTGGTGGAGTTTATCATGGCCGCCTCAAGTTCATGCGCGCTCCGGGGAATAAAGCGCATCAAATGCTATTTGGTTAAAACGAATTCGCCACTGCGTCAACTACCATAAGGTGAATTTCTAGCGTTCTCTGGGACTAAAGGCTCAGCTTGTCGCGTAAAAACGCCAGGGCCACGCTCAAACCGTCTGGGGCGATCCCATGGGCGGTTCCCTTCATGATATGGGCATAGACATCTTCCCAACCCGCTTCTTGCAGCGCTTCGGCCGCTTCGGGCAAGGATTGCGGCGGCACCACATCATCTTGGTCTCCATGCACGAGCAGAACGGGGGGGCGCACTTGCACCTCATCCGCCAACAGCTCGGGGCGTAGCAGCCGCCCGGAAAAGGCAACGATGCCTGCCACAGCGTCTTCACGGCGCGGCGCCACATGCAGCGCCATCATGGTGCCTTGGGAAAAGCCGAAAAGCGCCACTTGCTCGGGCAACACATCCTCATCCACCATGAGCGCATCTAGGAAAGCATTTAGATCATTGACCGCAGCCATCATGCCGCGCTCTGATTCTTCCTCAGAAGAGCCGTCAATCCAAGGGATCGGAAACCATTGATAGCCAAAAGGCATGCCGGGAATGCTTTCAGGCGCATCGGGGGCAACAAAGAGTGTGTCTGGCAGATGCTCTTTCAGCACATCGGCAATGCCCAAAAGATCCTGACCATTGGCCCCATAGCCATGCAAGAACACCACCACCGAGCGCGTCACCCCGGATTGAGGCCCCTGCCGGCCAGCTTTCAACACACGCGTCATCGCACACCCTCTCGATTTTTGATATGTCGGTAGTAGGCCCAAAGTCCGCGCGCTGCAACCGCGCGCCAAGGCGACCAGTCCTCAGCCATTTGGCGTAGCTCTTTTTCGCTGGGGCGGGCCTCTAGGGAAAACAGCTCTTTGGCTGCCTCTTGCAGGGCCAGATCGCCCGGCGCGAACACATCGGCATGACCCAAAGAGAACATGGTGTAGATCTCGGCGGTCCAAGGGCCAATTCCCGGCAGCTTGGTCAGTGTTTTGATTACCTCGTCGCTCTCGGCCTCGCGCAAAGATATATAGTCAAGCCGCGCCTCAGCCAGGGCCAAAGCATAGCGAATTTTGGGGCGCGAGAGCCCATTGGCCCGCAAGGCCTCGTCTCCCCCCGCAAGCACCGCATCTTCGTTGATGAGCCCCGCCTCTTGAAGACGCGCCCAAATCGCGGCGGCAGAGGCGGTGGAGACCTGTTGCGAGACGATCGCGCTGAGCAGCTCTGCAAACCCATCCGGCTTGCGGCGCAGCGGCAAAGGCGCACAGATCTCAACCAGCCGCGCCCATTTATCGCTTTGCTGCGCGAGCCAAGCTGCCCCCGCGTCCACATCTGTCTGAGTTTCAATAATCCGCATTGCGCCTCCTCTCTTGCTGGCCTGCGCAAATCGGTCTAAGCGATGCGCATGAACACAGTAATCGATGATCGCCGCGCGCTGCGCAATGTTTGGATTTTGGTCGCTGCACAGGCCTTTCTTGGCAGTCAAATGCCAATGATCTTTGTTGTCGGGGGGCTGGCTGGGCAACAGATCACCCCCTTTGCTTGCTTGGCCACATTGCCCATCGCCTTGATCGTCTTTGGCTCTATGACCACCGCGCCTTGGCTCTCAAGCGTGATGCAGCGCTTTGGGCGGCGCACCGGCTTTTGGATTGGCGCAGTGGGAGGGCTGTCGGGGGCTTTGATCTGCGCCTATGCGCTTACCATCCCGAATTTCTGGCTCTTCCTCTTGGGGAGTTACCTGACCGGCATTTATATGTCCGCTCAGGGGTTTTATCGCTTTGCGGCCAGTGACACAGCTTCGGATGCGTTTCGCGCCAAGGCGATTTCCTATGTGATGGCAGGCGGGCTTTTGTCGGCGGTGATTGGCCCGCAGCTGGGCAGCTACCTGTCCGAAGGCTCGGGCATTGCCGATCATGGGCGTTATATTCCGGTCTATTTGGGCGTTGCTGTGCTCAATCTCTTTGGCTTGGGAATTTTGTGGTTCATCGACATCCCCAAGCCAGTTGCGCCTTCGGCCAGTGCCGCCTCTGAGGGGCGCAGCCGCAAAGAGCTGCTCGCCGAGCCCAAGATCCTGGTGGCGGTGATCTGCGCGGCGGTGTCTTATGCGCTGATGAACCTGGTAATGACGTCAACCCCTTTGGCGGTTGTGGGCTGTGGCTATGCAGAACCTGATGCCAGCAATATTGTCACCGTGCATGTGCTGGCGATGTTTGCCCCGTCCTTTTTTACCGGCCATTTGATCAACCGCTTTGGCACCGAAACCATCATGGGGCTTGGCCTTGCAATCCTTGCCGGAGCCGGGGCGGTAGCGCTCATGGGCGTAGATCTGGCGAATTTCTATATCGCGCTGTTCCTTCTGGGGATCGGTTGGAACTTTGGCTTTATCGGAGCCACCACCCTGCTCACCTCCGCCCATACCCCAGCCGAGCGTGGCCGGATGCAGGGCCTGAACGATTTGATCGTGTTCGGCTCGGTCACAATGGCCTCGCTGGCCTCAGGCGGGCTGATGAACTGCGCCGGAGCCGACCCAGCCAGCGGATGGACAGCCGTAAACCTCGCCATGGGCCCGTTCCTGATGGTCGCAGGCGGAGCCCTCATGTGGCTGGTCTTTGGAGGCGGGCGGCGCGCAGTCTAACCTAAGGCATGAAAAAGCACTCAACGATTTGCACCGCCACAAGCAGAGACGTGCTATGACGGCCTAGAGCCCTTGTAGAGAAGTTACATTAGGATATAGACAGCCGATGCTGATCCATAGATTTTATTTGGACGAGCTTTCGCAGAACCCGGCGTTCGACTACCGCCTCTATTACGAAAAAACAGCAGACGCTTCACTGCATGATGACCTAATCCAGTATATCAACGATAGTTTGCAGTGGGTTTCCAGCTACAATCCCGCCCGCAATATGGAAGCCCAGTCCGGTCTCAATCACCATGGTCCTACAGTCATACGAAGCTCAGGAGCAAAAAAGCTTCGAAGAGTTTCAATGGCTTGGGCATCCCTATTCGCGCAATCGCCTCCTAAGCTTGAGTTGACGGGCGATTTTTGCTGGGTAAACGACCAAAATCCTGAGAACGGTTCTTACGTGAAGCTTGACTTGATCCGAGACCAAGTCGTCGCAAACTTCGAGGACCTCGCGGAAATATGTCTCAAAGTGGCGGACAGCGATGACAGCGCATTCATCATGCACTACGGGCTTTAACCAAATGGTTTGAACCCTTCATTGAGAACCGAGGTCTGCTCCGTCCGCAAAGCAGCCAACTTTCTGAGGTCAGCTACCGTAGAACTTTTCGGGCGTAGGTCCTCTGTAGTCGCGGCTCTCTTGAGGGATCGCCGCACTGCTAGTAATTACCCAATCCGGTAGTTCGGGCTTTCGCGGGTGATTTGTACGTCGTGCACGTGGCTTTCTTTCAGGCCTGCTCCGGTGATGCGCACGAAGTTGCAGTTTTTACGCATCTCAGGGACCGTGGCGCAGCCGGTGTAGCCCATGGCTGCGCGCAGGCCTCCGACCAGTTGGTGCACCACCGCGCCTGCGCTACCCTTATAGGGCACCTGCCCTTCGATGCCTTCGGGCACCAGTTTGTCGCTGGCTGCGTCTTTCTGGAAATAGCGATCCGCAGAGCCGCGCGCCATCGCCCCCAAGGAGCCCATGCCGCGATAGCTTTTGAAGCTGCGGCCCTGATAGAGGATCACTTCGCCGGGGCTTTCATCGGTTCCCGCGATCATCGAGCCCACCATCGCGCAAGAGGCCCCGGCAGCAATCGCCTTTGCAAAATCGCCCGAGAACTTGATCCCGCCATCGGCAATCACCGGCACATCTCCGGCGGCCGCCGCGCAATCCATAATCGCAGTGAGCTGAGGCACCCCAACACCGGCCACCATACGTGTGGTGCAGATCGAGCCGGGCCCGATTCCAACCTTAATCGCATCGGCGCCTGCATCAATCAACGCCCGCGTGGCCTCGCCAGTCGCCACATTGCCCGCAACCACCTGCACCTCATTTGAGAGCGACTTGGCCCGTTTCACAGCAGCCGCGACCCCTTCGCTATGACCATGGGCGGTGTCGATCACAATCATATCCGCACCGGCCTCGACCAGCTGCGCCGAGCGCTCAAAGCCCGCATCCCCCACGGTGGTGGCCGCTGCCACCCGCAAACGCCCCAGCTCATCTTTGCACGCGGTCGGGTTCAAAACGGCTTTCTCTGTGTCCTTAAGGGTCAAGAGCCCCGTCAGTGCCCCGTCTTGGTCCGTGACAAGCAGCTTTTCAATCCGGCGCGCTTTCATCAAGCTAATGGCCTCCTCCCGGTCCGCTGGTTCACGCAGGATCGCCAGCCCCTCAGAGGTCATCATCACGGAAACCGGTGTATCGTCACGTTCGGCAAAGCGCATGTCGCGATTGGTTACGATGCCCAGCACGCGGCGGTTCTCATCCACTACGGGAAAGCCGGTAAAGCCATAGCGCTCGGTCAAGGCCTTGGCATCGGCTTTGGTTTGATCAGGGCTCAGAGTGATAGGATTATAGACGATCCCGCTTTCAAAGCGCTTGACCCGGCGCACCTCGCGCGCTTGCTCATCTGCATTCAGATTGCGGTGAATAACCCCCATGCCCCCCGCTTGGGCCATGGCAATCGCCATACGCGCCTCGGTCACGGTATCCATGGCCGAGCTGAGCAGGGGAATGTTCAAAGCAATGGAGAGGGTCACTTGCGTGCGCGTATCGGCGGTGCTGGGCAAAACCGACGAGGCCCCAGGCACAAGCAATACATCATCAAAGGTAAGCGCCTCACGAATCTCCATCGGGAACCTCATTTAGGGAGTATCAATTGGCACTTTCCTATTTCACGGCGCTGCGCATTTGGAAAGAGCGATTTCTCTGCCTTGCAGCACCGCGACAATTCACGCAAGCTGAACTGAAACGAGATGGGGGATGATATGAGCACACATGGCTATGAAAGCGGGCGGCTGGATCTGCCTTTTGTTGGGATTTGCACCTTTGGCAAGCGCCCCTATGTGGCGGATTGGAATGCGCTTGACGCCGATGTCGCTGTGCTTGGCGCACCATTTGACTTTGGCACCCAGTGGCGTTCGGGCGCGCGCTTTGGCCCGCGTGCGGTGCGCGAGGCTTCAACGCTGTTTTCCTTTGGTCATGCAGGGGCTTATGATCACGAGGATGAGGCCACCTATCTGCCCGGCTCTGTGCGCATTGTAGATATGGGGGATGCGGATATTGTGCATACCGATACGGTCAAGAGCCATGCCAATATCGAAGCGGGCGTGCGCGCTGCGCTTAAGGGCGGTGCGCTGCCCGTGACGATTGGCGGGGATCATTCGGTCAATATCCCCTGCATTCGCGCCTTTGACGATCAGGGCCCGATCCATGTCCTGCAAATTGATGCGCATTTAGACTTCGTAGACAGCCGCCATGGCGTGACCGAAGGGCATGGCAACCCAATGCGCCGGGCCGCCGAGAAAGACTATGTGAGCGGGCTGACGCAGGTGGGCATTCGCAATGTCTCCTCCACCGCCATAGAGGGCTATGCGGCGGCGCGCGAGATGGGCTCTGATATCCTGTCGGTGCGCCAGGCGCGCCAATTGGGGCCAAAGGCGCTGGCAGCGCGCATTCCCAGCGGCGCGCGGGTCTATATCACCATCGACATTGACGCCTTTTGCCCCTCAATCGCGCCGGGCACCGGCACGCCGTCCCATGGCGGGTTTCTCTATTACGATGTGCTGGAAATGCTGCAACAGGTGGCGCAAACCCATGAGATCGTCGGCATCGACTTGGTTGAGGTTGCCCCCGATTATGATCCCACCGGCTCCACCGCCATTCTCGCCGCGCAAGTGCTGCTAAACCTGCTCGGCTTCATTTTTCACGCCAGGGGGCATTAAGGCGCGCGAAAACCCAGTTCTGCGCCGTGGGGGTTTTGCACGCCCACACCTCCGCCCCGTGTCAAATAAGGTATTTACTGGCCAGATGAAGGGGGGCGACGCATAAGAGGGCCATACTGGTTAGGGTTTTCAACTGTGTGTGGTACAATTGATCTTTAGGATTGGTTAAGGGTCGCTATGCAAGTTTCCAAGCCAAAGCACGACGAAACTTGCATCGAGTCGTTTATGAACACTGAGACCCCGCAAAAACCCTGCCCATATTGCAGCGAACGTGCTGGCGCGGCCTTCAAAGAAGATATCACAATGGCGTTTCAACCCATCTTTGATATCTCTGATGGCTCCGTTTTCGCGCAAGAAGCGCTTGTTCGCGGTAAAGATGGGCGCAGCGCGGGGCAGATCCTGGACCTTGTGACGGAAGATAACCGCTACCAATTCGATCAGCTCTGCCGCGCCACTGCGATCACCGTTGCCTCTGCCGCCGGGCTTAATGGCAGGCTATCCATCAACTTCATGCCAAACGCCGTTTATGAGCCGCGCAACTGCATCCAACATACGCTGCGCACCGCTGAGAAATGCAAGTTCGATATCACCAATCTTGTGTTTGAGTTCACCGAGCAAGAGTTGATCAAAGACCCCAAACACCTGATCAATATCATTGAAACCTATAAGCAATACGGGTTTCTCACCGCTATTGACGATTTTGGAGCAGGCTTTTCCAGCCTTAAGCTGCTCGTCGATGTTGTGCCGGACCTGATCAAATTGGACCGCTACCTGATCATTGATATCGACAAGGATCCTGTGCGCCAGAAGATCGTTGCACATATGATCGCACTTTGCGCTGATCTGGGGGTAACGCCCGTGGTCGAGGGGGTCGAAACACCGCAAGAATTGGAGCTGCTTCGATCTCTCGGGGTCAAGTTGGTGCAAGGGTTTTTGCTGGCGAGCCCCCAATTAGAAGCGCTGCAAACCGAGATGAACGCGCGACCCTATTAGCTGCGGCAGCCTGTTGGTTTCTCAAAAACGGCCACTGAGCGGCTCACACCCAATGCAAGGCCAATTTATGCAAACCGACCCGCTTGCAATTTTCACCCGTGCAAGCCGAAAATGTCAAAATTCCGTAACACCTCTGGCATAAAGAACACGCATGACACAGCCTCTCTCTGATATCATTATCTTAGACCTCACCCATGTGCTTGCAGGTCCGTTTTGCACCATGGGCCTTGCCGAGCTTGGCGCGAGCGTCATTAAGATCGAGCCGCCCCAGGGCGATGACACCCGCGCCTTTCCGCCCTTTGTGGGCGAGGACAGCGCCTATTTCGCAACGATCAATCGCTGCAAGCATTCCATCGCGCTGAACCTGAAAGAGGCCACAGACCGAGAGATCTTTGAGCGCCTCTTGCCGCGCGCGGATATTTTGGTTGAAAATTACCGCCCCGGCGTGATGGAAAAGCTGGGCTATGGCTGGGACGATCTGCATGCTCAATACCCGCGCTTAATCTATGGCGCAGTGTCTGGATTTGGCCATACTGGACCAGATGCCCTGCGCCCCGCCTATGATATGGTAGTGCAAGCGCGCGGCGGCGTTATGTCCATTACCGGGGAAAAAGAGCGTGAGCCGGTGCGCGTCGGGGCCTCAATCGGGGATATCGTGGCCGGGATGTATCTCACCCAAGGCATTCTGGCCGCCCTCGTGGCCCGCAGCAAAGATGGCTTGGGGCGCAAAATAGATATCGCTATGCTCGACAGTCAAATTGCGATTATCGAGCACGCCATTGCCATTACCGGCGTCACCGGCACGGCTCCAGGTCCAAGCGGGGCGCGCCATCCCTCGATCACACCCTTTGAAACCTTCCATGCTTCCGATGGGCTATTTGTGATCGCCGCCGGAAATGACCGCCTGTTTCAAAAACTCTGCCAAGCCCTTGGGCTTGATCTAGCGGACGACCCTCGTTTTGCCAATAACGGTGCGCGCTGCACCCATGTGTCAATTCTCAAACGCCTTATTGAGACCGTGACCCTCAGCAAGCCCCGCGCTCATTGGATCGCACTGCTACAAGAGGCGGGCATTCCAACCGGCCCGATCCAAAACACCGCCCAAGCCATGCAAGATCCGCAGCTCTTGGCGCGCAATATGATCGTCGACGTGGCAAACCCTCATGGCACGGCCCCGCTGAAAGCCGCTGGCAATCCGGTGAAAATGACCGGCCTGCCCGACAGTAACACGCGCCCCGCAGCCCCGCGTCTTGATGAAAGCCGCGCAGATATCTTGAACTGGCTCAGCGGCGCACCCCTGCCCCAGCTCTAACGCGCCTTGCCGCGAAGCAGCTCAAATCTGCCGCAGTTGGCATTTTTCTAAGCCCCCGCACTCTATATATATGAGCAAAGCAAGAGAGGTGCGGCTATGAGCAATGATCCCCTGGTGATTTTCACACCGTCCGGCAAACGTGGCAATTTCCCCATAGGCACGCCCATTTTGCAGGCCGCGCGCAGCCTTGGGGTAGATCTTGACTCGGTGTGCGGCGGGCGGGGGATTTGCTCAAAATGTCAGATCACGCCCTCTTATGGCGAATTTCCCAAACATGGGGTGACGGTTCAGGAGGGTGCGCTGTCAGAATGGAATGCGGTCGAGCAGCGCTATCAGGACAAGCGCGGGCTGAAAGCGGGGCGTCGCCTGGGCTGCCAAGCCACGGTGCAAGGCGATATCGTGATCGACGTGCCGCCTGAGAGCCAAGTGCATAAACAAGTGGTGCGCAAAGCCGCTGCTGAGCGCGATATCACCATGGACCCGGCGACAAAGCTCTATTTTGTCGAAGTTGCCGAGCCCGATATGCATGAGCCCACCGGCGATTTTGAACGCCTCACCAAAGCGCTAGCAGATCAATGGCAGGTGGGGCCAATCGCCGCGAACCTTTCCTTGATGCGCAAGCTGCAACCCGTTTTGCGAAAAGGCAAATTCCAAGTCACCGTGGCGCTGCATAAAGGTCATGACGCGCAAAGCCATAAGGTGATCGACATCTGGCCCGGTCTTTATGATGGCGGGCTTTACGGGCTGGCAATCGACCTTGGCTCGACCACCATTGCCGCGCATCTATGTGATCTCACCACGGGTGAGGTCAAAGCCTCCTCAGGATTGATGAACCCGCAAATCCGCTTTGGCGAAGATCTGATGAGCCGGGTGAGCTATGCGATGATGAACCCTGGCGGTGATCTGGAAATGACCACAGCGGTACGCGAGGCCATCAATACCCTTGCCGGCGAAATCGCAGATGAGGCGGGGATCGAGCCGACCCAGATCATGGAGGCGGTCTTTGTCTGCAACCCGGTGATGCATCACTTGTTGCTTGGCATTGACCCGGTCGAGCTCGGCCAAGCCCCCTTTGCCCTTGCCACTTCTGAAAGCGTCTCGCTGGCGGCAACTGAACTGGATCTGAGCGCACTCAATACCAATGCGCAGGTCTTTGTGTTGCCTTGTATTGCGGGCCATGTGGGCGCCGATGCCGCTGCCGTTGCGCTGTCCGAAGAGCCAGGAAAGTCCGACGATCTTGCCCTGATCGTGGATGTGGGCACCAATGCGGAGATCCTGCTCGGGGATAAATCGCGCGTGCTCGCCTGCTCCTCGCCCACGGGGCCAGCCTTTGAGGGCGCGCAAATCAGCTCAGGCCAGCGCGCCGCCCCTGGTGCGATTGAGCGCATCGAGATTGACCCCATCACCAAGGAACCCCGCTTTCGCGTGATCGGCTCTGAGATCTGGTCCGACGAGCCGGGCTTTGCAGAGGCAACCGAGGCCAGCGGCATCACCGGGATTTGCGGCTCTGGCATTATCGAAGCTGTGGCCGAAATGCGCATTGCGGGGCTTTTGGATGCGGGCGGGCTCATTGGCTCGGCTGAGCAAACCGGCACATCGCGCTGCATTGCCGCCGGGCGCACTCATGAATATGTGATCCATGACGCCTCTGACACCGGCGGGCCGCGCATTACCGTGACCCAAGGCGATATTCGCGCCATTCAGCTTGCGAAATCTGCGCTTTATGCTGGGGCCAAGCTGCTCATGGATGAAATGGGGGTTGAGAGCGTGGACCGCGTCGTGCTCGCCGGGGCCTTTGGCGCGCATATCTCGCCCAAACACGCGATGGTGCTGGGCATGATCCCGGATGCGCCGCTGGATAAGGTCACCAGCGCGGGCAATGCCGCCGGAACCGGGGCGCGGATTGCGCTTTGTAATACTGCCGCACGGTCAGAGATCAGCAAAACCGTGCGCGAAATTACCAAGGTCGAAACCGCGATTGAGCCCCGTTTCCAAGAGCATTTCGTGAATGCGTCAGCCATTCCCAACTCCGCCGATCCCTTCCCGATTTTGCGCGCGAACGTGCCCCTGCCCGATGTGAGTTTTAACACCGGGGGTGGCGATAGCGCGGCTGGTGGAAGCCGCAGACGCCGCCGCCGCTAAAGCCGCGCATTTCCGAAAAGAGCAGCCAAAGGCAGAGATAGGCGCGATGGGCTTGGCAGACTGCCTTGACCCACCAAGTGCGGATGTTTTTGCGCGGCGCGCAAGACCCGCCTTGCCCCAAGTGCTGGCCAAAAAGCAGGCGCCAGGGATTTCGGGATGGGCAGTTTTGCGCCCTCATTAAGTGCCTGCAACCCAGCCCCGGCCAGTTTCACAACGCCCTCTAGCGTTCCATCCACCATCGGAATGCGCTTTTGCGCCTCAAGCGCTGGAATCGCCTGCAACCAATTGGCCACCCCAAGCGCATAGCCCACCGGAGCCGCCGCAGGGCAAAAATTCCCCAGAACCGAGCACGCAACCTGCATCAGATTACCGGATGTGCGGCGCAAATATTGTTCTAGATCAATTTGCGTATCAAATGGATCATTACAGCAATCCCAATACCTTGCGACGCATATCTCATCCAATACATGAACATCACCACGCCCAAGAACATGCATCAATGGTGTAACAACCTCATGGCGACGCACGTCGCCGCCCGCTGCGATTTCCTCTAGCGCATCGCGCCACCATTGCAGGCGCATTTGGGCAATCATGGGCTCTGAGGTGACCCAAGGGGCGCGCGAGACCTCGACATTAAACGCATAGAGCGGAAACAGCTTGGCCCGCGCCGAAAGCGGAGCGGCCATAACCGTGCGAAACCGTGCCGGGTCGCCTTTCTCGACGATACGCGCACAGGCATTTAGATCGTCCGCATTTTCCCAGTTCATAGAGCCCGCGCAACCGTCAGCAGATAGCCCGTCTGATCGCGCACTGCCGACCAAGCCTCGGCCTCAGCGGTGCAATACTCCAAGATTTCCACCAACTTTTCATCGGCATTCGGGCGCAGCTCGGCGGCGCGGGTTTTCAGCGGCTCAAAATACGCATGCCATCCCGCATCCGAAACCCGCCGCTGCCCCAAGATTTCAAATCCGGCCTGCTCAACGGCTGCGCCAATCTCTGCGTCGGGCCGGGTTTCATAGCCCTCCCAAAAGGCGCGGGCCGCATCGCTAGGGCTGTCACTAAAAAACGCAGGCTCGGAAAAGGCGAGCACCCCACCCTTAGCAAGAACCCCGCGCATGGTTTGCAAACCGCCCTCAAGCCCCAGAAAATAGAGCGCCCCGGCACACCAAATCATATCAAACGGGCCCGGCAGCGCGGCCAGATCACCCTCAGTGACAGAGATATTTGCAGAACCTGCAAATCGCGGCAGCGCCATCTCAACAAAGCTATGACGTTTCTCGATCCCCAAAATTTGCGCATCCGGCGCGGCGCGACTCAAGGCCTCAAGATCCGCGCCGGTGCCGCAACCCGCATCACAAATCCGCGCGCCTGTCTTGAGCTGCGCGAGCGAAACCGCCCAAGCGACATCCTCAGCCGTGCCGGGCCCCTGACGCAAAAGCCCATCATGCAAAATGAAAAAACTGTCCCAATCCATCACGCCACCTCTTGCACCAATTTCCAACGAATCGCATCAAGCAGCGCCTCAAAGGACGCATCTACGATATTGGCGGACACGCCCACGCTTGACCAGCGCCGCCCCTGCCCGTCTTCGCTGTCGATAATCACGCGGGTGACGGCTTCGGTGCCGCCTTGGGTGATGCGCACCTTAAAATCCACCAGCCGCACATCTTCGATATAGGATTGATAGGGGCCGAGATCCTTGGCCAGCGCCTTGGCCAGCGCATTCACCGGGCCGCGATCACTGCCGGTTTCGTCAATGCTTTCTGAGACTGACAGCTTTTTCTGCCCATCGACTTTCACCACCACAACCGCCTCAGACAGGCTGACCATTTGGTCATATTTGTTCTTGCGCCGTTCTACCGTCACGCGATAGCGCTTGACCTCGAAAAACACAGGTAGCGTGCCAAGCGCCTCACGCGCCAACAGCTCGAACGAGGCCTGGGCGGTGTCATAGGTGTATCCTTGCGCCTCGCGCGCTTTCACGGTCTCGATAATGCGCCCCAAAGCGGGGTCGGATTTATCGACGCTCAGCCCCATATCCGCCAGACGCGCTCGCAGATTGCTTTGCCCGGCCTGATTTGACATGGGAACAATGCGCTGATTGCCGACGGCTTTCGGCTCGATATGCTCATAGGTCTTGGGGTTTTTCAGGATGGCCGAGGCATGCAGGCCCGATTTATGGGCAAAAGCGCCCGAGCCCACATAGGCCGATTGTTTGAGCGGAACACGGTTTAGGATATCATCCAGCACCCGCGCGGTTTTGGTCATCTCTTGCAAGGCGGTATCACTCACGCCGATCTCAAACTGGCTGGCAAAGGGTTCTTTCAATTTCAGTGTTGGGATGAGGGAGGTGAGATTGGCATTGCCGCAACGCTCGCCCAGCCCGTTGAGTGTGCCTTGGATCTGCCGTGCCCCGGCCAGCACTGCGGCGAGCGATCCGGCCACAGCAGTTTCAGTGTCATTATGGGTATGAATGCCGAGCTTTTCAGGCGGAATGCCAGCTTTGACGACATTTTCAGTGATCGCGCCGATCTCATGGGGCAGCGTGCCGCCATTGGTGTCGCACATTACAACCCAGCCGCAACCCGCCTCAAGCGCGGTTTTCAGGCAGGCAATCGCATAACCGGGATCCGATTTATAACCGTCAAAGAAATGTTCGGCGTCAAAGAGCGCCTCCCGCCCTTGCGCGGTGATATGGGCAAAGCTTTGATGGATCGCCGCTAGGTTTTCCTCTAGGGAGATCCCGAGGGCTTCGGTGACATGAAAGTCATGGGATTTGCCCACAAGACACACCGCTTTGGTGCCCGCATTCAAAACAGCGGCCAGCACATCGTCATTTTCGGCAGAGCGCCCGGCCCGCTTGGTCATGCCAAAGGCGGTCATGGTCGCGCGGGTTTTGGGGGCGGCATCGAAAAAGGCGCTGTCGGTGGGGTTCGCGCCGGGCCAGCCGCCCTCGATATAGTCGATGCCAAGGGCGTCGAGCGCACGGGCTATGCGCTGTTTTTCGGCTGTGGAGAACTGCACCCCTTGGGTCTGCTGCCCATCGCGCAAGGTGGTGTCGAAAAGGGAAAGGCGGGTTTTGGTCATGGCTGGCCTCCGCTATGAGCCCAGCCCGGAATCAAGCGCGCAGCGCGCCGGGCCAGCGGTGGGCCGTCTATCGCGCTCATTTCAAACCCTCCAGCTTTGCGGGATCAAAATCGGGTTTGGCTGTTAGGCTAATTCCCTCTTTTGACATTTTCACCTCGACGCCTGCTGCAAACAAACTGGCCTTAAGCGCATCCAGGGCTGAAAAATCCTTGCTTTGCATCGCGCTCGCGCGCAGCTCACTCATGCGCGTTTCATAAACCGAAAGGTCAACCCCTGGCTCTACATCTCTCAGCTCGTTAAGGTTAATGCCCATTAAGGTTAACGCAGCAACAAGGGTCGAGGCCTCACCCGCAGTATAGAGTTGATGCATATGGCTTAGCGCGAGCGGTGTGTTCAGGTCATCCCCCAGCGCTGTCAGAATTTCATCCGAGGGCTCTGAAGGGGCCACATCTTGAACCAGTTTCGCCCATTTGCGTAACGTGCTCTCAGCCTCTGCCCGCTTCTTCTCAGTCCAATCCATCGGCTTGCGGTAATGAGTTGAGAGCATCACAAAGCGGATCACTTCGCCGGGCACTCCGTCATCGAGCAAATCGCGCACGGTAAAGAAATTGCCTAAGGATTTAGACATTTTCTTACCCTCGACCTGCAGCATTTCGTTATGCATCCAGATTTTCGCGAAATCATGGCCGCAGCATTTGCTTTGGGCGATTTCGTTTTCATGATGGGGGAAGGTCAGATCATTGCCGCCGCCATGGATGTCGAAGCTCTCACCCAAGAGATCATAGGCCATGGCCGAGCATTCGATATGCCAACCGGGACGCCCGCGCCCCCAGGGGCTGTCCCATCCCGGCAGATCATCACTGGACGGCTTCCAGAGCACGAAATCCATCGGATCCTCTTTATAGGGCGCAATCTCAACGCGCGCCCCTGCGATCATATCATCGACCGAGCGGCCCGAAAGCGCGCCATAAGCCTCATATTCGCGCACGCGGAACAGCACATGGCCCGCATTTTCATAGGCAAAACCTTTGGCGATGAGCCCTTCAATCATTGTGATCATCTGCGCAATATAGGCGGTGGCGCGCGGGGCGTGGGTTGGCTCTAGCGCGCCTAAAGCGCCCATATCGGACAGGAACCAGCCAATGGTTTCTTCGGTGATTTCCGAGATATCACGCCCGCTCTCGGCAGCGCGCGCGTTGATCTTGTCATCTACATCAGTGAAATTGCGCACATAGGTCACATGCTGTTCGCCATAAACGTGACGCAGCAGGCGGAACAGCACATCAAACACCAGAACGGGGCGTGCATTTCCCAGATGCGCACGATCATAGACGGTGGGCCCACAGACATACATGCGGACACTCTTAGGGTTGATCGGCTCAAGCCGCTCTTTGGATCGAGCCGCGGTATTATAGAGTTTTATGTCGCTCATGTGGTCCTCACGCGCAGGTTTATCGCGGAACTAGCAAGTCTGATCGAAAAGGAAAAGAAGAACCGGCCCGCAGGAAATTAGCAGGAAATAATGCAACAGATGATGCAGGTGGTCTTCATGGGGCATATATCCTCTGCTTTAAGCAACGCGTCAAGGCGGAAGCATCAGAAAACGATCTCGCAAATATCTTTGTCCGGCGCGCAGCGCTGGACGCGCCCGACCCTCCCCCCGGAGGGCGCATTGCGGTGTTGCAAGAAGAATATGGGTATCAAGGGTTTGCGGTACTTCAATCCGTTCAAATCTAGGAGCGCCCCCCAGGCTCGGGCGCGTCCAGCTATTGAGAATTCAGGATTTGAGCGGTCCTCAGACTTTTCTTGACAGCGCTGCGCACATTGGCTCTTGCTGCGAGCACTGATTAAGGAGGCGAATATGCGTGCATCACAGCGGATAGCGGGGCTGAATGGCGGCGGCGATGATGGCTGGGGGCTGTTCATTAAGGCGCGTCAGATGGTGGCTGCGGGCGTTCCCGTGACCGAGCTGACCATTGGCGAGCATGATATCAGCACCGCCGCGCCGATCTTGCAGGAAATGCACCGCGCCGCGATGGCCGGGCATACGGGCTATGCCAGCGTTCCGGGCACAAATGCGCTGCGCGATACGGTTGCGGCGCGCGTGGCTGAACGCACCGGCGTTCCAACCACCCGCGAGAATGTGCTGATCACCCCCGGCGGGCAGGCCGCGCTGTTTGCCGCGCATATGGCGGCCTGTGATCCTGGGGATATCGCGCTTTATATTGATCCTTATTATGCCACATATCCGGCCACCTTGCGCGCCGCCTCTGCGGACCCGAGGGCCATTGAAGCACATGCCGAGAACGGCTTTCAGCCCCGCGCCGCCGATATTGCGCCCCATGCGAGCGTCGCGAAATCGCTGTTGCTCAACTCACCCAATAATCCCACCGGCGTTGTCTATAGCCATGAAACCCTGAGCGAGATTGCCCAGCTGTGCTGTGCGCAGGATCTCTGGCTCATCTGCGATGAGGTTTATGACACGCAGGTTTGGCAGGGCGATCATATCTCCCCGCGCGCGTTGCCGGGTATGGCTGAGCGCACGCTGGTTGTGGGCTCCATGTCCAAAAGCCATGCGATGACCGGCTCGCGTTGTGGCTGGATCATTGGACCTGCGGAGGTGATTGCCCATCTCATTGATCTGTCCACCTCCACAACTTATGGCGTGCCCGGCTTTATCCAAGATGCGGCTTGTTTTGCTTTGGAACAGGGGCCCGAATTTGAGGCTGAAATCGCCGCCCCGTTCAAGCGGCGGCGCGATTTGGCCCAACAGATCTTGGCGCGGCAAAATACGGTGCGGCTGATCCCCTCGGGCGGGGCGATGTATTTGATGCTCGATATGCGGGCAACGGGTCTAAGCGGAGAGGGTTTCGCTGAGGCGCTGCTAGACACTCATAAGATCGCCGTCATGCCAGGCGAGAGCTTTGGGCGCGCCGCTGCTGGGCATATCCGCGTGGCGATGACGGTTGCGGATGAGGCATTTGCCACCGCGCTCACAACATTGCTTGAATTTGCCCAAGAGCTGGCTGCAAAAAATGTCGCGAATGAGCCAAAGGGTCGCGAATAGTCGGCAAAGCTGCGCCAGTCCTTGCACGGTGGAGGCGTGCTTTGGGAGAGACGCAACAAGATGCAAGCGGTTTGCTGTAAAATTGCTTTGATTAGCCGGACCATTGGGGCCGAGCGGGGGCGCGCGGCGCGGGGGCGGCCGGTGCACTCGCATCTGAGCCCTTCCCGTTCCTAAATACAGAGTTTTTCGAAAATGACTGAACAAGCCCCTCTTCGCTCTGGTGGCCGCAATGCGCGCCGCGCTGCCCGTGCTGCCGCCCTGCCCGAGCATATGCGCCCTGTGCGCCCCGGCATGTCCTCAGAGACCTATAAACCGCTCAGCCAAGCCGATATCGAGCGCATCCATGAGGCCGCCCTGCAAGCGCTAGAGACCATTGGCCTGTGTGATGCGCCGCAAAGCGGTATTGCGTACCTGAAATCTGTGGGATGCATCGAGGGCGAGGATGGGCGCATTCGCTTTCCCCGCAAAACCGTTGAAAACGCATTAGAAACCGCCTGCCGCGAGATTACGCTGTGTGGGCGCGATCCGGCCTATGATCTGACGCTTTCCGGCGCGCGGGTGCATTATGGAACGGCGGGCGCTGCGGTGTCGATGGTGGACCCGGACGGGCGCAATTACCGCGATAGCACGGTGCAGGATCTGCATGACGCCGCGCGCATTGTGCAACAGCTCGATAATGTGCATTTCTTGCAACGCCCCATGGTGTGCCGTGACATTCCCGACAATCAAGAAATGGATTACAACACCATCTTTGCAGCCTGTTCTGGAACGACAAAACATATCGGCACCTCCTTTACCGAGCCGGATTTTGTGGCTGAGTGCCTTGAGATGCTGCATATGATTGCGGGCGGCGAGGAGGCTTGGCGCGCGCGCCCCTTTGTCTCGAATTCCAACTGCTTTGTGGTGCCGCCTTTGAAATTCGCCACGGAAAGCTGCGAAGTGATGGAGCGCTGCATTGAGGGCGGCATGCCTGTGCTTTTGCTCTCGGCGGGCATGGCTGGGGCAACTGCGCCCTCGACCATTGCTGGCGCAATCACCCAAGCGGTGGCCGAATGTCTTGCGGGATTGGTTTATGTAAATGCCGTAAAGCCCGGACATCCTGCGATTTTTGGCACTTGGCCCTTTGGGCTGGATCTGCGCACGGGCGCGATGTCCATTGGCTCGGGCGAGCAGGCTTTGCTTACCGCAGGCTGCGCGCAGATGCATCATTTCTATGGGCTGCCCGGCGGCGCGGCGGCGGGGGCCTCGGATGCCAAGCTACCCGATATGCAAGCGGGATGGGAGCAAATGTGCTCTAACGTGATGGCCGGTCTGGCAGGCGTGAATATGGTTTATGAGGCGGCGGGCATGCATGCCTCTTTGCTGGGATTTTGCCATGAAAGCTTGATCTTAGCCGATGATATTATCGGACAGGCTTTGCGCTGCGTGCGCGGGATTGAGGTCAGCGATGAAACGCTGGCGCTGGATCAAATGGCTGAGGTGTGCATGGGCGGGCCGGGCCATTATCTGGGCACCGAGCAAACCCTGTCACGCATGCAAAAAGACTATGTCTACCCGAGCTATGGTGATCGCATGAGCCCTAAGGAATGGGCGGAAAAGGACAAGCCGGATTTGGTGGATAAGGCCCGCGCCAAGAAAGAGCAGATCCTGTCAAACCGCTCAAGCGCCGGTTTTAGCCCGGATCTGGAACAGGCTCTGCGTGCGCGCTTTGCTATTCACCTAAAATCGCAGTAACTGGGCCGCTCTGCTTCGGCTATGGATATGAAGCAGAGCGCCACTTGCTACCCTGAATTGATTCGATCCACCCTATTGAGAGGCGCGGGTTCCTGCTTGGCAGAGCGCAATTTTCCATGCTCTCCCGCCAAAGCTTAAAGCAGCCCGCACAAATTTAATTAAAAATTAACGATATACAACGATCTTATGAGGCGTGGCGGATTTCTGCACATTTGGGCGGGGTAGGATTTACCTCCGTGCCGCGCTGCAGTACCCCTGGAGGAAATACAACCTATAAGAGTTTGCCCATCTCAATCTCAGCGGACAGGCGAACATAATAGATCGAGGCGCAATGACCCGCACTGCTCTGATACCGGCTTTGTTGATACTGGCCTCCTGTGGAATGATCCCGCTAGAGAGCGACGCCCCCCCGCAGATCACACGCAGCTTGACGGATAATCGTCCCGTTCCAACCCCTGTGATGTATTCGGCGAAAACGGCGCGCGTGTCTAATCAAGACATTGTGACCGATTTTCTGGATCTGAATTTTCGCCTGGAAAGCGGGCAAACATTGCCGGTGCTCACGCGCTTTGAGGGGCCGATTTCTGTACGTGTTACCGGGCAGGAGCCAAGCCATTTCACCGCCGAGCTGGACGCGCTGCTTGGGCGGCTGCGGCGCGAAGCGGGGATCAATATTGCGCGCACCAATTCGGCGCAGGCCAATATCACCATTGGCTTGGTCAAGCGTAGCGAGATCCGCCGCGCCCTGCCCAATGCTGCCTGCTTTGTGGTGCCCAATGTCACGCGAATTGCAGAATTTCAGGCCATGCGCAGATCTGACCGGGTGCGTTGGAGCAAGCTGCGCGAGCGCCGCAAGGTGGGGCTGTTCCTCCCCGGTGATGCCAGCCCACAAGAGCTGCGCGATTGCCTTCATGAAGAGCTGGCCCAGGCCCTTGGTCCTTTGAATGATCTCTACCGGCTGCCCAATTCCGTGTTCAACGATGATAACGTGCATACGGTTTTGACCTCTTTTGATATGCTGCTCTTGCGGGCGAGCTATGATCCGAGCCTGCGCAGTGGCATGAACCGGGCGCAAGTGGCGGCCGCGCTGCCTGAGGTCTTGGCCCGCATAAACCCAGCTGGCGAACATGTGCCAAATCAGCGGCGCGGCGGAACTCCGGTCAGCTATAGCCGCGCGATTCAGACCGCTTTAGGCCCCGGTGCCTCGCGCGCGCAGCGCAAACAGGCGGCCAATCAAGCCTTGCAAATCGCCCACACCGCAGGCTGGCAAGATCACCGCCTCGCCTTTGCCCATTACGCGGCGGGGCGAATTGCGCAAGCGGGCGGTGCGTCTCAACAAGCCCATCAGCATTTCACCCGCGCCGATCAGATCTATGCGCGCCAAGCCGGAACCGAGCTGCATCGCGCCTATGTCGCCGCCCAGCTTGGCGCTTATGCTCTCTCGCGCAACCGCCCGACCGAAGCACTTGCAGCGGTTGAGCCCTTTATCCCTGTCGCCGCGCGCCACCAAAACCGGAGCCTGCAAAGCACGTTAACCCGGCTGCGCGCCCGCGCCCAAAACGCGCAAAATAGTTAATTTGCTAGACCCATCGCCCCGAAAAGTGGACACCGGTTTTCGGATAAGGTGATGGGGAATAGAGAAAAGCTACAACATGAAATTCGGGTTTTCGATTGTGTTGAGTATAGACAGCTCCCGCGCAAGCCTGTAGCCATGCGCTGCTGGATATCGCCTTTTAATCCTTGACATGTGACGCGATAGCTCCAAATGCATCGGAAACAATGAGGGCACTATGATTGTGATTGGGATGGCACTGCTTGGTGCGAGTTGGGGCGGTTTTCTAGCAAAACAGCGCAAGGGAAATACCCTTGATATGCTGCAATATGGCACGGGTTTTGCGATCGCCTTTGCCCTGCTTGGCCTGATCATCACCATCATATTCCACCGCTCGCTGGTATAGCGATGTTCCTGCCCTTCTTTGATCATCTGCGCAGCTCTGGCGTGCCCGTATCGGTCCGGGAATTCCTCACCTTTCTCGAAGGGCTGCGCGCTGGTCTTGCCACCTATGATATCGAGACGTTCTATTATCTCGCCCGCATCTCCATGGTCAAAGATGAGCGCAATATCGACAAGTTCGACCGCGCCTTTGCCGCCGCCTTTGAGGGGCTCGAACAGATTTCCGCCGAGCAAGTGCTCGAAGCGGTCGAGATCCCTGGCGATTGGCTCACAAAAATGGCCGAAAAGCATCTAACCGAGGAAGAGCGCAAAGAGATCGAATCCCTTGGCGGCTTTGAAAAGCTGATGGAGACGCTGAAAGAGCGCCTGAAAGAGCAGCAAAAGCGCCACCAGGGCGGCAATAAATGGATTGGCACCGCGGGCACCTCGCCCTTTGGGGCCTATGGGTATAACCCCGAAGGTGTGCGCATCGGCCAAAACGAATCGCGCCATCGCCGCGCGGTCAAGGTCTGGGATAAGCGCGAATTTCGCAATCTTGACGACACCGTAGAGCTGGGCACGCGCAATATCAAAGTCGCGCTCAAACGCCTGCGCCAATGGGCGCGTGATGGGGCGCAAGATGAGCTGGACCTGGATGGCACGATTCGCGCCACCGCCGAACATGGCTATCTCGATGTGAAAACCCGCCCCGAGCGGCGCAATGCGGTGAAAGTTCTGCTGTTTTTCGACATTGGCGGCTCGATGGATCCGCATGTGAAAATTGTCGAAGAACTGTTTTCCGCCGCTCGCGCCGAGTTCAAACATCTTGAGCACTACTATTTTCACAACTGCCTGTATGAGGGGGTGTGGAAAGACAATCGCCGCCGCTGGGATGCGCAGATTCCCACTTGGGAGGTGCTGCGAACCTATGGCCAAGACTATAAATGCATCTTTGTGGGCGATGCCTCCATGTCGCCTTATGAAATTGCCTATCCGGGCGGGGCGAATGAGCATTGGAACGCCGAGGCCGGCTCAACCTGGCTGGCGCGCGCGCGCGATCAATGGCCCGCAAATCTCTGGATCAACCCGGTGCCCGAACGCTACTGGTCCTACACCCATTCCATTTCCATGATTCAAGAGATCTTCGGACAAGAGGCCATGGTCCCCATGACGTTAGAGGGGCTCTCGCGGGGCATGCGCGTTCTCAGCCGCTAGATTTTACTCGCCTGCTTGAGGGGGAGCTGCTATTTAATGGCACCATAAACCAGCCCCAAAAACAGGAGTTCACCGCCCCCATGAAAAACACTCTTCTCGCTTGCACGCTTACAATTGCGGCCTCTTGCGCCACCGCAGGCTCTCATTCACTGCCAGCTTCTGGTGATGATACATGCAATGCCAACAACTATGCGCATTTCCTTGGGGAATCCAAAGATATCATTGATGATAAAAAGGGATATTATTTCCAAGACCCTTATAATGTCATAACCCCAGGCAAAACCGTCGATCCCACTGATCGCACAGACATTATCTATGTGATGCTTGATGAGAATGGCATCATCGGCGCACTAAGCTGCACCCCGCCCACAAAGTAAGACGCTCATCCCCCGCCCGCTGGGGAATATGCAATCAGGCAACACCAAATTAAGATCTTTCTGATAGGCTAAGGGCATATTGATAAGATTGTTTGGTGCTGCCCCGTGAGGAAACAACTACTTTCGCTTTTAATCTCTTTCGCCCTGGCATTTGCGTCTATGCCGCTCAGCGCGGCGACCGATGATGCCACGGCGCGCATAAAAATCGCCTTTCAGCAGGGGGTTTTGGTGCATAGCATGTCCCATGCGGCCTGCTTTACCATGGCCGGCATAGATCTTTCCCGCAATAAAACCCGCGCGATTGAAGATTTCGACACCTTTACAACCGCTCTTAAGGGTTTGCGCGAGGGACATGAATGGTTGCGCCTTGCGCCCGAAACCGATCCCCGTCTCATCGCCCATGTGGAAGATATGCAAGACACCTGGCGCCTCTATGGCCCCGCCGTTCAGCAAGTCTTGCATAAAGATTACCACAGCGTTGTTCTCCAGCAAATCATCGACAATGGTGACATGGTGTTTGACGCATCCATTTCCCTTGCACATGACATCGCTCGACAACACGCAGGCGAGCAACTTGATCCAAAATTGCTCGCCGCCATCACATTAGCGGCCCGCCACCGAATGCTCTCGCAGCGCGCCATCAAAGAATTTTGCTTTGTTTTGGTGGGCTTAGGCGGCGAGCAAATGCCAAAGCGCCTGAATGCGACACTGCAAGAATATGATATGCTTTTGCAGCGCCTGCGATCGGGCGACACCGAAATTGCGGCCCCGCCAAACTCCCGCGTGGAGCGCAGCTTTCGCACCGCCGATCTATTCTGGAAAAAAATAACCCCCCTCTTTGAACGCGCCGCCGCCGGAGAGGTCCCAACCGAAATGGAAATCGCAAAGGCGCTCAAGATGAACGCCTCCGTGATGAAACAGCTTATCGCCGCCTCGGATGCCTATCTGCTTGGGCTGCAAACCGCGAGCCGCTAGCGGGGCAATCTATGGCATTTTTCAAAAATTTGACTATATTTTTAACCATATCCCTCATACCCTAGGGAAAAGCGGCGACACCTGAAACTGGGGCACAGATAAAGCTATGCAAAAACTCCTGGCACTCACTGCACTATGCGTCAGTCTTGCGGCATGCGAGACCACGAACCAAACGCAAATCGTTCTAGACAGTGAAACCAAGGAAACCGCCCCTGGGCAACTCTCCGCTTTTGCGGCGCAAGCCAGTTTCGAAAATGTCCGCAAACGTATGGAGCCCCTGATTCGCTCCGAATGCCGCCGCCAAACCAGCGGCGTGCCCTGCATTTATCGCTTCGAAATTGACCCAAATCCCAAACGCGGCCCCAACGCCTATCTGCGCAACAACCGCAGCGGCGAGCCCGTGCTCGGCTTCACCCTCGCCTTGGTGCAACAGGCGCGCAATGCAGATGAAATTGCCCTGGTCATGGGCCATGAGGCCGCGCATCACATCCAAGATCACCTGCGGCGCGGCGGCTCTGACGCGCTCAATAACGCCTTGGACGCCGCAAGCGCTGCGCTTCTGGCGGGGAAAAACATGGATGAGGTGCGAAAAGCGCAAGAGCGCGGGCGGAAAATCGGCTCGCGGGTCAATTCCAAAGATTACGAAATCGAAGCAGACAGGCTCGGCACCCTGCTCACCATGCAGGCCGGGTATGATCCGATTAGAGGCATGAAGTTTTTCGATAAAATCCCAGATCCGGGCAATAAATACCTGGGCTCACACCCGCCCCATGCCAAACGCCTCGCCATGATTCGCGCCACGCACAAACAATACAAAGACATCTGCGCCACACAGCCAAATTGCGGCTTTTAGGAAGGCAAATCTAAAATTTTACGCACATAGGCGCGTGTCTCTGCAAAGGGCGGCACGCCCCCATGTTTTTTCACAGCGCCCGGCCCCGCATTATAGGCCGCCAAAGCCAGACGCCAGCTGCCAAAAGTCAGATATTGCTGGCGCAGATACCGCGCGCCCCCATCCAAATTCTCCAACGGGTCAAAGGGGTTAACCCCCAAATCGCGTGCAGTTTGTGGCATGAGCTGCGTCAACCCAATCGCCCCCTTGTGCGAGCGCGCATCGGCCCGCCAATTGCTCTCTTGCTTAACCAAGCGCATGAAAAGCCATTCTGGAATCTGATGCCGCGCCGCAGCAGCGCGCGCCGCAGACACATAAGCCCCCTGCCCTGCAATTTCTGTGGGCGCATGAACCCGCGCCGCGCGGAAACTGATCGCGCGGTTCTCTTTTTGCCGCACCCGCTCATCCAAAACCCGCGTCTGATTTGAAAATAAGGTGGTGCGCGTCTTGGATGAATTGGCCTGCACAGCAGCGCCGCTACAGATTAACAAAGACATGCACATCAGCGCCAGCGGTTTCGAGACCATACTCACTCTCCAAATTTACTGCAAATTCTAGCAAAAATTTAACCAATTTGCCAGCGCCGGGCGCAGAAATTAACCAAGAACCGTTTCATCTCGGCGCATGCCCTGATAAGTCGGGGATCACCGAGGCAAACCCTCTCCAACTTTCATGCATTGAGGATGCGGCACATGGCAGGATCTGTGAACAAGGTTATTTTAATCGGCAATCTTGGAAATGACCCCGAAGTTCGGACATTCCAAAATGGCGGCAAGGTTTGCAATCTCAGCATTGCCACATCCGAGCGCTGGAAGGATCGTAATACCGGCGAGCAGCGCGAGCGTACCGAATGGCACCGCGTGGCGATTTTCTCCGAACCGCTTGTGCGCGTTGCCGAGCAATATCTGCGCAAAGGCTCCAAAATCTATGTTGAAGGCCAGTTAGAAACCCGTAAATGGCAGGATCAATCGGGCCAAGATCGCTATTCCACCGAGGTGGTTCTGCGCCCATATACATCGACCCTCACCATGCTGGATGGGCGCGGCGACAATGCGGGCGGCGGTGCCTATGGCGGCCAAGGTGGCGGCGGAAACTCAATGTCATCAATGGGTTACGATGATCGCGGCGGTGCGCCCGCGCAACCCATGTCCCGTGATCTGGATGATGAAATTCCATTTTAGGCGAGCAGCGCGCGCTGCTCTTACCCGATGTTAACCGATTTCCCATAGAACCAGCCGCAGAGGCCTTTAAGACGTACGCGTTCAATGTGGCTGGAGCACGGGTGTAGTGGCGCTCATTAAGTCTCTTTCGTCTCGTAACGCGTGGATAGGAAATGATGAGCAACCACCGGTTCACCGCTATTGACACGCGGTGTTCATCGAAGTCTGACGGGCCCGTTCCCTGTCCGAATGCTTAGTTTCCCTTATATGATGTGCAACTCCGGTGGAAGTGAGCCACGCGGGGCTTTTCGTGTTGGCCGGTTCGGATTTAGACCCGCTCCAAAGCCTGCGCTAACACATCCTTAAGCACCTCAGAGGGCACATCCGAGGTCACGAAACTCTCTCCGATTGCCCGCGCCAAGATGAAGCGCATCTTGCCCTGTTGCACCTTTTTATCCTGTTTCATCAAGGCGATAAGCTCATCGACACTTGCGATCGGGCCGCCAATATCCGCGATATCTGTTTTCATTCCCATCGCTTTAAGATGGGCGCGCACCCGGCTTGGGGCCTCTTGCGAGCAGAGATTCAGGCGCGCCGAAAGCTCAAAGGCCAGCGCACAGCCAATCGCGACCCCCTCGCCATGCAAAAGCCGATCCGAATAGCCCGTCGCTGCCTCAAGCGCATGCCCAAATGTGTGCCCCAAATTCAACAGCGCCCGCTCGCCCTGCTCTTTTTCATCGCGCACCACGATATCCGCCTTAAGCTGCACCGAGCGTTGCACCGCCTGAACCCGCGCGCCCTGATCCCCTGCGGCGATCGCGGCACCATGTGTTTCGAGCCAGTCAAAAAACGGCGCATCCCCAAGCAGCCCGTATTTCACCACCTCGCCATAGCCCGCAAGCAGATCGCGCGGCGTGAGCGTGCCCAGCAATTGCGTATCCGCCAGCACCAGACTTGGCTGATGAAACGCGCCAATCAGGTTCTTGCCATGGGGCGAATTGATCCCCGTCTTGCCCCCAACCGAGCTATCGACCTGCGCCAAGAGCGTGGTGGGCACCTGCACAAAGCGCACCCCGCGCCGAACAATCGCCGCAGCAAACCCGACCAGATCGCCAATCACGCCGCCCCCAAAGGCCAGCACGATATCGCCGCGCTCGGCGCGCATTTGCAAAAGCCATTCCACCGCGCTTTGCAAATGCGGCCAGCTTTTGGTGGCCTCGCCCGATGGCAGGGTTAAGAGCTCTGCCTCGATTTGCTTTGCTGCGAGCCCAGTTTGCAAACTCTGCCAATGCAAATCCGCAACCCGTTCATCTGCAATCACAAAAATCTTTTTACGCGCCAAAAACGGTTCAATATAAGCGCCCGCTTCGCCGATCAAACCCGGCCCGATCTGCACATCATATTGATGACCCGGCAAGGGAACATGCACTGTTGCAAAGCTCATTACATCACCTCAAGTATATCTGGATAACTTTGCAAAGCCGCCAGGGTTTTGCTCACCATATCGCCAATGGCATAATCGGAATGCGCCTGAATGCACAGATCGGCCATCTCATAAATATGCGCGCGCGCATTGTAGATTTGCGTCAGCGTCGCATAGGGGTCGTCGGTTTGCAAAAGCGGGCGCGTTGATTTGTGCTTTACCCGCGACCACAGCAGATCAATATCAGCCTGAAGACAGACCGAAATGCCTTTGTCAGAAAGGATTTGCTGATTTTGCGGCGCTAAGAACGCCCCGCCCCCCGTTGAGAGAATGCACGCCTCGCCATCCAGCAAACGCGATAGAATTTGGGTTTCTTTTTGCCGAAAAAATGCCTCTCCGTGGCGCTCAAAAATCTCGGCGATTGACAGCATTGACGCCTCTTCAATCTCTTGATCACTGTCCAAGAAAGGCACGCCCAGCCGCTCTGCCAAGGCCTTGCCGACCGCGGTTTTACCGGCCCCCATCATGCCCACCAGCGCCACAGTTTTCTTGAGCCGATAGCGCTTGGCGACAACGAGATCTGGATCATCTGGACAAATTTTGCTCATACTGCGTTCAATGACGTGAAGTTTGGCAAAAGACCATATATAACTTGCGCAAAACAGCGCGATGGGGGCGGCATGATCTTAAAACTGTTCAAGTTTCTTGCCTATATTTTGGTGTTGGCATTTCTTGCTTTGACGGCCTACGCTTATGTTGGGCCGTTTTTCGGGGCAGAGTTTTCTGCGCCGCAAACAGAAATTCGTAAACCCGTGCTTCTTCATGCGGATTAAGTGGCTTTGCCTATGCGCAGCTTTTTGCCTACCTAGCGCGGTTTCGGCCCAAGCGCCCGCATCCGCGATTGAGTGGTTAAATGAGCCCCCGCACAGCAGCACACCGGTGGTTCTGCAAGAGCAAACTGCCATTTCACCGCGTGAAGCGATTGAAATAAAGCCGCTGACCCCAGTTTTCCGCGAGCATCGTAGTGGAGTTTTGCCCCCGGATGTGACGGGCCTGCCGCTCGATATCTGGGTTGGCGCTGAATTTGCAAAGCTGAAACCGCTTTTTGCAAAGGCCGCAAAGCAGCACACGCCAGAGGCACAAAAGCTGTTATTTTCTCTTTTGTTAGCCGATACAATCGAGCCGGGCGAACAGGGGGCACCACATGATTTTCTAAAGCTACGCGCTGACCACTTGAAAGAGCTTGGAGCGGTCGAGCAGGCGCTGGCGCTTATTGAAAAGGACGCAAGACAATTTGCACCTGAGGTCTTTGCGCTTTGGTTTGAGCTTGCGCTGCTGGCCGATCAAGCCGCGCGGGCCTGCGCGGTGATTGTGCAAAACCCTTTGCTGACGCCGCGCGTTGAGAAGAAGATTTTTTGCTATTTGCAAACCGGGGACGCGGCAACCGCGACGGTGCTGTTTGATGGGGCGCGCGCGCTGGCGATGCTGTCAAAACGCCATGAGAGCATGCTCGAATCGTTCTTGTTTCCGATTGGGGACGATCAAGAGATTAGCGCGCCCGCGCCCGAATCAGCCCTAGAATTCCGCATATTCGAAGCGATTGGCGCGCGCCCCTCTACGGCGCGGCTGACCCGCTGCTTTGCAGTTTTGGATTTGCAAAATGCGGCCGGATGGAAAGCGCAGCTGCGCGCGGTAGAATCGCTGGCTCAAAGCGGAGCGGTTGGGGCGAATGCGCTTTGGGGGGTGTATGCAAGCGGCAAACCCTCTGCCTCAGGCGGGGTATGGGAGCGGGTTTCGGCGGTCCAGGCCCTGCAGCGCGCGATTGAAACGTCAAACATCGCTGATGCGCAAGAGGCTGTTACTCAGGTTTGGAGCCATGGCCGCGATGCGGGTCTTGAGGCTGCTTATTCCGAACTATTTGGCGCGGATCTTCTCGGGTTTCCTTTGCAAAATGAGGCCCAGGACGCAGCATTTATGTTGCAAATGATCGCAGGAAAGCTTTCGCAAGTGCCGCCGCCGCAAAGAACTAAACGGTTTTTGTGGAATATTTTGTCTGGGGAGGTTGACCCAAAGCTTGCCACGACCCCGGCGCAAAACGCCGCCGCAAGCGTTTTTGCAAATCACTCCATTCCGGCGGCAAATTTGCAAAACGCCCCGCTTGGCCCGCATCTTTTGACGCTCTTGGAACATATGAGCCGCGCGCAAGAGGGGGACGTGATTGCCTTTATCTCTGCGCTTCGCGGCTTGCTGGATGTGGGTCTTGAGATGCCCGCCCGGCGCTATGCGGTGCAGCATCTGATTCTGTTTGATGATCAGTTCCGGTTAAATTGATGAGCAAAGAGCGCATTGCCACGTTTCTAGAAGCCCAAAGTGCCGAGCGGGGAGCCGCAAAAAACACGTTAGAGGCTTATGCTCGGGATTTAACTGGCTTTCTTGACTGGGCTCAGGGCAAAGCGCTGGATCTTCTTACTATCGAAAAAGATCAGATTGAGAGCTATTTGGTGGATTGTGACGCGGCAGGCTTGGCCCGCACGACCCGCGCACGCAAGCTTTCCACCATTAAGCAATTTTATCGTTTCGCTTTCGAGGAGGGGTGGCGGCAGACCAACCCGGCTTTGCAAATTTCTGGCCCTGGGCGCGAAAAGCGATTGCCCAAAACTCTGAGCGAAGAGGAGGTTTACCGACTGATCGCGGCGGCGCAGCATGCGAGTTTTTCGCGCCCCATTCAACTGCGCAATACTTGCCTGCTTTCCCTGCTTTATGGGACGGGCCTGCGCGTGAGCGAGTTGGTCAGCCTGCCAAGCGCGGCGGTACGCGGCACATCGCAGATGATTTTGGTGCGCGGCAAAGGCGGGAAAGAGCGCGTTGTTCCCGTGGTGGCTGAAACACAGGCGGCCCTTTCTGCTTGGCTTGATTGCCGCGATGCGCAAGAGGCTGCCCTGGTTCAAAAAGGGGCACTGCCCTCGCCGTTTTTGTTCCCCTCACGCGGTAAGCTTGGACATCTGACACGGCATCGTTTTCATGGGATCCTAAAGGAGCTGGCGGTTTTGGCCGGAATTTCCCCGGACACTGTGACCCCGCATGTGCTGCGCCATGCCTTTGCGACGCATCTGCTTGAGGGGGGCGCGGATCTGCGCGCGATCCAAACGCTGCTGGGCCATACCGATATTGCCACGACCGAAATTTACACCCATGTGGTGCAAGATCGGCTCAGCGCTTTAGTTCTGGATCATCATCCTCTGGCCAAAGACAGCGTGCCTATTTTGCCTGACGAGGCGGACTAGAGCCGCATGATCGCATAAAAATTCTTCGAACTTTCCCTTGAAGCGCCGCGCCCCCCTGCCCATAACCAAGGTAACTTTGAGGGGAGCATGATGCCGGACCCAACACCTATTTTCGACAGCGCATTTTGGTTAACCTCGGGCGGTATCGCGCTTTTGCTGGTCTGCTCGGGCTTTTTTTCCGGCTCTGAAACGGCCTTGACCGCCGCCTCGCGCGGAAAGCTGCGCAGCCAAGCTGACAAGGGCAATAAAGGCGCAAAGCGCGCCCTTGAGATTACCGAAGATAATGAGCGCCTGATTGGCTCGGTTCTTTTGGGAAATAACCTCGTGAATATCCTGGCGACCTCGTTAACCACCGCGCTGTTTACACGGGCCTTTGGCGAAAGCGGGGTGGCGCTGGCGACCTTGATCATGACGCTGCTTGTGCTGATTTTTGCCGAAGTGCTGCCCAAGACCTATGCGATCACCAATTCTGAACGCGCCGCCGCGCTGGTGTCGTTTCCGATTTCTGTGATCGTGCGGCTATTTTCCCCCATTGTGAGCGCGGTGCGGCTGCTGGTGCGCGCGGTGCTGCGGCTCTTTGGGGTGAATGCAGATCCTGACAGTCACATCATGGCGGTGCGCGAAGAGATCGCCGGGGCCTTGCATCTAGGTCATTCCGAAGGGGTGGTGGAAAAGGAAGATCGCGACCGGATTTTGGGTGCGCTGGATCTGGCGGATCGCACGGTTGAAGAGATCATGCTGCACCGCTCGGGCATTGAGATGATCGACGGCGATGCCCCGCCGCAAGAGATTTTGGAGCAATGCCTGCGCTCTTCTCACACCCGCCTGCCCGTTTATAAAGATGAGCCGGAAAATATCACGGGCCTCATTCACGCCAAGGATCTTTTGCGCGCGATGTATGCACAGATTGGCGGGCCAGAGGGGGATGCCACGCGCCTGGCAAGCTTCAATATCTCGGATGTTGCAAACCCGCCCTATTTTGTGCCCGAGACAACCACGCTTGACGATCAGATGCGCCAATTCCTCAAGATGCGCGCGCATTTTGCTTTGGTGGTGGACGAATATGGCTCGCTTAAGGGGCTGATAACCCTTGAGGATATATTGGAAGAAATCGTGGGCGAGATAACCGATGAGTTCGACCCGGATGATCCCGAACAGGCCTTAGAGCAAGGGCCAGATGGGGCTTATATTGTGGATGGGGGCATGACGATTCGCGATTTGAACCGCGCCCAGGATTGGAGCCTGCCCGATGACGAGGCCAATACAATCGCCGGTTTGGTCATTCATGAGGCGCAGATGATTCCCATTGCAGGTCAGGTGTTCAGCTTTCATGGCTTTCGCTTTGAGGTCGCAGCGCGGCAAGGCAACCGAATCACAACCCTGAAGATCCGGCCGTTATAGCGTGAGCGGCTTTGACAACACGCGCGGCATTCTCTGGATGGTGCTTGGAATGCTGGGCTTTGCGGTGGGCGATACCTTCCTTAAGCTCATCGCTGGCAGCATCCCACCGGGGCAAACGTTGGTCTATATGGGGCTTGGGGCCGGAATATTCTTCGCCGCGCTTGCCCGCACGCAGCCCTGTGTGCGCTGGGTCAGCTCATTGCGTCACCCTGTCATTCTTGCCCGCACCCTATGCGAAGCTCTTGCCGCACTTGGCTTTGTGCTCGCCTTCCGTCAGGTCGATCTGTCTTTGATCGCTGCAATCATTCAAGCTAACCCGCTTATCGTGACTTTGGGCGCAGCGCTTTGGCTGGGCGAGCGCGTCGGCCCGCACCGAATCACTGCCATTTCACTGGGAATGATTGGCGTATTGATCGTGATTGCCCCTTGGGATGCGCGGTTTTCCCTTGCTGCGCTGTGGGCGGTTTGGGGCGTTGTGTTCCTATCTGCGCGGGATCTTCTGACGCGCCATATCCCCAAAGAGATCCCAACCGTGCAGCTTGGGGTCTATGCTATGGGCGGGCTCGTTATCGCGGGCCTCGGCCTAAGTTTCGCCCTGGATGAGCCAGTTATCCTGCCCTCAGGCCTTGAATGGGTCTTTCTATTTGGGCTGGTCGCATCGATTCCCGTTGGGTTTTTTGGCACCACAATCTCTATGCGTGTGGGCGAGGCCAGCGTGGTCAGCCCGTTTCGCTACACGCGCCTGCTTTTTGCCCTAATCCTAGCCCGGCTTGTTTTCGGCGAAACCCCCACTGCCACAGCATTTGCAGGGGCCGCATTGATTGTCGCCTCCGGTCTTTATGCGTTCTGGCGCGAGAAGCTCAGGTAAACGCGTCTTTTGCGCCCCTTCCCCTTTTGCGCACGCAGCGTTAAGAGCGCAGCAAATGAAGACGTCTATTAAGGAAGCATCATGAGCACCATCATCGACATTCACGCCCGCGAAATCCTGGACAGCCGCGGAAACCCGACGGTTGAGGTCGATGTGCTCTTGGAAGATGGCACAATGGGCCGCGCCGCCGTGCCCTCTGGGGCCTCTACTGGCGCTTATGAGGCCGTAGAAAAGCGCGATGGTGACAAAGCGCGTTACATGGGTAAGGGCGTGCTCGAAGCCTGCGCCGCAGTGAATGGCGAGATTGCCGAAGCGCTTGTAGGCATCGACGCCACCGAGCAGGTCGAGATTGACAGCGCCATGATCGAGCTTGACGGAACCCCCAATAAATCCCGCCTCGGGGCCAATGCGATCTTGGGCGTCTCGCTCGCCACCGCCAAAGCCGCCGCTGATTTTTGCGCGCAGCCCCTCTATCGCTATGTGGGCGGCACCTCTGCCCGCGTTCTGCCCGTTCCCATGATGAACATCATTAATGGCGGCGAGCACGCGGATAACCCCATTGATATCCAAGAATTCATGATCATGCCCGTCAGCGCCCCAACCCTGCGTGATGCGGTGCGCATGGGCGCCGAGGTCTTCCACACCCTGAAAAAAGAGCTCTCAAATGCAGGGCTTGCCACAGGTGTTGGCGATGAGGGCGGTTTTGCCCCCAATATCTCCTCCACCCGCGAGGCGCTTGATTTCATTCTCAAATCCATCGAAAAAGCCGGGTATAAGCCCGCCGAAGATATCTATCTCGCGCTAGATTGCGCCGCCACCGAATATTTCAAAGACGGGAATTATGTGCTGGCAGGCGAGGGCAAAACCCTGACACCCGCCGAAAACGCCGCCTATCTCACAGAGCTGGTGAATGATTACCCGATCATCTCAATCGAAGACGGCATGTCCGAAGATGATTGGGACGGCTGGAAGGCGCTCACCGACTCCCTTGGTGGCCGCATCCAGCTTGTAGGTGATGATCTTTTTGTCACCAATCCCGAGCGTCTCGCCATGGGGATTGAGCGCGGATGCGCGAATTCCATGCTGGTAAAAGTCAATCAAATCGGTAGCTTAACAGAAACCCTAAAGGCAGTCGATATGGCCCATCGCGCAGGCTTCACCAATGTCATGTCGCACCGCTCGGGCGAAACCGAGGATGCAACAATCGCAGATCTCGCCGTTGCGACCAATTGCGGACAGATCAAAACCGGCTCGCTCGCGCGCTCAGATCGTTTGGCCAAATATAACCAGCTAATCCGCATCGAAGAGGCCTTGGGCGAAACCGCTCAATACGCTGCTCGCAGCATCCTGAAATAACCGCGAGGCACAGGCGGGGGCCGGGCGCTTATGGGTAGCTCACAATCCCCCCGCCAACATTCACCCGCACCCCAGTCGTCGAAGGGCAAGAGGTCGCGAGCCCCCTTAGCACCCGCACGGCTAGAAAAGCAAAGGCTTGCGCTTCAAGCATATCCCCATCCAGCCCCACCGCCTCTACTGGCTCAACGGGGCAATCCAGCCCGGCGCGCAGCATCGACATCAAAACCGGATTGTGCCGCCCCCCTCCGGTGACATAAACCGCGCCAATCTTGGCAGGTGCAAATTGCAAACCCGCCACAACCGAGGCTGCACAAAGCGCCGTTAATGTGGCCACCGCGTCCTTAGGATTTAGATCGTCAATCGCTGCCAATTCTGCAGAAAAATCATCCCTATCCAATGACTTAGGCGGATATTTTGCAAAATAGGAAGTTTGCAAAAACCGCTCCAAGACACCGCCCGCAACCTGGCCGGACATGGCAATTTTCCCGCCCTCATCAAAGGCGCGCCCAAAGTGTTTTTGAACGCAATCATTAATTGGCGCATTGGCTGGCCCGGTATCAAAGGCCAAAACCGCCCCAGGATCCTCAGGTTGGTTTGCAGATGGGTCGACAAACGTAATATTGCCCACTCCGCCCAAATTCAAAAACGCAACCGGCTGCTCGGCCTTGATATATTTGGCCAACGCGAAATGATAAAACGGCGCAAGCGGCGCGCCCTGCCCGCCCAGCTCGATATCGGCAGAGCGAAAATCCCAAACCACCGGGCAGCTCAAAGCCTCTGCCAAAGCATTACCATCACCAATTTGCAAACTGCGCCCCTCGCGCGGAGCATGAGCCAGCGTTTGCCCATGAAATCCAATCAATTCAACGCCTTTGAACTGTCTTAGCAACTCAATATGCGCCTCTTGAATAACGGCCTCTGCGCGCTGCACGGCCGCGCCCTGCCACAGCCCAAGCGCAGCAAACAAGCTGGCGCGCTCCTGCTCTGAATACGGACGATAAGAGGAAGGACCGAAATCAAAAATCGCGTGACCATCCGTCAACAAAGACGCCGCGTCCACCCCATCCAAAGACGTCCCGCTCATCGCGCCTAAAGCCCAAATTGGCTGTCGATCATCTTTTGCAGATCCCATGCTCTTTTCCTTTCGGTATCGGCCCGCTATTGATGCACAGCAGTTGAGTGTGAGGCAAGAGATGACATTTACCCCGAAGTCGGACTTCTTGAACATAATGATAGATCGCGGGTTTCTCGCAGATTGTACAGATTTGCAAAGCCTAGATGACGCTTTGCAAAAAGGACCGATTTCCGCCTATATCGGCTATGACGCCACAGCCAAATCTCTGCATGTGGGGCATTTGATGAACATCATGGTCCTGCGCTGGCTGCAAAAAACCGGACATCGTCCAATCACGCTCATGGGAGGCGGAACAACAAAGGTCGGCGATCCCTCTTTTCGCAGCGATGAACGCCCGCTCCTGGACGCAGCCGCCATTGATGCAAATATTAACGGAATGCAGAAAGTTTTTGCAAAGTATTTGCACTACGGATCAGGTTCGAGCGACGCGATTATGCTCAACAATGATGCATGGCTGGACAATCTGAACTACCTGACATTCTTGCGCGATATCGGGCGCCATTTCAGCGTGAACCGGATGCTCAGCTTTGAATCGGTGAAATCCAGGCTTGATCGTGAGCAAAGCCTCAGCTTTCTCGAATTCAACTACATGATTTTGCAGGCCTATGACTTTCTAGAACTCAATCGGCGCGAAAACTGTATCCTGCAAATGGGCGGCAGCGATCAATGGGGGAACATCGTTAACGGAATTGACCTCACGCGCCGCGTTCGTGACACTGAAATCTATGGCCTGACAACACCGTTGTTAACCACCTCAGACGGGCGCAAAATGGGAAAATCCCAAGGCGGCGCGATCTGGCTAAATGAAGAGATGCTGAGCCCCTACGAGTTTTGGCAATTCTGGCGCAATACAACGGATGCAGATACAGGAAAATTCCTAAAACTCTTTACAGAGCTACCGGTCGAGGAATGCACCCGTCTGGGCGAGTTGCAAGGCTCAGAGATTAACGAAGCCAAAACAATTTTAGCCAATGAAGTAACCGCTTTGTGCCACGGAGAAGATGCCGCAAAGGCGGCCCATGCGACTGCCAAAGAGGTGTTTGAAAAGGGCGGCGTTGGCGACGATCTCCCAAAGCTTGAGCTCTCAAACAGCGATCTGCCGATCTCTGCCGCCCAGCTCTTTACCCGCTCCGGCCTTGCAAAATCTGGCAAAGACGCAAAGCGATTAATCACAGAAAGCGGAGCGCGCATAGACGATCAGATTGTGTCTGACCCCGGTTTGATGATCGACGCATCGACTTTGCAAACTCCGTTAAAGCTAAGCGCTGGTAAAAAGCGCCACGCACTCGTTGTGCTGCAAACGTAAATATGACGACTATATCAAGAAGTTCGCAAACCTTTGCACCGCCTGTAATGGAGGCGCGCCGTTGGATCGATGGGGTGGTGTTTCCCCCATCACGTCCCCTGTTGAACGTCAGCCAAGCTGCGCCCGTCGCCCCGCCTCCCAAGGAAATGCGACAAGTAATGGCGCGGGCAATCATGGATCAAAGCGATGCGCATCTTTATGGCTCGGTGCTGGGCCGCGAGGATTTACGCGCAGGGCTTGCAAGAAACATGTGCGACTTTTACGGAGCCAAAATTACACCTGAGCAGGTCGCGATTACCTCGGGCTGTAATCAGGCCTTTGCCGCTGTGATCGCCGCTTTGTGCACAGACGGTGACGAGATCATCGTTCCAACCCCTTGGTATTTCAACCATAAAATGTGGCTTGATATGTCCGGAGTTCGGGCCTGCGCCCTGCAAACGGGCGATGATTTGCTTCCAGATCCAGAGCAAGCCCGCGCGCTGATTACTGCAAAAACCAAGGCCATCGCCCTTGTTTCGCCCAACAATCCGGCGGGTGTAGAATACCCGGCAGCTCTGCTAATGGCGTTTTTCGAGCTGTGCCGTGAGAGCGGGATCAAGCTGATTTTGGACGAGACCTACCGAGATTTTCATAGCTCAGACAGCGCGCCTCATGACCTTTTTTCTTGCGCTGATTGGGATAAGACCCTGATCGATTTATACTCGTTTTCAAAGTCTTATCGCTTGACGGGCCACCGGGTCGGCGCGATTGTCGGCTCTGCGGATCTTCTCAGCGAAGCGGAAAAGTTTCTTGACACAGTCGCCATATGCCCCAGTCAGATCGGGCAGATTGCAGCGACTTGGGGTTTGCAAAATTTGGGCGATTGGCTCGCCGGTGAACGCTTAGAGATCTTGAAACGCAAAGCCGCGATTGAAAACGGGTTTGCAGTTTTGCAGGAGCGCGGATGGAGCTTGAAGGGCGTTGGGGCCTATTTTGCCTATGTAGAGCACCCGTTCGATATCGGCGCTGAAGAGTTTGCAAAGTCGCTCGTAAGTAGCTCCAGCATTTTGTGCCTGCCTGGAACCATGTTTCATCCGAGTGGCAGCAAAAGTGCCCAGAAAGAGCTCCGCATTGCATTTGCAAATATCAATGAAAGCGGAATTTCTGAGCTTTTTGACCGGCTGTCAAAGCTCTAAGCGGCTTGCCCCCGCGAAAGCTGTGGCATAACTAACGCGAAACGGTCTTTAGGAGCCCAGAGTCATGGCAAAAACGAGTAACGCATCAAAATATGCCGTTTGGATTCTGCTGGGCCTGCTCATTGTGGGGTTAGCAGGCTTTGGCACCAACGGGTTCAATTCGACTGTTACGTCCATCGGTACGGTCGGCAGCAAGTCTATTTCGACCACGGTCTATTTTAACACTTTGCGCCGCGTGCTGCAAAACCAGGGTATCTCATTTGAACAGGCGCAGGCTTTGCAAATCGACCAGCAGATTTTGCAAAACTTGATTGCGAATAGCGCTATCGAGAATGAAGCAGAGGTTGCGGGCATGTCCTTGGGGGATGAGAATGTGCGGGCTCAAATCCTGTCAGTCGGTGCATTCCAAGGCCTGGATGGGCAATTTGACCGCACCACCTATACGGAAACGCTGAGACGCCAAAATATGTCAGAGGCGGAATTCGAAGCCTCTTTGCGCGATGAGGCGGCACGTTCGCTTTTGCAAAGCGCCGTGATCAGTGGTTTGCAAATGCCATCTGATTACACATCGGTTTTGCTCGACTTTGCGGCCCAACGGCGGAGTTTTTCTTGGGTAAGCCTGGGCGAGGGCGATTTGCAAACCCCGATCAATGATCCGTCTGAGGATGAATTGACCGCCTATTACGAAGAAAACCAGTCGCTGTTCATGTTGCCCCCAACAAAGCGGTTAACCTATGTGCATCTCTCCCCTGACGCGCTGTTAGACACGATTGATGTGGCCGAAGAAGATCTACGCGCCGCTTATGATGCGCAATCGGATATGTTTCGTCAGGCCGAGCGCCGCCTTGTTGAGCGTCTGGTTTATGTGACTGAGGAGGACGCGGCGCAAGCGGCGGCTCAGCTTGAGGCAGGCGGGACGAGCTTTGAAATTCTTGTTGAAAATCGAGGACTTGCACTGAGTGACATTGACCTTGGTGATGTGGCAATTGCGGATCTTGGCCCTGCGGGAGAGGCGGTTTTTGCTGCACAAACGGGTGCTGTCATTGGGCCGGTCATGTCTGATTTGGGCCCCGCTTTGTTCCGCATCAACGGGGTGCTGCCCGCCCAAGAAACCAGCTTTGAAGAGGCTGAGCCGCTTTTGCGCCAACAGATCGCATCTGACCGGGCACGCAGGCAGATTGAGGCACAGGCAGAGGATCTTGATGATATCTTGGCTGGTGGTGCAACGCTTGAGCAATTAGCCTCTGAGAATGAATTAACGCTTGGCACGATTGACTGGTATGTTGGTCAATATGAGGGACTCGCGGCGTATCAAGAGTTTCAAGAGGCGGCGGCAGAGGTCACAAATCGCGATTTCCCGTCGATTAAGTCCTTGGAAGATGGTGGCATTTTTGCAATTCGCTTGGACGAAGAGCTAGGCGAGCGCCCCGAGCCATTTGAGGCGGCTCAGGCAGCGGTTGAACAAGCTTGGCGCGCCATGCAGATAGGTGAGGCGTTAACGCAGCAAAGCCAGGTACTAATTGCAAATTTGCAAACTGGCGAAACCTTCCAAAGCCAAGGCCTTACCGCGATTGAGGTGCAAGATGCCACGCGCACCCAGTTTTCTGGTGCTGCCCCTTTTGATGTTTTGCAAAAGGTGTTTGCGATGCAACAGGGGGAGGTGCAACTCATTCAACGTCCAGGCGCTGTTGTTCTCATCCGGCTGGATGAAATCGCCCCGCCTGCAAACTCTGGGCAAACAGACGGCATGCGCGAATCGATCCAGGGGGCCCTTGACGCGGCTCTTGCGCAGGACGTTTTCGACATCTACACCCGCGATGTGATGCAGCGCGCGCAACCTCAGATCGATCAACGGGCCGTGGACGCCGTGAATAGAGAATTTAATTAACCCATGCAGCTTACCCCATCTTTTCAAGACTTTGCGCCACGCTACGGGGCCGGTGAAAACCAAGTGGTTTATACGCGGCTGGCGGCTGATCTGGACACGCCGGTTTCGTTGATGCTCAAACTGGCGGGGGACGCAACGAACGCTTTTGTGCTGGAATCGGTTACGGGCGGTGAGGTGCGCGGGCGGTATTCTATCATTGGCATGAAGCCAGATCTGATTTGGCGCTGCCACGGGACACGTTCAGACGTTAATCGCCAGGCGCGGTTTGACGATGACGCCTTTACCCCTTGCGATGGCAATCCGATTTCGGCGTTTCGAGCGATTTTGGCTGAAAGCGAGATTGATCTGCCTGAGGGTCTGCCCCAAGCGGCCGCGGGTCTGTTTGGCTATCTGGGCTACGATACTGTGCGGCTGGTGGAGAATTTGCCGGATATTAACCCCGATCCGTTAGGCGTGCCGGATGCGATTATGCTGCGCCCCTCTGTGGTCGTGGTGTTGGATGGGGTTAAGGGAGATGTGATTGTTGTCTCGCCAGCCTGGGTGAGCGAAAGTGTGTCGGCAAAAGCTGCCTATGCGCAGGCGGCCGAACGTGTGATGGATGCGGTGCGCGATCTGGAGCGCCCCTTGCCAAGCACGCAGCGGGATTTGGGACAGGCTGAGACGGCGTCCAAACCTGTGTCGAACTTCACAAAAGAGGCGTATCTGGGTGCCGTCGAGCGCGCCAAAGATTATATTCGCGCGGGCGATATTTTTCAGGTGGTTCCGGCGCAGCGATGGGCACAGCCATTTGAACAGGCCCCTTTTGCGCTGTATCGCTCTTTGCGGCGCACCAATCCCTCTCCGTTCATGTTCTATTTCAATTTCGGCGGCTTCCAGGTTGTGGGGGCAAGCCCTGAGATTCTGGTGCGGGTCTTTGGCAAAGAAATCACCATCCGCCCCATCGCAGGCACCCGCCCACGCGGCGCAACGCCAGAAGAGGATCGCGCGCTTGAGGCTGATTTGCTGGCCGATCAAAAGGAGCTGGCCGAGCATCTGATGCTGCTGGATTTGGGGCGCAATGATGTGGGGCGCGTTGCTAAGATTGGCACGGTGCGCCCAACGGAGGAATTTATCGTAGAGCGCTATAGCCATGTGATGCATATCGTTTCAAACGTGGTGGGCGAGTTGAAGGATGATAAGGACGCGTTGGATGCCTATTTTGCGGGCATGCCTGCCGGAACGCTGAGCGGCGCGCCAAAGGTTCGCGCGATGGAAATTATTGACGAGCTAGAGCCTGAAAAGCGGGGCATTTATGGTGGCGGTCTAGGCTACTTCAGTGCGGGCGGTGATATGGATATGTGTATCGCGCTGCGCACGGCTGTGCTGAAAGACGGGGTGCTTTATAGCCAAGCGGGGGGCGGTGTTGTTTATGACAGCGATCCCGAGGCGGAATATATGGAAACCGTGCATAAGGCGCGGGCGGTCTGGCGCGCAGCTGAGGATGCAGCGCGCTTTGATCGCAAGGGAAATTCTTAGCCCTCCAAGCCCGCCCGCAGCACCGCAGAGACCGGCGCGATTGAAACACGGGACGCGCGGTCTTGCAGCCCCCAAACCACAAGCGCTGAGATCGTATCTGGGCGCAGTCGGCCCATCATGATCACTTCGCCTTCGCGCCCGGCCCGAAACGCCGCATTATCCAAAAAGCGGCGAATGACGGTTGGTGTTTGATCGGCGCTATCGAAGTCACGGAAAATCGTTTGCGATGGTACGAGTTCACGCGCGGCCAATTTCGCGGCGGTATCAAACCCCTTTTGCTGCCACACGATCCCAAGCCCCATATCTTTTACGATTTGCGTGACTTGATCGGACATTTCTTTGCTGCCCTGTAGACCCGTTTTGGGGCCTTCCAGCACGCCAATGGCTTGGGGGATGGCTTGCAGTGCTGCGCTCATCGCGATTTCGGTATCTGATGCGGTGGCTTCTAGCGGCAAATCAATCAGCGCCAAGACCTCCATCCCGAGCGCGCGATAACGCTCTGCTCGCGCGGCTGCTTCCGGGTGGCTTACATCAACGGCAAAGGTAATTGGGTAGGGAAAGCGAGACAGCGCCTCGGTCCCAATCGTCTCATCGTCAAGCGCCCGGCCATCATCCATCAAGATGATCGAAACCAAGGGACGGCCCTTGGCCACCTCGAACGGGGTCGCATATTGCGAAAACGGCGTGCTCTTGGCCAAGTTCGGCGCGAGCACCTGAGCTGGGATATCGACCGGCTCCGGCGCTTCTGAGGCGAGCGGCAAGCGCGAACTCCCTGCCCCTTCACGATTAAACAGGCTTGTAGCCGGGCGACCAATTTGGGGGCGCGCGCTTGTCGGTGCTTGAGGCAGCAATGCCACCCGTTCGGGCGCTGGATCAGGATCTGCCTTGGGCACCTCGTCTACCTTTTGTGCCTCAGCTGGTGTTTCGGCGACCTCTATATCATCGCTGCGCGCGGGGGCCTCTGGCAGAACCTGCCCCAGGGCTGCGGGAATTGAAGCATCTTGCGCAACCCGAACAGCTCCCGTTTCGGATTGAAGCTGCGGTGCGTCTCCCAAAATTCGAGCAGGCGTGCCAATTCCAGGACGTGGGAGCGCGGCAGGGTGCGCGAGCGCTCCGGGCTGGGTCTCGGGTTGGATTTCTGGCAAAGCAGCGCGCGGCGCATTGGCATTTTCCACCGCAAGCCCCGCATCAGAAATCGGGGCCTGTCCCACCAATCCCGTTTGCAGATCTTCTTCTTGAGGCAATAAACTACGCGGACCCAAAGTTCCAACCAAGGGCCGCTGCGGCAAAGGCGTAAGCGTTGAAACCACCGTCAAGGTGCCCGCACCGACCGCCATGCCGAGGGCAAAGCCTGTTAACACTCTGAGCAGCATAGATTTGTCCTTCTGTCCATGAGATCAAACCACATACGCTTTACGTTGCAACCTGATACGCGCTGCTAAGTCTTAAAAACTCCGCATGCAAAGCACACACAAACCGCCCTTGACCTTACACCCGGAGCCTGACCTATTACGCGACAACTATAACCTACACGCAGGCCACATGACCAGAGCGTGTATGCTCAAAGGCGCGGCAAGATGCTCTTATTGATCGATAATTATGACAGTTTCACCTATAATCTGGTGCATTACCTGGGCGAGCTTGGCGCAGATGTGCACGTGCGCCGCAATGATGCGCTGGATGTGCAAGAGGCGATGGCGCTCAACCCTGCTGGCATTTTGCTCTCGCCCGGCCCCTGTGATCCCGATAAAGCGGGGATTTGCCTGCCCCTGACCCAAGCGGCGGCTGAGACGCGCACCCCATTGATGGGGGTTTGCCTGGGGCATCAAACCATCGGGCAGGCCTTTGGCGGGCGCGTGGTGCGCCACAAAGATATTGTGCATGGCAAGCTGGGCAACATGACCCATCAGGGCCAGGGGCTTTTTGCCGGGCTGCCCAGCCCCTTTATGGCAACGCGCTATCATTCCTTGGTGGTTGAGCGCGAGACCATGCCCGAGAGTTTGCGCATCACCGCCGAGCTAGAAGATGGCACAATCATGGGTCTTGAGCATAAAGAGCTGCCCATCCACGGGGTGCAATTTCACCCCGAATCGATCCGCTCGCAGCATGGCCATAAAATGCTGCAGAACTTCTTAGATGTAATGAAGGTGCCCGCATGAGTGACGCGTTAAAACCCTTGATTCATGCCTCAGCCGAGCGCGCGCTTAGCCGGACTGAGGCCGATCAAGCCTTTGAAATCTTGTTTGAAGGGGCGGCCACACCGTCGCAAATTGGCGGGTTTTTGATGGCCCTGCGCACGCGCGGTGAAACGGTGGATGAATATGCCGCTGCCGCTGCCGCGATGCGCGCAAAATGCCGCCCCGTGACCGCCCCGAGCGGCGCGATGGATATTGTGGGTACGGGCGGGGATGGCAAAGGCACGCTGAATATATCCACCGCCACGGCCTTTGTTGTAGCGGGCGCGGGCGTGCCTGTTGCCAAACACGGAAACCGCAATCTCAGCTCAAAATCCGGCGCGGCAGATGCGCTGACGCAAATGGGGCTTAATGTGATGGTGGGGCCTGATGTAGTCACAAGATGCCTTGAAGAGGCCGGGATCGGCTTCATGATGGCCCCGATGCATCACCCCGCAACCGCACATGTGATGCCCACCCGCGCAGAGCTGGGCACGCGCACGATTTTCAATATCCTTGGCCCCCTCACCAACCCTGCCGGGGTGAAATATCAACTTACGGGGGCGTTTTCAAAAGAGCTTATCGCGCCGATGGCCGAGACTTTGGGACGTTTGGGAAGCAAGCGCGCGTGGCTGGTGCATGGCTCAGATGGCACGGATGAGTTGACGATTACCGGGATTTCCTGGGTGGCTGGGCTGAGCGAAACGGGCGATGTCACCGAGTTCGAGCTGCATCCCGAAGAGGCGGGTTTGCCCGTACATCCCTTTGAGGCGATCTTGGGCGGCACCCCAGAGGAGAATGCCAAAGCATTTCGCGCCCTATTGGCCGGGCAAGTTTCCGCCTATCGCGACGCGGTTTTGCTCAATGCGGCGGCGGCGCTCAAGGTTCAGGGCAAGGCAGATAACCTCACCGAAGGGGTGGAGATGGCCAAAGAGAGCATCGACAGCGGGGCCGCGCTCAGCAAGGTCGAACGGCTCGCCGCGATCACCTCAGCCGCATGACAGGGATTGGCGATTGGGCCGCCCTGCCCTTTTTTGCTGAAAACCTTCCGGCAATTGATGAGAAACTTGCGCAGGAAATCACCCCGATCTTTCCGCCCAAATCCCGCCGTTTTCGCGCCCTTGAGCTGTGCCAGCCCCAAGATGTGCGCGTTGTGATCCTTGGGCAAGATCCCTATCATACGCCGGGTAAGGCCGATGGATTGGCCTTTTCCATCCCGCAAGATTTTCCGGGGCGGCTCGATAGTTTGGGCAATATATTCAAAGAGATCGAAAGCGATCTGGGGCGCGCGCGCAGCCGCACGGACCTAAGTGATTGGGCAGAGCAAGGCGCGCTATTGCTGAATACCGCGCTGAGCGTGCCGCAGGCAAAGGCGGGCGGGCATAAATCGCTTGGCTGGTCGGTACTGGTTCAGCAGATCTTTCAAATGCTTGACCCGGAGCCGCGCGCGTTTTTCTTTTGGGGCAAGCCCGCGCAGCGCTACAAACAGCATCTAAAGCGCGATCATCACCTGATGATTGAGACCGCCCATCCCTCACCATTATCGGCGCATCGCGGCTTTTTCGGCTCCCGCCCCTTCTCGTTAGCCAATCAATGGCTTAAAGAGCGCGGGCATAGCCCAATAGACTGGGGGGATCCTGAGAGATGAGCGCGACAATACTCGACAAAATCAAAGCCTATAAGCTGGAAGAAATCGCAGCGGATAAGGCGCAAAAGCCATTGAGCGCGATGGAGGAAGAGGCACGCCACGCCAGCGCAGTGCGCCCCTTTGCGCAGGCTTTGCGCGCCGCCTCGCATAGCGGCTATGGGCTGATCGCTGAGATCAAAAAGGCGAGCCCCTCCAAAGGATTGATCCGCGCCGATTTTGACCCTGAAACCCTTGCGCAGGCCTATGAAACTGGCGGGGCAACTTGCCTTTCGGTTCTGACGGATACGCCCAGCTTTCAGGGTGCGAAATCCTTTTTGACCCAAGCGCGCGCGGCCTGTTCGTTGCCAGCTTTGCGCAAGGATTTCATGTATGACACCTATCAGGTCGCTGAGGCGCGCGCGCTTGGGGCCGATTGCATTTTGATCATCATGGCCTCGGTGAGTGATGCGCAAGCGAGCGAGCTCGAAGAGGCTGCCAGTGCTTGGGGGATGGATTGCTTGATCGAGGTGCATAACGCGGATGAGCTAGAGCGCGCCACCAAGTTAAAAAGCACCATGATCGGGATAAATAACAGAAATCTCAATACGTTTGAAACCTCCCTTGATGTAACGCGTGAGCTCTCCCGGCGCATCCCCGCTGATCGGATGATCGTTTCGGAAAGCGGCCTGAACACGCCGGATGATCTTGCCGATATGGCCCGTTTCAGGGCACGCAGCTTCTTGATCGGGGAAAGCTTGATGCGCCAGGAAGATGTGGCAGATGCTACGCAGCGACTGCTTTCCAATCCTCTCATAGCGGAGGGCGCATGATGTCTAAGCTCACGCATTTCGACGCGCAAGGCCAAGCGCAGATGGTCGATATCTCTGCAAAAGCCAGCACGGATCGCATCGCTATCGCCAAAAACTGGATCAAGATGGCGCCGCAGACGTTGGAAATCATCCAATCTGGCACCGCAAAGAAGGGCGATGTGACAGGCATCGCGCGTCTGGCAGGCATTATGGCGGCAAAGAAAACCGCTGATTTGATCCCGCTTTGTCATCCGCTCGCGCTCGCCAAAGCAACGGTAGAGCTAGAGGCAGATCCGAGCCTGCCGGGTTTGCATATCACCGCAACGGTCAAAACCACAGGCCAAACCGGCGTTGAGATGGAAGCGCTTACCGCTGCCTCGGTTGCGGCGCTCACGGTCTATGACATGGTCAAGGCGGTGGATCGCGCCATGGAGATTGGCGGTTTGCATGTGGTTTTGAAAGATGGCGGAAAATCAGGCCGGTATGAGGCGTCATGATCCCTGTTTCTGAGGCTCTCGCGCATCTTTTTGCCCTTATCCCGCCGCAACAAAGCGAAACGGTTCCCCTGCGCGACGCCGCTGGCCGCGTGATGAGCGCCCCGGTGCACGCCGCGCGGGCGCAGCCGCCCTTTTCTGCCTCCTCGATGGATGGCTATGCGGTTAAGGGCGCTGAGGTTCAGCAACATGCGGTCTTCAAAGTGATTGGCGAGGCCGCCGCAGGTCATGGCTTTGACGGCCAAGTGCGCGCCGGGCAAGCGGTGCGCATTTTCACCGGCGCGCCTTTGCCCCAAGGCAGCGATTGGGTGGTGATCCAAGAGGATGTGCAGCGCAGCGGCGATCTGATTACCTTGATTGAGGCGGACTACCCAAGCGATTTTGTGCGCCCCAAGGGGCTTGATTTTCAGGCAGGCGCAGAGTTTTTTCCGCAGCGCAGATTAAACGCAAATGACATCGCATTGCTCGCCGCGATGAATGTATCGGACGTGCCGGTTTATAAACAGCCCGTCATTGCGATCATTCCCACGGGGGATGAATTGGTGCAGCCCGGCGAGACGCCTGCCCCGCATCAGATCATTGCATCGAACACCTATGGGCTTGCCGCTTTGCTCGAGGCGCGCGGTGCGCAGGTTAGGCTGCTGCCGATTGCCAGGGACACGAAAAGCAGTCTGCAAACGGCGTTCTCTCTCGCATCCTCTGCGGATCTGGTGGTGACGATTGGCGGGGCCTCGGTTGGGGATCATGATCTTGTGGCCGATGTGGCCTCGGAAATGGGCATCACCCAGAGCTTTTACAAAATCGCCATGCGCCCCGGAAAGCCCTTGATGGCTGGTCAGTTTGGGTCTGCGGCGATGGTCGGGCTGCCTGGCAATCCCGTCTCTGCGATGGTCTGCGGGGTTATTTTTCTCTGCCCCATGATTGATGCGATGCAGGGTCTGCCGCAGCTGCCCACGCCCCGTGAGCGCCGCGTTTTAGCCGCGCCCCTAAGCGCAAAAAATGGCCCGCGAGAGCATTACATGCGCGCCAAGGTGGATGGTCAGGGCGTTACCGTATTTGACGCCCAAGATTCATCGACGCTCAGCGCTCTGAGCAATGCCAACGCACTTGCCATTCGCCCGCCAAATGATCCGCCACGCGCAGCAGGCGAAGCGATTGAGATCATCCTGCTCAGCGAATGAAAGCTTGATCGACGGGGGATTTGCCCCTATACGCGAGAGGCCTTGAGGGATGCGAGTCGCTCCGGGTCTTTTGCGCGTGGGCATGCTTCGGCCCTTTCTGAGCAAAAGCATAACAAAGACAGTGACCTGACCCTCTGGCGGACGCGCGCGCGGATCCGAGACGAAGACCAGAGTTCTGAGGCGCAAGACATCTCTGCGGGCCAACCGTGGGCAAATATGGAGAGATCAGATGGACCTGATCGCAGAACTTGAGGCGGAGCAAATCGCCTCGCTGGGCAAAGAGATCCCAGATTTCAAAGCGGGCGATACGATTAAAGTCGGCTATAAAATTATCGAAGGCTCGCGCAGCCGGGTGCAGGCCTATGAGGGCGTGTGCATCGCGCGCAAAAATGGTGAGGGCATTGCCGGCTCATTCACCGTGCGCAAGATCTCCTTTGGTGAAGGTGTGGAACGTGTGTTCCCGCTCTATTCCACCAATATCGAAAGCATCGAAGTTGTGCGCCGTGGCCGCGTGCGTCGCTCCAAGCTTTACTATCTGCGCCAGCGTCGTGGTAAATCCGCACGTATCGCCGAGGATAGCAACTATAAGCCCAAGAAAACCGGCGCGGAGGGTTAAGAGATGAAACAAGATACACACCCCGATTACCACGTCATCACCGTGAAAATGACCGACGGCACCGAAATACAGATGAAATCCACCTGGGGCAAAGAAGGCGACACGCTCGCGCTGGATATTGACCCCACAGTGCACCCTGCCTGGACCGGCGCAGGCGCGCGTCTGCTCGATACAGGTGGCCGTGTCTCCAAGTTTAAAAAGAAATACGAAGGTTTGGGTTTCTAAGACCGATCCCGAATCAAAGCTGCGAAAGCCCGTCAGAAAATTGGCGGGCTTTTTCGTTTCATGCCCGCAAAACAGCGCCGGGGTTCATGATACCTTTCGGGTCTAGCGCCTGTTTGATCGCGCGCATGGTGGCAAGTTTCACAGGATCGCCGTAGCGCTCAAGATCCTGAACTTTCAGCCGCCCAATCCCATGTTCTGCGCTTACCGAGCCGCCAAGCTCATGCACCAGATCGTGAATGGCCTGCTTTATCTGGTCCCGTTCGCCAAGATGATCTGCCCGCGTTTTTCCAAGGGCCGGAAAGATATTGTAATGCAGATTACCGTCCCCCACATGGCCAAAGCAATTTATGCGAAACGCACCGATAGCTGCGATTGCCTGCCCTGCCCGCGCGATAAACTCGGAAATCGCGCCAAGGGGAACAGAAATATCATGGCTGCTGATCGAGCCGATCCGGCGATTGGCCTCGGGAATATGTTCGCGCACGGACCAGAACTCTTGCGCTTGGGTCTGGGATTGCGCGATGAGTCCGTCATTGGCCAAACCCGCCTCGAAACTGCGTTCAAACAGGGTTTCAAGCGCTGCATTCGGATCCTGGCCCTGCGCCAGGCCCAGCTCAATCAAAACGCACCATTCAGGCGCAGGATCAAAGGGGCGGCGAATATCGGGCAAGGTTTGTGCCAGAAACTCAAACCCCTGGGCATGCAAAAGCTCAAAGGCCGAGACCGCCTCTCCCACTTGATCGCGCGCCAGCGAGAGAAGAGATAAAGCCGCATCGGGGCTGGGTACCACCATCAGCGCTGTTGCCGTCACAGCTGGGCGCGGCGACAGTTTGAGTGACGCGGCGGTGATGATGCCCAAGGTGCCCTCGGAGCCAATGAGCAGGTTACGCAGATCATAGCCGGTATTGTCTTTGCGCAGGCGCGACAGCCCATTCCAGATCGAACCATCGGGCAGAACCGCTTCGAGCCCAAGACAGAGATCGCGCGCATTGCCATAGCGCAAAACCCCGGTTCCGCCCGCATTTGTGGCAAGATTTCCGCCAATCTGCGCGGTGCCTTCTGCCGCCAAGGACAAGGGAAAGAGACGGCCCGCCTCCTCAGCTGCGCTTTGCACATCGGCCAGAACCGTGCCCGCCTGCGCGATAAGCACGTTCTCTTCGGGATAAACCGCGCGCACCTTGTTCATTTTCTCCAGCGAAATCAGCAAAGGTGCTGGCCCGTCCTCGCAGATCTGACCGCCCACCAGCCCCGTTCCCCCGCCATAAGGGAGAACCGGGACGCAGGCAGCAGAGGCGACTTTCACAAGCGCGCTCACCTGCTCAACCGTCTCTGGCAGCGCCAAAACACCGACTTGCCCGGCCCAACGCCCGCGCGGCTCCTCAAGATACCGCGGCTCTGGATCGCGGAAGATGTGCGAGGGAAGGCGCCCCATAAGTGCGCCGCGAAACGAGAGATCAGCAGAGGTCAACATATGCCTGCTTTGCGCAAACTGCCCCACAAAATCAAGTACCAAGAGCGACCTTACCGCGGCGATCCCCGCGCAGGCAGGCATAGAGCACATGATTGCGCCAACGCCCATCAATCTGCAAATAGCTCTGGGCCACACCTTCATATTTGAAACTGCTCGCCTCCAGCAGCCCGCGTGAGGCCACGTTTTCCGGCAGGCAAGCCGCCTCAATCCGGCTCAGGTCCAGCTTGGTAAAGGCAAAGTGCACCATGGCTAGGATCGCCTCATGCATATATCCCTGCCGCGCAAATCTCTCGCCGGTCCAATAACCAAGCATGCCACATTGCGCGGGACCACGGCGGATATTATCCAGCGTAATCGCCCCCACCAGCGCCCCGTCCTCATGCCGCGTCAGGAACAGAGGCACCGCGTTCCCTGAGTTAATCGAGCGCTGCGCCCAATACACACGGTTGGTAAAGGACTTGCGGCTAAAATGATCAGGTGCCCAGCTTGGCTCCCACGGGACCAGATGATCTGTGCTAGAGCGGCGCAGCGCCACCCATTCGCGAAAATCACCATGGGCGGGCGGGCGTAAAACCAGCCGCTCTGTTGAAATGCGAATTTTGCGGCGCAGCAGCAGCATCAGAGCGCACAGCGTGCCTTTAAGTCATCAAGGCTTGGAGCTGCATCAACCGGCCCGTAAAGCGCAAGCGCCGTTTTAGCATCCGCCATCATAGCCTCAGCAAATGCGCGAACCGACGCTGCATCCACCGCATCAATGCGCGCGATCGTGTCAGACAAATCCGGCACATAGCCCCAAATCTGGATGAGCCGCGCCATACGCTCTGCCCGATTGCTTGGGCTTTCGAGCCCCATCAGCAAACCAGCTTTCATCTGCGCACGCGCGCGGTTTACCTCAATATCCGAGATATCGGAAATCGAACGCCTAAGCTCGTCAACCGTCAGCGCAGCGAGATCCGGCAATTGCTCCTTTGACGTGCCGGCATAGATCGTGAGCAAGCCGGTATCCTCATAGGCCCCCGCCTGCGCAAAGATTGAATAGCACAGGCCCCGGTTTTCTCGGATCTCTTGGAACAGGCGCGAAGACATGCCGCCCCCTAGGATCGACGCATAGACTTGCCCCACATAAATCTCATCAGAGCGATAGCTCGGGCTCTCAAAGCCGAGCGCGAAATGCGCCTGTTCCAACGCCTTTTCAACGCGCCTCTCTCCGCCACCAAATTCTGCGGTTGTAGCAGCCGTTGCGGCCCGCTTTGGGAGATGTCCAAAGAGCGTTTCAGCTAATTTGCAAAGTTTCTCATGATCTACCGCCCCGGATGCGGCTAAGATCATCTGCTCTGGCCCGTAATGCTCCGCGACAAAATTTTGCAAATCAGGCTTTGCAAAGGCATTGATCCGCTCGACAGGGCCTAAAATGGTGCGCCCCAAAGGTTGATCAGGATAGGCTTTCTCTTGCAGCCAGTCAAAGATCACATCATCGGGCGTATCCAGCGATTGACCGATCTCTTGCAGGATCACACCGCGCTCGACCTCGATCTCCGCTTCATCGAACACCGGATTAAGCAAGATATCCGCCAGCACATCCACCGCAAGGCTGACATCATTTTCCAGAACCCGCGTGTAATAGGCCGTCACCTCGCGCGAGGTATAGGCGTTGATATAGCCGCCCACATCCTCAATCGCTTCGGCAATTTGCAAAGCCGAGCGGTTCTGGGTGCCCTTAAACGCCATATGTTCGAGAAAATGCGCAATCCCGTTCTGTTCGGCCCGCTCATTGCGCGCGCCAGCGGTCACCCAAATCCCGACCGAGGCCGACCCGAGACCCGGCATAGGCTCGCTCACCACGCGAAACCCGTTGGGCAGCTCATAAAGTTGAACAGTCACGCGTTACAATGCCCCCAGAATATGGGCTTTAAGGGCCTCTAGATCATTGGGAACTTGGGTTACACGTTCCGACCGTTCGAACAGATCTTTCATCCGCTCAGGCAGAGGGGGGCGAATACCGCTCGCCGCCTCAACCGCATCAGGGAATTTGGCCGGATGCGCGGTGGCTAGCGTTATCATAGTTGCAGAAGGATCCAGGAACTTTTCAGCCACTTTCACACCGATTGCCGAATGCGGGCACAGCAACTCTCCGGTTTGCGCCAAAGTGCGGGCGATCTGGGCCGATGTTTCCTCTTCTGAGACGCGATCTGACACGTAATGCTGTTGCAAAGCCTGCAACGCCCCTTGCGAAATCTCAAACCCGCCTTGGCCCAGCTCGGCCATCAATTGCGCAATCGCGGCCCCGTCTTGGTCATAAGCGTTGAACAGAGCCCGCTCGAAATTGGAGGAGACCTGAATATCCATGGACGGGCTGATTGAGGGCAGCGTCGTTCCTTTATGATAGCCCTGCCCGCTCAGCGCGCGGTGCAAAATGTCATTTTGATTGGTGGCCACGACCAGCTTATTAATCGGCAGCCCCATAGATTTTGCGATATATCCGGCGAAAATATCCCCGAAATTCCCGGTCGGCACGGTGAAGGACACGTTTCGATCGGGCGCTCCGATGGCAACGGCCGAAGTGAAATAATACACCACTTGGGCCAAAACCCGCGCCCAGTTGATCGAATTCACCCCGGCCAGTTTCACACGGTCACGGAACTCAAAATCGTTGAACATGTCTTTGAGCCGGGCTTGGCAATCGTCGAAATCCCCCTCAACCGCCAAGGCATGCACGTTCGATGCGGTTGGCGTTGTCATCTGGCGGCGCTGCACTTCTGAAACTCGCCCATGCGGGTAAAGGATAAACACATCCACATTTTCGAGCCCGGCAAAGGCCTCAATCGCTGCGCTGCCCGTATCGCCAGAGGTTGCCCCAACAATCGTGACCCGCTCACCCCGCCGTGCAAGCACAGCCTGGAACATTTGGCCGATCAGCTGCATCGCAAAATCTTTGAAGGCTAATGTGGGGCCATGGAACAGCTCAAGCAAGAAATGATTATGATCCAGCTGCACGAGCGGGGCGCGGGCCACATGACCAAACCCGGCATAGGCTTTATCTATCAGCTCACCGAGCAACTCTTGCGAAAGGCTCTGGGCAACGAAAGGCAGCATCACCTTGCGCGCAACATCCTCATAGCGCTGCCCGACCAAGGCGGCGATATCGTCAGGGCTCATTTGTGGGATCTGCTCGGGAACATACAGCCCGCCATCCCGCGCAAGACCAGTTAGCATAGTATCTTCGAAAGGCAGATGAGGCGCCTGTCCACGGGTCGAAATATAGAGCATTTGCAGCGTGCCTTGTTTACGCGCGCCGCCGATTGCGACGCAGGAAATAGAATGTCATGCCCGCCCAAATAGCCGCAAGTGAAAACCATGTCACGGCATATTGCAGATGATCATTGGGAATACCTTTTATATCCACGGGCCAAGGTGTCGCCTGAAAGTCCGGGCTTGGCTTTTCGCGCAGCACCAATAGCACGGGCTGCGTGCGCAGAAACGCTGAAAGCGAGGTGACATCACGGGCATACCACAGCCGGGCCGCCTCATCCGGGGGCGGTGTGAAACCATCAACCTCATTGGGCCAATCTAGGTTCCCCTCTAGCCGCAATGGTCCTTGCGGCAGGCCCTCTAAGTTCGCATTCGCAGGCAGCCAGCCTATATCCACAAGGATGGACCCACCGTTTTCCAAATCAAACGCCGCTATATGCCGATGAACCGCACCGATTTGCCGCCGGGATGCCAGCATTTTTACCGGGTCCGTTGAACGAAAGCTGCCTTGCGCAAAAACGGGTGCGTAACGGTCTGTTTCGGGGTTTGGATCACTGGGGAGCGCGATGGGCGGCGCGTTGATCTGCGTTTGGATCGCGTCAAGCATGTTTTCTTTCCAGGCCAGCCGCTGGATTTGCCATATCCCGAGATACAAAAGAACAGCAAGCCCACCAGCGCCCACAACAAGCAAGAATAGATTTCGAAACATTTGCCCTATGGCCCCAATAAAGATGAGCGCGAAACATCGTCCCGCGCTCAAGCTTAGTCAAGTAGATGTCGCCTTGTGCTTAGGTCACTTGCGCAACGCCGTAAATGTAAACAGCGAAGAACAGGAACAGCCAAACAACATCAACAAAGTGCCAGTACCAAGCAGCGGCCTCAAAGCCCACATGACGCTCGGCGGTGAAATGGCCATTCATCGCACGGATCAAACAGACAGTCAGGAAAATTGTGCCGATGATTACATGGAACCCATGAAAGCCTGTTGCCATAAAGAAGTTGGAGTAGAACCGATCTCCGCCGAATTCCCAGCCTTCATGCAGCAGGTGATAATATTCATAGCCCTGCAAGATGGTGAAGAGCACACCCAAAACGATGCCGATGGCCAGACCGTTGATCAGATCTTTGCGCGGCCCGCCATGCACAAGCGCGTGGTGCGCCCATGTAACAGCACAGCCAGAGAGGAGCAGCACCAATGTGTTGATCAGAGGCAGGTGAAAGGCGTCGACCGGATAGACCTCTGGCGGGATGTATTCGGTGCCGAGATACTCTTCCATCGGGTAGATCGCATGTTTGAAGAAGGACCAGAACCACGCGGCAAAGAACATAACTTCGGACATCACGAACAGGATGAACCCATAGCGCAGGCCGATACGAACAACCGGTGTGTGATCGCCCACATGGCTTTCAACAACCACCTCAGCCCACCAAGCATACATCGTATAGAGAACGGCGGCAAAGCCGATCAGGAACAACCAGGGGCCGGAAATCTCCATGCTTTCATACAGAACTGTCATGCCCCCGGACATCCAAGCCACAGCGCCGAACAGCATGACAAATGCGGCGACGGCCCCAACTAAGGGCCAAATGGAAGGGGAGAGAATGTGATAGTCGTGATTTTTTGCGCCTGCCATGATCGGCTCCTCTTGGCTCGTCAGGTTAGTTGGTTTGAGTGTCAGTTGAGCTTTCTAGAGCGACATAATCGCTAGGAAGATCAATCTGATAGAAGGTATAGCTTAGGGTGATCGTATGCACATATTTCGCATCGCGGTCGTCAACGATTGCAGGATCGACGAAAAAACTTACCGGCATTTGCACAGTTTCACCCGGCTGCAAGATCTGCTCTTCGAAACAGAAGCAATCTATTTTGGTAAAGAACCCCCCTGCCGTATAGGGGGCGACATTGTAACTGGCTGATCCTGCGATTGGCTTATCGGTTGGGTTATGCGCCTCATAGAACGCCAGCCCTGTTTCGCCGATACGCAGCTCTATTTCGCGCTGCACCGGTTTGAATTTCCAGGGCATATCGCGCTCTAGAGAGGCATCAAAGCGGATTTTGATCGTTTGATCCAGCACTTTTTCTGCGCCAGCCTCAGCAAGCAAAGGGGTTCCACCAAACCCCGTGACGCGGCAGAACCAGTCGTAAAAGGGCACGGATGCCCAGGCGAGCCCGCCCATAAGAACAACAACACCAAGCAATTGCAGGACCGTTTTTGATTTTGCGTCTTTCACGATTATTCTCCCGCTCCCTGCTCTATATTTGGTAGCTGAAAACTCTCACTGGTCACTTTTGCAACGGTCAAGGCAAAGATCAGGCCAATGAACGCGGCGAGCAAGAGCCCCACCCCGATGTTGCGACCACGCCGACGTTGATGCAGTTCATGCTCGACTTTCATAGGATGCTCCATGATGCCAGGACCGTTGAAAAGAACACGGCATCAATGAGAATGGCACCGAAATGGGCAAAGAGATAGAGGAGAGACAGTTTGAAGAAGGATCTCTCGGTCAAGAAATTGTCCGCTTCCGACATGGTTTCATCTCTGCGCCATATGTCTACTGCACCTTTTAGGAAGAGAGCGTTTAGCACCAAAGCAACAATTAGATAAACTGGGCCACCCAATCCGGTGAAGGCTGCGGCGATTGCAAAGGCCGCCAGGATAATCGTGTAGCACAGGATATTGACCCGCGTGAAACGGCGACCATGAGTGACGGTGAGCATTGGCACGCCCGCATCATCGTAGTCGGAGCGCATGAACAGGGCGAGGGCCCAGAAATGCGGCGGTGTCCACAAGAAAATCAGCGCGAACATCAGCCATGCCTCAAGCGGTGCTGTCCCGGTCGCACATACCCAGCCGATAACGGGAGGGAATGCGCCTGCTGCGCCGCCAATAACGATATTCTGCGGCGTCGAGCGTTTGAGCCACATGGAATAGATCACGGCGTAAAAGAAGATCGTGAATGCCAGAAACGCGGCGGCAAAGAGATTTGTTGCGAGCCCGAGCATGACAACAGACAGCCCTGACAGCGCAACGCCGATGTAAAGCGCATCTTCGGGATCGACACGGCCCGAGGGGATCGGACGCCCGGCTGTGCGGCGCATTACGGCGTCGATATCCGCATCCCACCACATATTCAACGCCCCCGATGCCCCAGCACCGATAGCTATGAAAAGCACCGCGCAAAAGGATTCGACCACGGAAAGGCTCGTAGGCGCGGCCATAAGTCCAACAAAGGCGGTGAACACGACCAATGACATTACGCGCGGCTTTAGGAGCGCGAAGTAATCCCCAAGCGTCGGCTCATAGCTTTGTGGTATATCTGCCGTATCGGTCATGCTGTGCGAACCTCCCTCATTATCAGGGCACAAGGCTGCTGCCCCATGCCCTGAAACTGTAGTACCAAATCAGTTGGAAGCAATTTGGACGTTAGACGCGGCATCACGGGCGGCCATTTGCTCACCCAGCCACACCTCATAGGCGGCTTCGCTTACGACTTTGACCGTGATGGGCATATAGGCGTGGTCTTTACCGCAAAGTTCAGAGCACTGACCGAAATAGATACCCTCTTGGTCGGCTTGGAACCACAGCTCGGCCAGACGTCCAGGCACCGCGTCTTGTTTCACACCAAAGGAGGGGATGGTCCACGCATGGATCACATCTGCGCCAGTGACTTGCATGACGACAACCTTGCCAACGGGCACCACAACAGCGGTATCGGTCGCAAGCAGGTAGGATTCTTGGGAATAACCATATTCCTCTAGGTCTTCTTTGGCGAGCATATAGCTGTCAAAGGCCACATCATGATCGACATATTCATAGCCCCAATACCACTGATAGCCTGTGACTTTGATGGTCACGTCGGCCTCTGGGATCTCTTGCTGGTTAAACAGCGCCGGGAGCGAGAACGCGCCAATGAATACCAAAATCACGATTGGCCCAACGGTCCAGGCAATTTCGACAGGCGTGTTATGGGTAAAGCTTGCCGGGTTCGGGTTGGCACTGCGGTTATACTTGACGATCACCACACCAATCAGCCCGACCACGAACAGGGTGATCGCGGTGATGATGATAAGGATCAAGTAGTCGAGCTGCTGCATCTCGAAAGCAAGCTCACTCGCAGCGGGTTGGAAGCCTGTTCCGCCAGGCTGAGGGATCCCGATTTCTTGCAGACCATCTTGGGCCCAGACCGGGGTCGAAAGTGTCAGAGCGCCCATAAGGCCAAGGCTTTTTAATAGCTTTTTCATTTGCTGTCCTGATCTTGGTTGATCGCTGTTGGCTTGTTTGGGCGCGTACCAAATGGCCGCACCCTTGTTGTGTTTTATCCTAGCTCGTACAACCATAGTCTTTAAGAGAGATAAAGACAGGCTTATTGCGTCAAAGAGACGCTGCTTCTTGAAATGAAAGGCTCCCCCATGCCCCATGACCGCTTCGATCCATTTTCTGACAAATTCGATAAGACAGCGGCACTGCGCGTGCTGCAAGAGGCCACGCGCGGTGCAGATGATGGCGAACTCTTTCTGGAGCGCATGCGCAGTGAGGCACTGGTGTTTGATGATTCTCGCCTTAAAACAGCCAGTTATGATGCTGCGGAAGGATTTGGCCTGCGTGCGGTGAGCGGTGAGGCGATAGGCTATGCGCATTCAACAGAGATGAGTGAACATGCGCTAAAGCGTGCAGCCGAAACTGTGCGCTTGGCCGTAGCCCAGGATACAAACGCGCTCGCGAGCCCGCCGCCGAGCACAAACACCAAACTTTATACAGATGCAGATCCGATCATTGGCAGCCCATTTTCCAGCAAGGTGCAGGTGTTGCGCGAGATTGATGCCTATGCACGAGCGCTTGATTCCCGTGTGATTCAGGCCTCTGCGTCTTTGTCAGCCTCACATCAAGAGGTTGTTATTCTTCGGCCTGACGGGCAAGTTTTTAGCGACATACGCCCCATGACGCGGCTCAATGTCTCGGTTATTGTTGAGCAAAATGGCCGCCGCGAGACCGGGAGCGCTGGGGGCGGTGGTCGAATGGGGCTTGCGGCGCTGCTGGAACCGGCCCATTGGCAGGCTCAGCTCAAAGAAGCTTTGCGCATTGCCCTGGTGAACCTTGAAGCCGTGCCTGCCCCGGCCGGCGTTATGGATGTTGTGCTTGGGCCCGGCTGGCCAGGGATTTTGCTGCATGAGGCCATTGGCCATGGGCTTGAGGGCGACTTTAATCGCAAGGGCAGCTCGGCTTTTGCAGGGCTTATGGGCCAGCAAATCGCCGCAAAAGGGGTCACCGTGCTTGATGATGGCACGATTCCAGATCGGCGCGGCTCACTCTCGATTGATGATGAGGGCACGCCATCGCGCAAAAACACACTCATCGAGGATGGTGTTTTGGTCGGCTATATGCAGGACCGCCAAAACGCCCGACTTATGGGCGTCAAAGCCACCGGCAATGGGCGGCGCCAAAGCTATGCGCATGCGCCGATGCCGCGCATGACCAACACCTATATGCTGGGCGGAGAAACGGACCCTAAGGATATAGTCGCCGATCTTAAGGACGGAATCTATGCAGTGGGCTTTGGCGGCGGGCAGGTTGATATTACCAATGGAAAATTCGTCTTTAGCTGCACAGAAGCCTACCGCGTTGAGAACGGAAAGGTCGGTGCGCCCGTGAAGGGCGCAACATTGATCGGTGATGGGGCCACTGCGCTCAATCAGATTCGCGCCATCGGCAATGACATGCAGCTTGATCCCGGCATGGGCAATTGCGGCAAACAGGGTCAATGGGTTCCTGTCGGCGTTGGGCAACCGACCCTTATGATCGGAGGGCTGACCGTTGGCGGATCTGCAGCTTAATGGAATTTCGCAAAAATTTGCCCGAAATGCGAAAAAAATGCCATTTCCTAAAAACAGACGGGTTTTGTTAGGAACTTGTTAACCTCGAATCTATAAACCTAGGGTTGCAACAGGTTGGAGCGTGCAGATGGCCGGGGACTCACATCCTTCTTCCACTCACCCCCCACTCCCACCCACCACGGAAGATATCCGGTTCTGGCATCTCCGCCTGTTGCGCTCCCGCCGGGTCGGGCCGTCTACTTATCACAGACTTCTGACTGAACACGGCAGCGCGCAGAATGCGCTGGCCGCGCTACCAAACGTGGCGCGTGCCGCCGGCGTTTCTGGTTATCAAATCGCCGCCGCAGATCTCATCACACGTGAATTGACCGCAGGAGCGCGGCTCGGGGCAAAGATGCTGCTTTACGGGCATGAAGGCTATCCGCGCGCCTTCATGGATTTTGACACGCCACCCCCGCTCTTTTGGGCCTTGGGCAATACCAGTCTCTTGACGCGCCCAAATATCTCGCTTGTGGGCGCGCGCAACGCCTCCTCCCTGGGCATGCGCATGGCGAAACATTTGGCCAAAGAGCTTGGAGAGGCGGGTTTGGTGGTCACATCTGGCCTTGCCCGCGGGATTGACGCCGCCGCCCATAACGCCACGCTTGAGACGGGAACCATCGCGGTGCAAGCAGGCGGGCTCGACATTCTATACCCGGCAGAAAACGCCGAGCTTGCGCGAGAAATAGGCGAAAAGGGTTTGCGCATTTCCGAGCAACCGTTCGGCCTTCAACCCCAGGCGCGCCATTTCCCTGTGCGCAATCGCCTGATCGCGGGTCTCTCTCAGGGCTGCGTTGTGATTGAGGCGGCGGCAAAATCCGGCAGCTTGATCACGGCGCGCGATGCTGCTGATTTGGGCCGTGATGTGTTCGCTGTGCCCGGCCACCCGTTTGATGCGCGCGCCGCCGGGTGCAACCATTTGATCCGAGATGGCGCGATCCTGGTGCGCGGCGCGCGCGACATCTTAGAAAGCCTCGCGCCGCTCAGCAGACCTCACCAACCTGTGAAACCCCTACCCGCGCCCGCTTCTGCGCCGCAACAAGCAACCCGCCCCGCCAATGCAAATTTTCGTGACCTGCATCGGCAAATCCTGGACAAGCTAGGCCCAACCCCCATTGCAGAAGACCAGCTCATCCGGGATCTGGCCGCGACTGCGGCAACCATTGCACCGATTTTGACCGAATTAGAGCTGATCGGCCAAATAACCCGACATCCTGGCGGGCTGTTAAGCAAATCGCATTAAATTGCGCAGATAACCTGCCCTAAATCGACGCATTGACATTTTGTCCAAGGCACGCTCAAGGTGCGCGGCTCGAGCAGTTAGAAAAAAATTCCACTGGAGGCGCAAAGAAAATATGCCCGTTGTTGTTGTCGAATCCCCAGCTAAAGCCAAGACAATCAACAAATATTTGGGGCCGAACTACACGGTCCTTGCCTCTTATGGTCATGTTCGGGACTTGCCTGCGAAAAACGGTTCGGTCGATCCTGACAATGAATTTGACATGCTCTGGGAGGTCGCGAGCGATAGTAAAAAACATGTGAAGGCCATTGCCGACGCCTTAGCCGAGGATGGCGAGCTGATCCTCGCCACCGACCCTGACCGCGAGGGAGAGGCGATTAGCTGGCACTTGCAAGAGGCCCTGACCAAGCGGCGCTCGATCAAGAAGTCAACGCCCGTGAGCCGTGTGACTTTTAACGCGATCACCAAAGAGGCTGTGGCCGAAGCCATGAAATCCCCACGCCAGGTGGATATGCCGCTTGTTGAGGCTTATCTCGCCCGCCGCGCGCTGGATTATCTTGTGGGCTTTAACCTCTCGCCCGTTCTGTGGCGCAAACTGCCTGGGGCGCGCTCTGCGGGGCGCGTGCAATCGGTGTGCCTGCGCCTCATTGTTGAGCGCGAAATGGAGATCGAAGCGTTCCGGCCACGGGAATATTGGTCCGTTACAGCACTGCTCGCCAATCCACGCGGTCAGGTTTACGAGGCGCGGCTCACCTCTCTGGCCGGGAAAAAGCTCGATAAGTTCGACCTTGAGAACGCGACCCAAGCCGAAATGGCGGTGCAAGCGATCACCTCGCGCGCCCTCACGGTTCAAAGCGTCGATGCAAAACCGGCCAATCGCAACCCCTCAGCGCCTTTCATGACCTCTACCTTGCAGCAAGAGGCCTCGCGCAAATTCGGCTATGGGGCGCGGCAAACCATGAGCCTGGCGCAACGGCTTTATGAGGCCGGGCACATCACCTATATGCGGACCGATGGCATTGATATGGCCCCTGAAGCGGTGCAAGCGGCGCGGGCCGAGATCGAGACACGCTATGGCAAGGAATACGTTCCAGACAGCCCGCGCATCTACAAAAACAAGGCCAAGAACGCACAAGAGGCGCATGAATGCATTCGCCCCACCAATATGAGCGCCGATCCCAAATCGCTGAAATTGACCGAAGAAGATCAACGCAAGCTCTACGATCTGATCTGGAAACGCACCCTGGCCTGCCAGATGGCGGGCGCGCGGCTAGAGCGCACCACCGTTGAGATCGCCAGCGAAGATGGGCAAGTCGGCCTGCGCGCCACAGGGCAAGTGATGCTCTTTGATGGCTTTATGCGCGTTTATCAAGAAGGGCGCGATGATGACGTGATTGACGAAGATGACAAGCGCCTGCCGCAACTCAGCGCCGGGGAGCCTGCCAAGAAAAACTCTGTCACACCGGCGCAGCATTTCACCCAGCCCCCGCCGCGCTATACCGAGGCGACATTGGTGAAACGCATGGAAGAGCTGGGCATCGGGCGACCCTCGACCTATGCTTCGGTTGTGACCACGATCCAAGATCGCGAGTATGTACGCAAAGAAAAGAACCGGCTCTTCCCCGAAGATAAGGGGCGGCTGGTCACGGTGTTCCTGTCAAATTATTTTCGCCGCTATGTGAGCTATGATTTCACGGCCGGGCTCGAAGAAGAGCTGGACGATGTCAGCGCGGGCAATCGCAATTACAAAAACGTGCTGGGGCGGTTTTGGGAGGATTTCTCAGCAGCCATTGCAGAAACCTCGGATCTGCGCATCGGTGAGGTGCTCGATAAGATCAATGAGGTGCTGGAGCCGCATCTGTTTCCACCCACCGAAGATGGCAGTGATCCGCGCCTGTGCCCCAATTGCGGGGCCGGGCGGCTGTCGATGCGCACAGCGCGGGCGGGCGGGGCCTTTATCGGCTGCTCAAACTATCCTGAATGTCGCTATACACGCCCCTTTGGCCCCCCTGACCCAGAGGCCGAAGCGGCGGCGATTCCCCCGGATGGTAAACTCTTGGGAGAGGATGCGGGCGATGAGATCCGTGTGTTCAAAGGGCGCTTTGGCCCCTATGTGCAGCGCGGCCCTGTGACCGAAGAGAATAAGAAACCCCCGCGCCAGTCGATCCCCAAAGAATGGCCCCCCGAAGAGCTGGAATTGGAGCGCGGGGTGATGCTGCTCTCCCTGCCCCGCCAGATCGGCCCACACCCCGAAGATGGGATTATGGTCTGGGCCAATATCGGGCGCTATGGCCCCTATCTGAAACATGCCCCAAGCACATCAGATCGCGGCGGCACCAATGCGAATTTAGAGGGGCTTGACGAGGTCTGGACCGTGGGCATGAACCGCGCCGTGCAGCTTTTGGCCGAGAAAGTCGCTTCTCGCAAAGGACGCGGTCAAGCCAAAACCCTCAAATCGCTTGGCGAACACCCAAGCGAAGGCGGGCCGGTTGAGATCAAAGACGGCAAATATGGCCCTTACGTGAAATGGGGCAAGGTGAATGCCACCATTCCAAAGGAGACCGAAGTAGACACGGTAACAATGGACATGGCCGTTGCTTTGATCGCGGAGAAAGGCGGCGCAAAGAAGGCACCTGCGAAAAAAGCAGCACCGAAAAAGGCCGCTCCTAAGAAAACAACGGCCAAGAAACCTCCTGCGAAAAAGCCCGCAGCCAAAAAGAAAACTGACGAGTAAAGCCGCCGCGCGCGCCGATCAGCCCTAGCCGCCAGGCTCCCAACCAAAAAAAGCCCCGCCGATTTGGCGGGGCTTTCTTGTTTGAGGTTATCTGCGCCCCTTACCGCGGGACGTCGCCGCTGACGCCTTCGATGTAGAAATTCATGCCCAGCAGATCGCCATCGCTTGCGGTTTCACCTTCTGCTAGCCAGGCGGTGCCGTCTTGTTTATTGATCGGGCCGGTAAAGGGGTGGTAGTCGCCCGCGCGCATCGCCTCGACCATTGCCAGCGCTTCGGCTTTCACATCGGCAGGCACCGCATCAGAGATCTCACCCAGTTTTACCATACCGGTTGAAATACCGTCCCAGCGATCCACTTGTGCCCATGTTCCATCGATGACCGCTTGCGTGCGCTCAATATAGTAAGGAGCCCAATTGTCGATGATGGAAGACACGCGCGGCAGTGGCGCATATTCGCCCATATCCGAGGCTTGACCAAAGGTGATCACATTGCCCGCCGCCTGCGCTGCTGCCTGGGGCGCTGTTGAATCTGTATGCTGCAAAATCACATCCGCGCCTTGGTCAATCAGAGCCTTGGCCGCATCCGCCTCTTTGGCTGGGTCAAACCATGTATAGGCCCAGATGATTTTGAACTCCACATCCGGGTTCACGCGCGAGGCGTGCAGATAGGCTGAGTTGATGCCACGAATAACCTCTGGGATCGGAAAGGAGGCGATATAGCCCACGATGTTGGATTTGGTCATCTTGCCCGCGATATGCCCTTGCACCGCGCGCCCCTCATAGAAACGCGCAGAATAGGTGGAAACATTGGGATGCAGGCGCTTATAACCCGTGGCATGCTCAAACTTCACATTGGGGAATTTGGCCGCGACATTGTTGGTCGGATCCATATAGCCGAAAGAGGTGGTAAAGATCAGATCCGCACCCTCAAGCGCCATTTGGGTCATCACCCGCTCTGAGTCTGGGCCTTCTTTCACACTCTCGACGTAGACGGTTTCCACCTTATCACCAAAAGCTTCTTCCACCGCAAGGCGGCCCTGGTCATGCTCATAGGTCCAGCCGCCATCGCCCACAGGGCCAACATAGACAAAGCCAACTTTCGTTTTATCCGCAGCAACCGCCGCCCCTGCCATACCAAGCGCGATAGCTGCGCTGGCGAGTAGTTTTGTGAGTGTCATATGAGAGAGCTCCCTCGAAGTTAAGCCTCTAGCTTGAGGCGTGGAATGTGCGGCCAAGCGAGGCGGGTGCCCCACTTTTATCCGCAGACAGAAAGACAAGGACCACAATCGTGATCACATAAGGCGACATTGCCAGATATTCGACCGGAATAGCAACGCCTGCACCCTGTAAGTTTAGCTGTAACTGGGTGATTCCGCCAAATAAATAGGCACCAAGCAGGACACGCCACGGCTTCCAGCTTGCAAATACCACCAGAGCAAGAGCAATCCAGCCCACACCGGCCGTCATCCCCTCTGTCCATTGCGGCACGCGGATCAGGCTAATATAGGCCCCGCCCAGCCCCGCGCAGGCGCCACCAAACAAAATGGCTAGGGTGCGAATGCGAACCACTTTATAGCCCAAAGCATGAGCGGCATCATGGTTTTCACCGACCGAACGCAAGATCAAGCCGGCCCGCGTGAATTTCAAAAACGCCCAAGTGGCCGCGACAAGCAAAAGCGCAACGTAAAGCATCAAATCATGGGTGAAAATGATCGGGCCGATCACCGGGATCTCCGCCAAGGGGCCAAAATTCACATCTGGCATGCGCGGCGGTTTCAGCCCCACATAGCTTTGCCCAAGCAGGGCGGACAGCCCAAGCCCGAACAGCGTGAGAGCCAGCCCCGATGCAACCTGATTCGCCAGCATCACCTGCGTCAAGAACACAAAGAGCAGCGAGAGCCCAGCCCCACCCAAAGCTGCCGCAAGGAACCCCCAATAGGGCGAGCCGCTCTCAATCGTGACCACAAAGCCGACAACGGCCCCGATGATCATCATGCCCTCAACCCCGAGGTTCAGCACACCTGCCTTTTCCACAACTGCCTCACCAATGGCAGCAAACAGAACAGGCGTTGCCGCCGTCATGATCGCAGCCAGCAAAAGAACTGGGGAAATCGCACTTAGATCCATTACAGGGTCTCCCGGTTTGCCCGGCGCGGCCGGTAATGTGTGAACATGTCAATAGCCAGCAGAAAGAACAGCAACATGCCTTGGAATACCTGAATGGCTGCGGCGGGCAGACCAAGCTGACCCTGAGCAATATCGCCGCCAATATAGGTCAAAGCCATCAAAAGCCCCGCAAGCAGGATGCCAATTGGATTGAGCCGCCCTAAGAAAGCAACAATAATCGCAGTGAACCCATAACCCACATTGAAACTATCGGTGATTTGCCCGGCGGGGCCTGAGACCTCGAACAGACCTGCAAGCCCGGCAAGCGCACCAGAAACCCCTAAGCAAAACACAATCAGCCGGTTTGGATTAACGCCAGAGAATTTTGCCGCGCGCGGCGCCTCTCCGGTCACTTGAATAGCAAAACCAAGCCGGTGACGGGCGAGCAGCACATAAGCAAAGATCACCGCGATCAGCATCGCAACCGCGCCCCAATGCAGCCCCGTATTGGGGATTAAATCCGCATTATGGGCTGAGGCGTATTCCTTCAGATTGCGGCTGCCGGGAAAGCCAAAGCCTTCGGGATTTTTCATTGCGCCAAAGGCCATAGAGGCCAAAATAAACTCGGCAATATAGACCAGCATCAGCGAAACAAGAATCTCATTGGTGCCAAAGCGGATCTTGAGCAGCGCCGGGATCATGCCCCAGGCCCAGCCGCCCAAGGCACCGGCCATCACCATCAACGGGAAGAGCCAAACCGCCTCAAGCGGATAAAGCGCCAGCGCCACCCCTGCCCCAAACAGCGCGCCCATAATATACTGCCCTTCGGCCCCGATATTCCAAATCCCCGCTTTGAAACCAAGCGAAAGACCAATCGCAATCAGCACAAGCGGCGCGGCTTTGACCAAAAGCTGCGGGCGGTAGTAAGAAGAAAACTCACCAAAGAGCGGCTCCCAGAAGATGGTCAGCAAGGCGTCAACCGGGTTCTTACCAAGCGCCGCAAACAATACCCCGCCCGCAATCAAAGTCGCAAGCACAGCCAGCACGGGAGCCCCAGCAGACCAAGCGCGCGATGGCTCAGGACGTTTTTCAAAGCGGATCATGTGAGCTGTTCCTTAACGGAGCCGCTGCGCGGCACACCATTTTTCATTTGGCACCGCACTGCCATTGCAAATCTATCACCCATGAACAGGCTCCTGGCTACCGGCAAGCATAAGACCAATGGCCTCGACCGTAAGCCCCGCTGTTGGCTGGGGCTCAGAAAGTCGTCCATCACTGAGTGCACAGAATCGATTGGAAATTTCCATCAACTCATCAAGATCTTGGCTAATCACCAGCAATGCCGCCCCCTTTGCTGCTAAATCAAGTAAAGCCTGCCGGATCGCAGCGGCCGCAGCTGCATCCACCCCCCAAGTCGGTTGATTGACCACCAAGACTTTCGGATTTTGCAGAATCTCGCGACCAATCACATATTTCTGCAAATTACCCCCAGAAAGAGCCCCAGCCGCTGTTCCCGGACCAGGGGTGCGCACGTCGAATTTCACGATGATCTCTGAGGCAAAACTTCGTGCCGCGCCCCATTTCAAAAATCCGCCCAGCTCAAGCCGTTGCCGCACGGCCCCGCTGAGCATCGCATTTTCGGTCAGCGACATATCTGGAACAGCGGCATGGCCCAAACGCTCTTCGGGCGCGGCTAGCAGTCCCAATGCTCGGCGCGCGCGCGGGGGCAATGCCGAGATATCCTTACCCTCAAGCAGAACCGTGCCATTTGCTGTGGGCGTCTCCCCCGACAGCGCGTCCAGCAACTCATCTTGGCCACTGCCAGCAACGCCGCCTAGGCCCAAAACTTCGCCCCCGCGCAGCTCTAATGAGATATCTTTGAGCGCAATGCCAAAATGCGAAGAAGCAGGCAGGCTTAACGCATTGATTGAAAGCAGCACGTCTCTATCCTGTGACGGTTTGGCAACAGGCACATGCAGTGAGCTGCCAACCATCAATTCAGCCATCTCACGCGCACTGGTGTCTTTTGGGGTGCATTCCCCCACGACTTTGCCCCCGCGCAGGATCGTCGCCGCATCGCAAAGCGTGCGAATTTCTTCAAGTTTGTGAGAGATATAGAGGATGGACGTGCCTTCTTGGGACAGTTGGTTCAAGGTGCGAAAAAGGATCTCAACCTCCCCAGGCGTAAGCACCGAGGTCGGTTCATCCATGATCAAGAGTTTAGGGTCCTGCAAAAGGCAACGAATGATCTCAACGCGTTGGCGCTGGCCCGCTGAGAGATCCCCGACAAGCTGATGCGGGGAAAGCGGCAGCCCATAAGCCTGCGAAACCTCTGAAATGCGGTTGGCAAGCTGGCGCATGGGCGGCGGATTTTCCATGCCAAGGGCGATATTTTCGGCGACACTCATCGCATCAAAAAGAGAAAAGTGCTGGAAAACCATAGCGATACCGGAGGAACGTGCCTCGCGAGGTTCGGATGGAGCATATGGCGCGCCATGCAAGCGCATCTGGCCAGAATCGGGTTTTACCAGCCCGTAGATCATCTTGACCAAAGTGGATTTACCGGCGCCATTTTCGCCCAATAGCGCATGGGTTTCCCCAGGAGCGATCTCAAAAGAGACATCACTATTGGCGATCACGCCCGGATAGGCCTTAGTAAGCCCAGAAAGTTCAATCAGCGCGCTCATGTCCCCAATCTCCTTTAGAATTGGTTAGTAACTGGGCAACCACGCCGAGAGCAAGAGCGGCTGGGTGTTTTCCAAGCGAAGGCTCGCCAATTGGGCATGTGATGCGGCTAATTTCAGCACCTGTGTGCCCCATCTCAGACAAGCGTTTGTGAAATCGCGCCCATTTCGTTGCCGAGCCGATGAGGCCAGCAAAGCCAAAGTCGTGTCGCAAAAGAGCATCACACAAGGCAAGATCAATATCGTGAGAATAGGTGAGGATGAGGTGATCCGCATCACGTGGCGCATACGCAACAGCCTGCGGTATTTTCGCAGCAACCAGTGGATTCACCAAGTTTGGCAGGTCCGCCGGGAAACGATCAGCCCCAGAATCCACCCATGTTATGGTGCGATCTTGCAACGGATGTAGCGCATGCACAACAGCGCGTCCCACATGGCCTGCCCCCCAAATCCAGAGAGGCGGCTCCATCGGCTCTGATGACAACGCCCCCTCAATAAAATCTAGTGTGACAACACCGCCACAGCACTGCCCCAAATCTGGCCCCAAAGGAAAGGTTCGCCGGGTTTGTATGTGATCCGAAGCGAGCATTTCGCGGGCGATGCGCGTCGCTTCATATTCTAACGCACCCCCGCCAATTGTGCCCTCTTGGTGATCAGGCCAGATGGTCATGGACGCGCCCACCTCACGCGGGGTAGAGCCTTTGGTCGCTGCGACTGTGACAGTAATGCAACTATTCATATTCCAGAAATAGCCGTCAGAATTTGCTCTGGCGTCGCAGGAGCTTGCAGATCTGGATAGCCCCGCCCGCAGGCCGAAACCGCATCTGAGAGCGCTAAAAACGCGGAAATCCCAAGCATAAAGGGCGGCTCTCCCACAGCTTTTGAGCGATAGATCGTCTCGGCGTGGTTCTCAGCGCCCCAGAGCGCGACGTTGAACTCTTGCGGCTGATCGGCAAATGCGGGGATCTTATAGGTCGAAGGCGCATGGGTGCGAAGTGCACCGCGCCCATCCCAGACCAGCTCTTCGGATGTGAGCCAACCCGCCCCTTGCACATAGCCCCCCTCAATCTGGCCAAGATCCAAGTCGGGGTTCAAAGAGGCCCCCGCATCATGCAGGATGTCCGTTCGCAAGATGCGATTTTCCCCGGTGAGCCTGTCAATCATCACCTCGGTGACCGCCGCACCGTAAGCAAAATAGTAAAACGGATTGCCCCGCCCCGCGATCCGGTCCCAAGAAATATCTGGCGTTTTATAAAAGCCTGTCGCCGAGAGGCTCACGCGGGCTTGCCAGCTCATTTGCGCCGCCTGCGCAAAACTGAGCGCGCCCTTCGGACCCGTAACCTGCCCGCCCTCAAACTGTATCTCGGACGCTGCGCAATCCTGGGCCTGGGCAACCACGCCCGCAATGCGCGCACGGATCGTATCGCAGGCTGCTTTGACCGCCATCCCATTGAGATCCGAGCCTGAGGAGGCAGCGGTGGCCGATGTGTTGGGCACTTTATCGGTGTCCGTTGCGGTGATTTTTACCTGCTGCACAGGCACACCGAACCGGCTGGCGGCGACTTGAGCGACCTTTTGAAACAGCCCCTGCCCCATTTCGGTTCCACCATGGTTCAGATGGATTGAGCCGTCTTGATAGACATGCACCAAAGCGCCGGCTTGGTTAAGATGCGTGAGCGTGAAGCTAATGCCGAACATCACAGGACTAAAACCGATGCCCTTTTTCAAAATGTCGGAGCCTGCATTGAACTGAGCAATCTCGCCGCGGCGCTGGTGGTATTGGGCACTTTCCAGCAGCGCCTCAGTCATCGCAGTCAGCTGAAATCCCTCAACCTTTTGCAGATAGGGTGTGGTGCCGGTCCCTGCCCCGCACCCATAGTAATTGCGCTGACGCAGTGCTGCGGGATCGCGACCAAGATGATGCGCGATGTGGTCCATCACCCGCTCCATGCCTAGAACCCCTTGCGGGCCACCAAAGCCGCGAAAGGCGGTGGCGCTTTGGGTATTGGTGCGCAGACGGTGGCTTTCAATGCGGATATTTGCAAGATCATAGGCATTGGCGCCGTGCAGCATCGCGCGATCACAGACCGGCAATGACAGATCCATGGACCAGCCGCACAGCGCATAATGGGTAAAGCTTAGGCCCAATATATGGCCTTGATCGTCAAAACCACAAGAATAGGTGATACGGAACGCGTGCCGCTTGCCTGTGATCACAAAATCATCATCGCGATCATAGCGCATCTTGCAGGGCCGCCCCGTCGCCTCGGCCGCGAGCGCACAAGCAATGGCAAGGTGGTTGCCCTGGCTTTCTTTGCCACCAAACCCGCCGCCCATGCGCCGCGTCTCAACGCGTATTTCGGACATGGGTAGGCCGAGCGCTTCGGCGACTTTATGTTGAATTTCCGTGGGATGCTGGGTGGAGCTGTGAACATGCATCCCCCCGCTTTCTTGGGGCAGCGCCATTGCTGCTTGGCCCTCAAGATAGAAATGCTCTTGCCCGCCGATCTCGAACGTGCCGTCGATCTTGTGGGGGGCGTTTGAAATTGCCAGGTCTGCATCGCCTTTGGCGTAGACGCGCGGGCCATCCTCGAAACGGGCATTTTGCGCCAGCGCCTCTTCAATGCTGAGAATAGCGGGCAGTTCTGTGATCTCAGCACGGCCAAGACGCGCAGCACGGCGCGCCGCCAAGTGGCTGGTGGCGATCACCAAAAACAAGGGCTGGCCTAGGTAGTGGACGGTACCATCGCAGAGCAGCGGCTCGTCATGGTTGGACGGCGAGCAATCGGCCGGGCGTTTCAGATCCTGATGCGTGAGCACCTGCACAACACCGGGGACGGCGCGCACTGCGCTCAGATCAAGGCTTTCCAGCGTGCCATGCGCAACGGTGCTCAGCCCAAAGGCCAGATGCAAGGCTTCGCGCGGTGTCGGAATATCATCGACATATCGTGCAGCGCCTGTGACATGCAAAAGCGCCGCATCATGCGGGGTTGGCTTTCCGACGTTCATATCCGCACCTGCGCAGTTTGGCCCTGATCTTCACACCAATAGCGCCAGAGCAGATTTTGTGCGGCTTGCATTCGGTAGCTATCGGAGGCGCGCATATCACTTAAGGGGCTAAAATCTTGGGTCATTTTCAGCATCGCTGCTTGAACGGTTTCCGCGCTCCAAGGTGCGCTGAGCAAAGCGGTCTCTACATGGGTTGCACGTTTGGGCACGCCGGCCATGCCGCCAAACGCTATGCGCGCGCCTGTCACCTGCCCCGTTTGCACCGTGATCGAAAAACAGCCGCAAAGCGCAGAGATGTCTTGATCGAACCGCTTTGAGATCTTGTAACATTTTAGCCGGTCCGGTTGCTTTGGCACGCGGATTGCTTCGACAAATTCGCCAGGGCGACGGTCCTGTTTGCCGTACTCAACAAAGAAATCCTCAAGAGCCATCTCGCGGCGCGCATCGCCTTGCCGCAAAACCAGCTGAGCCCCCAAAGCAATCAGGGCGGGCGGGCTATCCCCGATGGGCGAGCCATTGGCGATATTGCCCCCGATTGTGGCCGCCGCGCGCACTTGGGGCGAGCCGTAACGGCGGATGAGCGCGGCAAAACTGAGGTGATGTTCCTGCATCAAAGGCTCAAGGGCAGCTAACGTGACCATCGCGCCAATCTCAAGATGGGTCTCTGTCTCACTGATCTGCGCCAGATCCGTGCAGCGATTCAAAAAGGCGACCTGGCCCAAATCACGAAATTGCTTTGTCACCCAGAGCCCAACATCTGTGGCCCCTGCGATTAACCTCGCCTCGGGATGCTGCACATACCACTGCGCCAATTCATCGCCGCTTTCGGGCTGCACCCAAGCGCCCTGGACCTGCCGCGTGGGACGCGGTGGCGTTTCGCGCAGATGATCTGGTACTGGTGCGGGTTCCGCAGCCTGTGCGGCGCGCTTGATCGGCGCATAACCGGTGCAGCGACACAGATTCCCGGCCAGTGCAGTGTCGTGATCCGTCACCCCGTTAAGGTGATTGCAAGCCATCGTTGTGATAAAACCCGGCGTGCAAAATCCGCATTGTGATCCGTGATGGGTGATCATTTCCTCTTGCACGGGGTGCAGCGCGCCACCAGGGGCCGCGATCCCCTCCACCGTGCGCAGCGCTTTGCCATTGAGCTGAGGCAGGAACAAAATGCAGGCATTGAGCGGTTTGGCACCGCCCTCATCCGTCACCATCACCGAACACGCGCCGCAATCGCCCTCATTGCAGCCCTCTTTCGTGCCTACTAGCCCCCGCTCTTGTCGCAGCCAGTCTAGCAAAGTCACAGTGGGATCGGGCACCGGGATTTCGACCGCCTCTCCGTTCAGAAGAAACCTGATCTGCATGGGTTTGCCCCGCCGCCTTACCATCATCCTGCTTGGGCCCGGGCTCGATGCGGCGTAGAGCGCCGGGCTCTTTCACGCTAATCTAGGTTCGCAACAATTTGCAAGAGCCTTTGTTTCGCCCCTGGAAAACGCCCCGAGGCTTGCGTAATCTACCCCCATGAGCGAGCCAAAATTCATCCATCTGCGCACCCATACGGAATATTCTTTGCTTGAGGGGGCGTTGCGGCTGAAAAAGCTGCCCGATTTGTGCAAAGCGCATGACATGCCCGCGCTGGCGATCACCGATACCAATAATATGTTTGCCGCGCTTGAATATTCTGTGACGCTCAGCGGAGCGGGCATCCAGCCGATTATTGGTTGTCAGATCGATCTGGAATATGCCCCGCCCGCCCCCGGTGAAAAGCCGCGCGCCCCCGCAGCGATTGTTTTGCTGGCCCAGAATGAGACCGGCTATGAAAACCTGATGAAGCTGAACTCTTGCCTCTATGTGGATAAGGGCGGGCAGTTGCCGCAGGTTACATTGGACGAACTTGAAACCCATTCGGGCGGGCTAATTTGCCTGTCTGGTGGGCCGAACGGGCCAGTGGGGCAGTTTTTGCAAATGGGCCAACGTGCAAAGGCGCAAGAGCTTGTGCCGCGTCTGGCAAATGCCTTTCCGGGCAGGCTCTATATCGAGTTGCAACGCCATCCGCGCGAAGATGGCTCCCCCGATGAAGCGCAGCGCCTGACCGAGCGCGGGCATGTGGAGATCGCCTATGAGCTGGGCCTGCCCCTGGTGGCCACCAATGACGTCTATTTCCCGAAAACAGAAATGTATGAGGCCCATGACGCGCTGATCTGCATTGCCGAGGGCGCCTATGTGGATCAACAAGAGCCGCGCCGCCGCCTCACGCCGCAGCATTATTTCAAGAGCCCGCAAGAGATGGCCGTGCTCTTTGCCGATGTGCCCGAGGCGCTAGAGAACACGGTTGAAATCGCCCGCCGCTGTGCCTTCATGGCCTATAGGCGTGATCCGATCTTGCCCAAATTTGCCGATGATGAGGTAGACGAGCTGCGCCGCCAAGCCAATGCGGGGCTGCAAGCGCGCCTTGCGGTGATCCCACATGCGACCTCGGTTCAGGCCTATCAAGAGCGGCTCGATTTTGAGCTCGGCATTATCGAGCGCATGGGCTTTCCCGGTTATTTCCTGATCGTTGCAGATTTCATCAAATGGGCCAAAGATCATGACATCCCGGTTGGACCGGGGCGCGGCTCGGGTGCGGGCTCTCTAGTGGCTTACGCGTTAACCATCACCGATCTGGACCCGCTGCGTTATGCGCTGCTGTTTGAGCGGTTCCTAAACCCCGAGCGGGTTTCCATGCCGGATTTCGATATCGATTTCTGCATGGACCGGCGCGAGGAAGTCATCCGCTATGTGCAGGAAAAATATGGGCGCGATAAGGTGGGGCAGATCATTACCTTTGGTGCGCTGCTCTCCAAAGCGGCCGTGCGCGATATCGGGCGGGTGCTGCAAATGCCCTATGGGCAGGTGGACCGCCTCTCTAAGCTGATCCCGGTTGAAGGCGTTAAACCCGTCAGCATCGAAAAAGCGTTAAGCGACGAGCCGCGCCTGCGCGAAGAAGCCAAGGCCGAAGAGGTGGTGAACCGGCTGCTCACCTATGGCCAACAGGTCGAGGGGCTGTTGCGCAATGCCTCCACCCATGCTGCGGGGGTTGTGATTGGCGATCGCCCACTGGATGCGCTGGTGCCGCTCTATCAAGACCCGCGCTCCGATATGCCCGCAACCCAATTTAACATGAAATGGGTCGAGCAAGCGGGTCTGGTGAAATTCGACTTTCTGGGCCTGAAAACCCTCACTGTGGTGCAGAACGCGGTGGATCTGATCCGCAAATCCGGGCGCGCCTTGCATATCAACGCCGATGGGCGCGAGCTTTACGAACCCGCGCCCGGAACTGAGAATGATATCAACGCGATACCGCTTGATGATGAAGCCAGCTATGAACTTTATGCCGCCGCCAAAACCGTGGCCGTGTTCCAGGTGGAAAGCTCGGGCATGATGGATGCGCTTAAGCGTATGAAACCCACCTGCATTGAGGATATCGTGGCTCTTGTGGCGCTCTACCGTCCCGGCCCGATGGAAAATATCCCCAAATATTGCGAGGTGAAAAACGGGCTCTCCGAGCGTGACCACCTGCACCCTTCCGTCGATCACATCCTGGACGAAACCCAAGGGATTATTGTTTACCAAGAGCAGGTGATGCAAATCGCGCAAGAAATGGCGGGCTATAGCCTGGGGGGCGCGGATCTGCTGCGCCGCGCCATGGGCAAGAAGATCCAAGCGGCGATGGATGCGGAGCGACCAAAATTCCTGGAAGGTGCGGGCAAAAACGGGGTTGATAAAGACAAGGCGATGGAGGTGTGGAACCTTCTCGATAAATTCGCCAATTACGGCTTTAACAAATCCCACGCCGCTGCCTATGCGGTGGTGAGCTATCAAACCGCGTGGCTCAAAGCGAACCACCCGGTCGAGTTCATGGCCGGGGTGATGAACTGCGATATGCATCTAACCGACAAGCTGGGCGTTTATTTTGAAGAGGTGCGCAAGGGGCTGGATCTGCCCTGGGCTGCGCCTTGTGTGAACCGATCTGAGGCCACGTTTGATGTGCAGGATGGCACATTGCTCTATGCGCTTGGCGCGTTGAAAAATGTGGGCGTAGAGGCGATGAAGTTGATCACGTCGGCCCGCGAAGATACCCCTTTTGTCACGCTGTTTGATTTTGCACGGCGCGTGGATCTTAAACGCGTTGGCAAGCGTCCACTGGAAATGCTGGCACGCGCCGGGGCTTTTGATGTTCTCGATCCCAATCGGCGGCGGGTTTTTGACAGCCTGGATGCGCTCAGCGCCTATTCCGCAGCGGTTCACGCGCAAAGGGCCTCGAACCAAACCTCGCTCTTTGGGGAGGCGGGCGAGGATCTGCCCGAGCCGCGCCTGAGCCCCGTGCAAGATTGGCTGCCCTCTGAGCGACTGAAAGAGGAATTTTTGGCCGTGGGCTTTTACCTCTCTGGCCATCCGCTGGATGATTATATGGGGCCCTTAAAGCGCAAAGACGTCAATACGCTCGACTATGTGACCCAGCGCGCTGAGCGCTCGCCGGTCATTGCAAAGCTCGCCGGCGTTGTTTCCGGTGTGCAAATCCGCAAATCGGCGCGCGGCAACCGCTTTGCTTTTGCTCAGCTCTCTGATCCTACCGGCGCCTATGAGATCACGCTTTTTTCCGACACGCTTGAGGCCGCGCAAGACTATCTGACGAGCGGCGAAAAGGTCGTTGTCACCGTTGAAGCCACGCTGGAGGCCGATCAGTTGAAGCTCTTAGCCCGCTCAGTTGCGCCCATTGATACGATTGTGGCCGATGTGGGTGGTATGGGGCTACGGGTGTTTATCGACACAGCCGATGCGATCGGGGCCGTACAAGCCGTGTTTAGAACCGCAGAGCAAGCCGCGCAAAAGGCGCAAAAAGGCCCTGTGCACCTGTGCATAACAACGGGCGATTTGGGCGAAGTCGAACTGGCTTTAGGCGAAGACTTCCCTGTCACACCGCAAATAAAAGGGGCAATCAAATCCTTGGGCGGCGTTGTTGATGTGCATGATGTCTAACCTCGCGCGCCCCCATATTTAGCAGGTGCGCCCGGCGGAAGCGCTTCGGAAAGGTAGGGCAGAACATTGTCGCAAGGCATTGGTTTTGAAAAGAAATACCCCTGCAAATAATCACATCCAAGCGCCCCGAGCACCTCCGCTTGCTGCGCGGTTTCGACACCTTCAGCAATGACTTGCAAGTTCAAGCGATGGCTCAACTCAACAATCATTTCAACCACGGAACGCCCCTCTTGCGAGTGAATCTCAGAGACAAAGGATCTATCAATCTTGAGCCGGTCCAGGGGCAGCGCGCGAATATAGTTGAGCGAAGAATAGCCTGTGCCAAAATCATCTAGCGCGATGCCCACACCAAGGTCAGAAATGCAGCGCAGCGTTTCGATTGTCGAGCTGAGATCGTGGATAAGCACGCCTTCTGTCACCTCGATTTCGAGCCGCTCGGGTGGAAATCCCGTCTCTTCCAGCACCTGTGAAATCACGTCGATCACATTGCCACGCATGATTTGCACAGGCGAGACATTTACAAACAAACTAAGAGGAGCGCCGCCTGCGGGACTGGGCCAGCCCTGGGCAATCCGGCAGGCTCGAGAGAGCAAATCTCGCCCAAGCTGATGGATCAATCCGGTTTCTTCTGCCACGGCAACAAACCGCTCTGGCGAAACGAAACCCAAAACCGGGTCTTGCCATCTTGCCAGAAGCTCAAAACCGGTAATCGTGCCGGATTGGGCAGAATATAATGGCTGGAAATACGGCTCGACCTCTCCCCGCTCCAAGGCAAGCCGCAACCTATCCGCCAAGAGCAACCGGTTCTCATGTTCGGCATGGAGTGCATGAGTATAGGGCACGCAAATATTCTTGCCGCGCTGCTTTGCCTCGAAAAGAGCGATATCCGCTTTCTTAAGAATGTCTGGGCCTTGTTTCGTATCGCCAGGAAAAACCGCAGTTCCAATCGAGGCGCTTACTGCAATGTCATATTGCTGGATTCTCACGGGGGCCGACAATTCCGCTAGGACGCGATCAACAAAACCCTCATGCGAGAGTTCTCGTTGCCCTCTTTTGGGCAACAGCAGCAAGAACTCGTCGCTGCCAAGGCGGGCAACAACATCACACGGCTGGCAGATGTTTTGCAGCCGGGTCGCCAGGCATTTCAGCAGCTCATCCCCAACCTCTTGACCATAGCTGTCATTGACCTGCTTAAAGGCATCCAGATCAATGGCATAGGCGCAAACTTCGTCGATTTCAGGATCTAGACCTGCCAGATGGCGTTGGACATAATGGCGATTGACGAGTTTGGTAAGCCCATCATGCTGTGCGAGAAACTGCGCCTCTCGTTGCGCTTCAACGGTTGCTGTGGCGTCTGCAAAAATCCCGCGATACCCGGTAAATTCCATCCCATTAAATTGCGGACGGCCCCGTATGAGGATCCATTTTTGCCCGCTTCGCGCCTTAATCGGCAAGGTCACCCCTTCGATTTCTATGCGCTTTTTAAACGCGCGTCGAAGACTTCGAAGCGCCTCACAGGAAAGCTCTGTCGTATGGGATCTGAGAAATGGCAGAAGATCGCCGTGATGCTCTGCCCCGTCAAATCCAAGTAACATTTGCTCTATAGGTTGCGGAAGCGAAAGGATTTTTCCGGTTTTATCGGTCCGCCAAATCCATTCGACCCCTTGCGTTTCGTAATCTTTCAACAAAAGATCAATCACTTCGGTTTTTTGGTTCAACTCCTCAACATTTACAAAGGCTTGAAGCTGAGTTGCTTGCCGTTCCAAGATGATATGCGCAATGGTTGCAGCCGCAAATAAACAGGCAATGCCAAACACCGTATCGACGATATTCCCGCTCGCGGCACCTACGATCACACAGACAATCGCGAGGCTAAACATCTGGATCGCCAAAAACCAATAAGCCGCGCGCGGCGCTTGCAAAAGTGACATAGTTCCAAAGGCTGCTATGCCGATATAGATCGCTTGCAATGCAGATTTCGCCTGAGGATGCGCATTGGGGTAAATCACCGCGAACCCAATGCCAACAACACATGCAGGAACCGCGATCCAATGAACCAAGCGGTTTAGATCCTGTTCTGAGCCCTGGGTTATGCGTAGCGCACGCCAGGCCCACCATTGACCCGCAAAAACGCCCCAATACCCGCAAAGCCACAAAATCAAAAGGGAATTTACCCCATTATTCCACGCCATTGACACCAGAAGCGGTCCAAACACCAGCGAGCCTGCCTGCATAGACGAGGTTTGCTCTATCGCGGAGTGAATTTGCTCCCGTCGTAGTCGCGCGGCTGCAGGCGCCTCAAGACGGTCCAACGCCAGCTCATCAAGCCGCAGCCAAGCACGCATCCGCTGCCCGGCAATATGTGAATAGTTCGGCAGCATAAAATTGCGCCTCTATGATCAATAATATGACCGCCACTATTCAGGGAAATAGTTAAGATGAGAGTTACCCAACCTTAAATTGATTCGCCTTTCTACTGAGAATTTTCGACAAAAGATCACGGCTTTTGTGAATCACCGCTCTCTTTTGGTGATGTCGACTCAAATCGCCCGCCATCGGTAAGGGCACTCATAACCCCATGAAAGAACCCAATCGTTTTCGCCCGCTTGCGCTTTGAGAGCATCAAAAGTGAGAGAAACGCCAGAGCAGCACGAACAAAGGTTACGGCCCAGGCAAAACGCTCGCCATGTTTTTTGCGCGCATAAACGCGGCTACGGGCTTGGTGATAGGCTTTCAGGCGCGCGGTTTGAGGGCTGCGCGCCGTGCCGGTGCCAGCCTCATGGCGAAGATTTGCCTCATGGGCGCACATCAAGGGACCATGGGCGGCAAGGCGCAGGGATAAATCATCATCCTCATGATAAAGGAAAATCGCCGGGTCAAACCCGCCAATCTCTTCAAATAGGGCCCGGCGCACGAATAAGGCCGCGCCATGTAGGGTTTCGACCTCAAGATTGCGATCAAGCGCTGTTGGTTTTGGCAACGTCTCAGAGGCCGCAAATTTTGAACGCTTGGGCGGCTCAGGCTGGCCCGATTTATCCAAGAACAGCGGGTTCCATCCCGCGGCCTCGGGTTGCTCTTGCGCGGCCCGAATTAGCGCCTCAAGACAGCCCGGAGCAAGCCGCGCATCGGGATTCAAGAACAGTACAAATTCGGTATCAGCAGCCTTCGCGCCAAGATTACAACCACGACCAAAGCCGATATTTTGCGGCGAACGGATCAGCTGCCCCCCTGAAAGCTGCACCGGGTCGGGCGAGCCATTATCCACCACCACAATCGCGACCCCTTCGGGAACAGACGCGATCATGCCCGGCAAAACCGCTTGGCTTTTATAGGCCACGGTGACTACTGTTACTGGCAATGTCATGTATGCTCCGCTCTTTGAGCGTGTGATTGCAGAGCCCTAAGCAAGACGCAAGCGCTTTACCTCCGCCCCGCCGCGCCGTATGACAACGCCCACGGAAAAGGAGCAGGGCCATGGGCATCAACACAGAGCGGGATATCGAAGCCAATTTGCAAATCGGACCAACCGATCAAGGCATGGTGCGGCTGTTTGTTGAGGCCCCAGGCGTTGAGATCCCAATGGATTTCGACCCCGAAGAAGCCGAAGAAATCGCCCAAGAAATCATGGCAGCCGCCAAAGGGGCCCGCGCGCGTAAAGGGTAGTAAGCGCAGGCGCACGAAGAATGGCGGGGTCTCGCTCGGGCGATTTTTCACTTTTGCACCTGGGCAGAGCAATAGTGGCCAGTTTTCAGGGCCTAACATATAAGCCACCGAAAAGGCCCCAAATAGCGTTTCTTGCTCTTAGGTGGGATTGGCAGCCATTTTAGCTTTAAGGCCAGCTCTCCGAATGAACCTGCGGTTGCCTGAAACGACTTGCCGGTATGACCGCGATAGGAGTGAGTTCGACTAGAAAATCCTCATGTCCCAGACCAGCCACCATAACGGAGGTTGAAACCGGCTCTTGCCGCGCTCGTAGGAATTCCGTGCGGACTTTCTGGATTACCGGGAGTTGCGCCCGATCTGTAAAGTAAGTGGTGATCGAGACTATATCAGATAGCTCGCCGCCAACATATGCCAATAGCTTCTCTATGTTCTCAAAGATCTGCCGGGTTTGGACCTCGATATCGCCCTTTCCAACGATTTCCTCATTCGCGGACCAGGCAACCTGCCCAGTCAAATGAATGACGACCCCATCAGGCTGGACTGCGCCCATTTGAAAGCCTCTATTTCTGGCCTTCCAAACCTCTTCGGTTTCAAATCCAATTGGCATCACCGTTCCTCCCCGACGAACTGAGAATACACGTTGATGGCTTTCGCCGCTAGAGGCTCGGAGCAGAGTTCGCAGTCTATCTGTAAACTGGCAGCTCTCGTGGCATCACACTCCCCATCATCATCGCTTAGGACGCTAAGCCCATTTGGGATTTCAGCTCAAGCCCCTCAATAGGCACCTTGTGCGATTTCTTCTGCTTCTATGCTTTCGAACAGGGCTTTGAAGTTGCCCTCTCCGAAGCCGTCATCGCCTTTGCGTTGAATGAACTCGAAGAAGATTGGGCCGATCACGGTTTTTGAGAAGATCTGTAGCAGGATTTTTGTCTCGCCCCCATTTACGACCCCTTCCCCATCAATCAAGATCCCGTGGCGACGCATGCGGTTTAGGGGCTCTTCATGACCTGGGACGCGGGTTTTGCTGAGATCGTAATACGTGTCTGGCGGGCCCGGCATAAAGCGCATTCCATTCGCAGCAATTGCATCGGTCGCCTCATAAATATCACGCGCGCCAACGGCGATATGTTGGATACCTTCGCCTTTGTATTTCTTGAGATAATTCACGATTTGGCCGGTCTCACCGCGATCTTCATTGATGGGAATGCGGATGCGCCCACAAGGAGAGGTCAGCGCACGGGAAAACAGGCCGGTATATTTGCCCTCAATATCAAAGAACCGGATCTCTTTGAAGTTAAACAGTTTTTCGTAAAACCGGAACCAGACATCCATGTTGCCCTTAAACACATTATGGGTGAGGTGATCGAGGTAATAAAACCCGACGCCTGTCGGTTTGGACTGCGCGATCCAGTCAAATTCCCAATTATAGGGCGAAGTTTCGTAATAGCTGTCGATAAAGTAGATCAGTGAGCCGCCAATGCCGATAATCGCGGGCGCATCCATGATCTTGCCGGGGCCTCTATATTCCTCTGCGCCATTTGCCAGGGCGTGTTTCAAAGCGTGCTGCGCATCCACGACGCGCCAGCCCATGGAGGGGGCGCAAGGTCCGTGCTCGGCAACAAATCGCGCGGCAAAGCTATTCGGATCGGCATTGAGCACATAGGTGATATCGCCTTGCTGCCAGAGCTCAATGGCTTGGGATTTGTGATTGGCCACATGGGTATAGCCCATCTGCCTAAAAGTTTCGCGCAGCGCCTCGGGCTCTGGATGGGCAAATTCCACAAATTCAAACCCATCGGTGCCAGCGGGGTTTTCATCAGTGATCTCAGATTTCTCAGCTTCGTGCGGAAACGGGCCCATGGCGATACCTTTTGCTTAGTTCACAAGCAGTTTGCCAGAAATCCCCTGCGAGTTTTGCGCAATTTTCACGATCTCCTTGCCCAATCGCGCGCATAGATTACACTGGTTCGCATCTTTACGCAGAAACGCCGCATGATACTTGATGAGATTGACATAGCCCTGCTCGCCACGCTTCAGCGCAACGCGCAGCTGACGTCTCAAGAGCTGGGCGAGGCGCTGAACTTGTCGCCTTCGCAAGCGGGGCGGCGCAGGCAGAGGCTTGAGGTCGAGGGGTATATTCGGGCCTATGTAGCGCGGCTTAATGCCAGTAAGCTGGGGCTGCATGTGCAGGGATTTATTCAGGTGCATCTCGCGCAGCATGGGTTTGAAACGGCCAAGAGCTTTGCCCGCATGGTGGAGCTACAGCCAGAAATCGTGAGCGCCTGGACCCTGACGGGAGAGGCGGATTATTTGCTACGGGTCTATTGCGGCGATCTGAGCGCGCTTAACCGGCTGATCCATGAGGTGATCTTGCAGCACAAGGCGGTCGCGCGGGTGCATAGCCAGATTGTGATGGATCAATTGAAACAGGACAGCCCTCTTCCCACTTAAGCGAGCATGGCGTAGGAGGCGGCGAAAGGAGAAGAATCATGGGCGGTTTTCTCTATCAGGCTTCAATTTATCTTGCTGCGGCGGTGATTGCGGTTCCCATTGCGGCGCGCCTGGGGCTCGGCTCGGTTCTGGGCTATTTGGCGGCTGGGATCCTGATCGGACCGGTATTTCATTTGGTGGGTTCTGAGACCGCAGATTTGCAGCATTTCGCCGAATTTGGTGTGGTGATGATGCTATTCCTTATCGGGCTAGAGCTGGCGCCGCGCACGCTTTGGGACATGCGCCATCGGCTTATCGGGCTTGGAGGATTGCAAGTCGTGCTCTCGACCGCTGCGCTTATGGCGGTTGCTATGGCTTATGGGCAGCCTTGGAATGTATCGCTTGCCATTGGATTGACGCTGGCGCTCAGCTCCACGGCGATTGTGCTCCAGACATTGACCGAAAAGGGATTGATGCAGACGCGCGGCGGGCGCTCTGTGTTCAGCGTTTTGCTCACGCAAGATATTGCCGTGATCCCGATCCTTGCGTTCCTGCCGCTATTGGCTGTGAAAGCGGTTATTGAGATTTCCCCGGATGGATCCATAAAGCGGGCCAGCGATCATCATGACGAGGCCCATCACGGCTTTGATCTAAGCCTCGTTGACGGGCTGCCCGGCTGGGGTGTGACCCTTGTGACCTTAGGGGCCATTGCGGCGGTAATCCTGGTAGGTGTTTACCTGACCCGCCCGATTTTCCGTTATATCCATGCTGCCCATCTGCGTGAGATGTATACCGCGCTTGCCCTGCTGATTGTGGTGAGCATTTCATTCTTGATGATGCTGGTGGGGCTCTCCCCTGCCCTGGGCGCGTTTTTGGCCGGTGTGGTTCTGGCCAATAGCGAATTTCGCCATGAGCTGGAAACCGACCTTGAACCGTTCAAGGGGCTGCTCTTGGGGCTGTTTTTCATCACCGTGGGGGCGGGGATCAATTTCACCCTGCTCATGACCAACCTCTGGGCGATCCTTTCGATGGCGCTTTTGGTGATCTTGATCAAAGGCGTGATCCTTTTTGCGCTTGCACGGCTATTCGGGCTGCGGCGGCGCAGTCAATGGCTCTTTGCATTGGGGCTGGCGCAGGCGGGCGAGTTTGGCTTTGTTCTGATCTCCTTCAGCGTTCAGCAGAGCATTATCCCTACCCCTGTTGCCGAGACCCTGCTTTTGGTCATTGCGCTTTCAATGCTGATTACCCCGCTGCTCTTTATCGTCTATGAGATGATCGCCCATCGGCTGAAAACCGACCCTGTGCATGAAGCTGATGAGGTCGAGGCAGATGGCCCCGTGATCATCGCGGGCATTGGGCGTTTTGGGCAGATCGTGAACCGGCTTGTGGTGGCCTCGGGCTATAAAACCGTTGTGCTTGATCAGGATATGGAAACGATCCAGCTGATGCGCCGCTTTGGGTTTATGGGCTATCTGGGGGATCCATCACGGCCAGATATTCTCATTAAGGCCGGGCTGATGGAAGCCAAAGTGCTTGTGGTCTCGCTTGATGCCCCGGATGCTGCGGTGAAGCTGGTGAAATATGCCCGCAAACAGCGCCCAGATTTGCATATCATCGCGCGCGCCTATGATCGCCGTACTGTGTTTCGGCTCTACCACGCTGGAGCAAATGACATAGTGCGTGAGATGTTTGACAGCTCACTACGCGCCGGGCGTTATGTGCTTGAAAATATGGGGCTCAGCGAGTTTGAAGCCCATGAAGCCACGCGGATTTTCTATGAGATGGATCGCTATGGCGTCAAGGAGCTGGCAAAGCTCTTTCAAGAAGACCTGCCCGCCGCGCGCAACCAAGATTATCTGGACCGGGCCAAGGAATTGCAACAAGAGCTGGAATTTGCGCTGGCCAAACGCGCAGAGGAGGAAGGCGCGCAAAAACGCGCCTAACACTTGTCGTCGATCACGCCGCGCGGGAGGTGAGAACCTCATCCACTTTGCGCGAGGCTTCGCTTTCATCATTGCCGCCCACTGCGGCCACTTCGCGCGTCAAGCGCTCGAGCGCGGCCTCATAGAGCTGACGTTCTGAATAGCTCTGCTCGCGTTGATCATCACTGCGATGCAAATCGCGCACAACCTCAGCAATCGCGATCAAATCCCCAGAATTGATCTTTTGCTCATATTCCTGCGCGCGGCGCGACCACATGGCGCGTTTCACCTTCGCCTTACCCCGCAGCGTCTTCATCGCTTGGCTGATGACATCCGGGCTCGAAAGCGCACGCATGCCAACCTCTGTCGCTTTGTTGGTCGGCACGCTCAGCTTCATCTTGTCTTTTTCGAACGAGATCACAAAGACCTCAAGAGAATAGCCCGCGACCTCTTGCTGTTCGATTGAGATTATCTGCCCAACACCATGAGCGGGATAAACAACAAACTCATTCGGTCGAAAATCGAGTTTCTTCTTGGCCATTTAGTTTCCCCTAGTTTTCCCGTTTTCGGCCGAGCGTTCCACTCCAAGCCGTAAGTTACACATGCGCGCAGCACGTTTTTTCCCCATGCCCTGATGATCAGAAGATGAGCCTCAACGTCATATATAGATGCATAGGTTATATGTTGGAGTGTCCTACTCTGCGCCTCAGAAACAACACCTTATCACAGAATCAGTGATTCTAAAAGGAATCGCTTAACCGCCCGCGCCTGGGGCCTCTGAGAAGTATTTTTCGAGCTTTCCCGCCTCGCCATCGCGCGCATCCGCCTCTGGCAGCGGGTCTTTTTTCGAGACAATCACAGGCCAAAGTTCAGAGTATTTGCGGTTAAACTCCACCCATTTTTCCGCCTCTGCCTCTGTGTCTGGGCGGATCGCATCGGCGGGGCATTCGGGCTCGCACACGCCGCAATCAATGCATTCATCGGGGTGGATGACCAGCATATTCTCGCCCTCGTAAAAGCAATCCACCGGACATACTTCAACACAGTCGGTGTATTTACAAGCGATGCAATTGTCATTCACGATATATGTCATTTCAGCGTTCCATGCTTAGCATTAGCTCAGTGGAGTTAGACCAGCCTGCTTGGTCATTCAAGATGATGTGTGCGATATGCGTCAAGTTTACGCCGCTCGCGCCCGCTTGGCCGGCCTTTGCCGTCAAAACTTGGGTTCAGTGGCTTTTGCTCAGCCGGGCGCGGCTTGGGCGGATCGAGATCTTCATAGAGCGCTTGCGCCTCCGGTGCCGGTCCGCGCCTTGTGGCAAGGTCAATCACCTTGATCACGCGAACATGTCGCCCTTGCGAAAAGGTGAGCACATCACCTGCACTCACCGTCACCGAAGATTTGCCGAGCTTTTGCCCATTAAGCCGCACATGGCCGCTTGAGACTTGCGTTGCGGCCAGGCTGCGGGTTTTGAAAAACCGCGCATACCAAAGCCATTTATCAACGCGAAGCTTCTCGGCCACGGCAGATTAGCTCTTTTGTTTGAGCGCCGCGAGAGCCGCGAAGGGGCTATCAGGATCGATCGGCTTTTCTTTCTTGGGCGGGCGGGATTCGAATTTCTGCCCCTTTTGCGGCTTGCCACCTTTTCCCTTGGGCGGGGCGCCACGCTTAGGTTTGCCCGTCCCCGCCTTGGTGTTATTGCCCTTATTCTGGGCCGGAGGACGATTGCCCCTTTGAGTGCCACGCTGATTGCCTCTTGGCCGCTGCCCACCCCACGCAAAGGTATAGAAAACTTCCATCTCTGGCTCAGCGGGCGCTTGTGGCTCTGCCTCCGCTGCAGCGGGCTCTTCCCCCTTGGCTTCCTCTGTTTGCGCAGCGGCCCCAGTGGTTTCAGTGTCAGTCGTTTCAACGTCAGTCTTTTCAGTGCCAGTCGTTTCAGCCTCAGTCTTTTCAGTATCGGCCGCCTCTGGGGCAGGTTTGGGCGCTTTGACTTTCTCACGCTCGCCTTTTTCAGCCCTATAGCCAAGGCCCTGCATCAGATCGGCAAATTGCTCGAGCGTCATGCCGGTGATTGAGAGCATATCTGTCGTCGCTTCAAAGCCGCCGCGCGTATCTTGGGCACGCAGCATATCCGCAAGCCGCTCAAGCATATCAATGCGAATCGCGCGCCCGCCCGCAATACGATAGCCGGACATGGTATCTGCGCCCGGTTCAATCTCACCAGGTACCGGAATCGTCACAAGACCTGCGGGCGGGGCCTCGGGAAATTCTTGCAGCCCCTTAAAGAGCGACCAGAGCACCAGACGCAGCCGCGTGGGCGCGGGTTTTAACAAGAGCGGCTGGAAAATCGTGAACTGCCCAAAGCGCACCCCGTGTTTGCGCAAAAGCGCGCGCGCATCTTGATCCAGCGCTTTCACATCATCGGCAATTTGACTGCGCGGCACCACGCCAAAACCCTCAAGCAGACGGAACGCGACCCCTTTGGCAAGCCCGATCAGCGCCTCATCCTTTTGCATCGCAAGCATAGGCTCGAAATGCGCGGCGATCTTACGATCCATGAAATGCTGCAGGCGACGTTGCACTTTTTCAGCGATCTCTGGCCCGGCCACATCATCCACAAAGACCTCAATGCGCGGCTTAAGCGGCTCTTGCCCAGCGACAAGCTTGCCCACAGCAGAACTGCCCCACATCAAGCCGCCCTGCTCGGTGAAGTCAATTTCCGTGTCCGGCGCATTATAAAAGCGATCCGCACGCAGATGGAAATGTGGGGCAAGCGCCTGCAAAGCAGCCGATTTTATGGTTTTGGCCTCAGCGCCCGCATCTGATTTATCCTGCGTAAAGCGAAAGCCTTCAAGCTTGCCAACAAATTCACCTTCAACACTGACCTCGCCGGTCTCACTTACTTCTGCCACCATGGCCTCCTTTTGGCCGAGCCGCCGGAGCAAAACGCTGGTCCGCCGGTCTACAAATCTTTGCATGAGCGCTGAATGCAACGCATCCGATAATCGGTCTTCTACAGCGCGTGTCGTCTCACGCCAATGAGATTCGTCCGTTGTCCAGCCGTTTCGCTGCGCCACATACGTCCAAGTTCTGATAAATGCGAGACGTTTTGCGAGTGTGTCGATATTGCCCAGCGGATTGTCGATGCGTTTCACGGCCCGCGCGATAAAGTCATTGGGGATCGCGCCGCGCTCATGCAGATGGGCGAAAATCACCTCCAAAAGCTGCGCATGTTCGCTGGGGCTAATGCCTCGGAAATCGGGAATGCGACACACATCCCAGAGCAGGCGCACTGAGGGACCGTTTGACGCACGCGCCGCCACCTCGCCGCTGCGCGCCAACTCTTTAAGCGCCAGCACGTCATCTGCGTCGCGTGCGCGCACCAGCTTTTCATGGGGTGGGCTGGTTTCAAGCCGTGCGATTAGCCGCTCGATCGAGCCGAACTCAAGATCCGAATTGCGCCAGACCAGCTTTTTCAAAGGGGCAAAGCGGTGATCCATGATGGCTTGGGCAACGCCTTCGTCAAGCGGGGGCGCATCGCCCGTCACCCCGAATGTGCCATCCCTTTGGCCGCGCCCCGCGCGCCCTGCGATCTGGGCCAGCTCATTTGGTTGCAGCGGGCGCATGCGGCGGCCATCGAATTTGGAGAGCGCCGAGAAGGCGACATGATACACATCAAGGTTGAGCCCCATGCCAATCGCATCGGTCGCGACAAGATAATCCACCTCGCCCGCTTGATACATGGCAACCTGAGCATTGCGCGTGCGCGGGGAAAGCGCCCCCATCACCACAGCCGCCCCGCCCTTTTGACGCTTGAGCAGCTCCGCCAGCGCATAGACACTATCCACGGAAAAGCCCACAATCGCAGAGCGGCGGGGCATTTTCGCCGTTTTCTTGGCCCCCGAATAAATCAGCGTGGACATGCGCTCGCGGCTTAAAAACTGCGCCTGCGGCACCAGTTCGCGAATCACGCCGCGCATGGTGGAAGCCCCCAAGAACAGCGTTTCATGCAGCCCGCGCGCATGCAGCAAACGGTCGGTGAACACATGACCCCGCTCGGGATCGGCACAAAGCTGGATCTCATCAATCGCTAGAAAATCGCAGCCCATACCCTCGGGCATCGCCTCAACCGTGCAGACCCAATATTGCGCGCGCGGCGGAACGATTCGCTCTTCGCCCGTGACCAAAGCCACGACCGAAGGGCCGCGCAGCTCAACGATTCGATCATAAACCTCACGCGCAAGCAGTCGCAGCGGCAAGCCGATCACCCCGGTGCGATGGGCCAGCATACGCTCTATTGCATAGGTGGTTTTGCCGGTATTTGTGGGGCCAAGCACCGCCACTACGCGCTTCATCTGGCTCACAGCCCCGTTCCTGACTTACAAGCTTCTGCCTAATCCAAGCCGCTTAAGCTGGTCCAGCCCCTGTTGCGCCTCTTCGTAATGGGGATTGAGCTTAAGCGCGGCTTTATACGCCCTAAATGCCTTTTCCGGCTGATCAAAACGGTGGAACAAATAGCCAAGCCCCTTCAGTGCACCGTAATGATCCGGGTTCAGCGTAAGTGTATGAATCAAGGCCTCTTGCGCCGGACCAAAGAGATCTGAGGCCGCATAGGCTTGCGCGAGCCCATGCCAGCCTTCGGCAAAATCGGGCGCATGATCGGTGAGTGCCGTGAAATGCTCAACCGCGGCGCGGGCATCTTGGCTCTCCAAAGCCTCGCGCCCACGGCGCAGCAGCAAATCCATAGACGCAGAGCCCGAGCGCGACCAAATCAATTGCAACTCTTGGTCTATGCGCTCTGAGGCGGCTTTATCGGCGCTTTGCAGCTCACGCAGCAGTGCATCAGCGCTTTGTTGCGCAAAAGCCGGCCCCGCAGTGCCAAGCCCCGCGACACAAACAAGGGACAGAACTGCCGCAACGGCAAGCTGATTGATATTGCACAAATTCTTCATAGATGAAATGTAACACGGATAGAATCCAATACCAGACCTAACGCGCGCATTTTCATGCCGCATTTTGTAGAAAGGCACAGCTATGAGCGACATTCTTGAACAAGCCGTTTCAGCGATTTCTGAAAAACTGGGCGGCGCGGGCATTTCCGGCTCGGCCAAGTTCGCGATTGACGATATCGGCGCGGTGATTGTGGATGGCGAGGGCGTGCGCATTTCCGATGAAGACGCTGATGTCACACTCACGGCTGATCTTGACACATTCCAAGGCATGATGAGCGGGGATGTAAACCCAACCTCTGCCTTTATGACCGGCAAGCTCAAAGTTGACGGAGATATGGGGCTGGCTATGACGCTTGCCTCCTCAATGGCGTGAGTTTCTCATGCATACGGAAAGAGCCCCCCTCTTTACCGGTGTGCGCCCCGGCCCCGAAGATGGCCAAGCCTTTTTCCTGACTGCCTCTGATGGGCTGCGCTTGCGCGCGGGCATTTGGGGCGTCTCACGGGCGCGCAAAGGGACAATCCTGTGCTTTCCTGGGCGCACAGAGTATCTAGAAAAATATGGCGATTTCGCCAATGCCTTCACCGCGCGCGGATATGCAGTTGCGGCTCTGGATTGGCGCGGACAAGGCTTAGCTGACCGATTACTCTTGGATCGGCGCGTTGGTGATGTCGAGAAATTCACCGATTACCAAAAGGATGTCGGAGCCTATCTTCAATTCGCCAAGGCACAAAACCTGCCAAAACCCTGGTTCATTTTGGGACATTCCATGGGCGGCAGTATTGGGCTGCGCAGTGTTATGGAGGGGCTAGATGTCGCCGGTATTGCCTTTTCTGCGCCCATGTGGGGAATAGGGTTGCCCACGATTTTGCGCCCTATTGTTTTGCTCGCGACACGCATCATGGGGGCGATTGGGCGCGATGATGCCTCCCCGCCAGGGCGCAAACCAGTGCATTACGCGAACGCAGCCCCGTTTGAGAACAATATGCTGACGCGCGATCCCGACATGTATCGCATGATACAAGATCAACTGGCCGCGCATCCTGATCTGAGCCTGGGCGGCCCAAGTTACCGCTGGCTAAGAGAGGCGATGAACGAATGCTCCTGTCTCGCAAAACGACCATTGCCAAATACGCCATGCCTTACGCTGTTGGGCAGCAATGAGCGCATTGTTGATTCTGACCAAATCAAGCAAATCATGGCACGATGGTCTGGGGCAAGGCTTGAGATATTGGCCGATGGGGAACATGAGGTTCTTCTCGAAAAACCTGAACTGCGCGAACCGGCATTCGATCTCATTGATGCACATTTCTCAGCCTGCAGATAGAGCATCAATAATACATCACTTGTAAATCTCCATATAAAACAACGAAGTATGGATGAAAATTATTTCCCTGCATTAACGGGCAGTCGCCAACAACGAGTACTGACCGCCCTACTGATCCAACACATCAACAACGCACTCTTTTTAATTGATAGATATGACAATTTTCACAAATTTACAAACCTCCACCGCGTGCCCCCAAAGAGCGGCCAAACACACACAGCACAAAACTTGCACGACAAATTTACCAAAAATCCACCCATCCCTGTCTTGTTGCCCTTCGCCTGAGCCCTTAGCTTGAGCAAACAAATTTGCACAAAGGTAGACCCTCCATGTTCCAGCTTCCCTTTCCTGTTTTTGATGCGAATGCCTCTGCTGGGGGGGGTGATTTGGGAAACCTGCCCGAATGGAACCTGGACGATCTTTATACCGGCGAAAATGCCCCAGAGCTCAAGCGCGATCTGGATTGGCTCGAAAAAGCCTGCGCCGATTTCGCCGCCGATTATGAAGGCAAGCTGGCAGAGCTTGACGCGAAGGGCCTGCTAGACTGCGTTTTGCGCAATGAAAAGATCACCCAGATCGCTGGGCGCATCATGTCTTTCGCGGGTCTGCGCTATTATCAGCTGACCACCGATGCAGAGCGGGCCAAATTCATGTCCGACTGCCAGGAAAAGATCACCATTTACACAACGCCCCTGGTGTTCTTCACCCTTGAGCTGAACCGGCTTGAGGATGATCACCTGACTGAATTGCTCGCCGCCAATAAGGATCTTGCGCGCTATAAGCCCGTCCTTGACCGTATCCGCGCGATGAAACCCTATCAGCTTTCTGACGAGCTGGAGAAATTCCTACATGACCTGGGCGTGGTGGGCGATGCCTGGGAGCGGCTCTTTGATGAAACCATTGCCGGGCTAGAATTTGAGGTGGGGGGCGAGACGCTCAATATTGAGGGCACGCTGAACCTGCTGACCGAACAGGACCGCAGCAAGCGCGAAGCCGCCGCGCGCGAGCTGGCCGAGGTATTTGCCGCCAATGTGAAAACCTTTGCCCGCGTGCACAACACCCAAGCCAAAGAGAAAGAGATCCTGGATCGCTGGCGCGGCCTGCCCAGCCCGCAAATGGGGCGGCATCTCAGCAACCATGTAGAGCCCGAAGTGGTCGAGGCCCTGCGCAACGCGGTCGTCGCCGCCTATCCCAAGCTCAGCCATCGCTATTATGAGCTCAAGCGCAAATGGCTGGGGCTGGACAAAATGCACGTCTGGGACCGCAACGCGCCGCTGCCCATGGAAGATACGCGCATTGTTGCCTGGGACGAGGCTGAACAGACAGTGATGGACGCCTATAACGCCTTTGATCCGCGTATGGGTGAGATCGCCAAGCCCTTCTTTACCAAGGGATGGATTGATGCGGGCGTGAAACCCGGCAAAGCGCCCGGTGCCTTTGCCCATCCCACCGTGACCGATGTGCACCCCTATGTGATGCTGAACTATCTGGGCAAGCCGCGCGATGTGATGACGCTGGCCCATGAGCTGGGGCATGGCGTGCATCAGGTGCTGGCCGCCGGGCAAGGCGAGATGCTCTCGTCAACCCCGCTCACCCTGGCCGAAACCGCCAGCGTCTTTGGCGAGATGCTCACCTTCCGCAAAATGCTCGATGGTGCAAGTGATCCGGCGCAGCGCAAAGTCCTGCTGGCAGGCAAGGTCGAGGACATGATCAACACGGTTGTGCGCCAAATCGCCTTTTACGATTTTGAATGCAAATTGCATGAGGCGCGCCGCAGCGGCGAGCTGACCCCCGAAGATATCGGCAAGCTCTGGATGAGCGTGCAAGGCGAAAGCCTCGGCCCGGCCTTTGAGTTTATGGAGGGGTATGAAAACTTCTGGTGCTACGTGCCGCATTTCGTGCATTCCCCCTTTTATGTCTATGCATATGCCTTTGGCGACGGGCTCGTGAATGCGCTCTATTCGGTTTATGCCGAGGGCAATGAGGGCTTTGAAGAGAAATATTTCGACATGCTGCGCGCCGGTGGCTCCAAACACCACAAAGAACTGCTCGCCCCCTTCGGCCTAGACGCCTCTGACCCCGCCTTTTGGGATAAAGGCCTGTCGATGATTTCAGGCTTTATTGATGAGCTGGAGGCGATGGAGGGGTGAAGGCCCTGAGCGCGCTCAAAGCGGTGTGAACTCTGAGCGCATCTCATAATCCTTGCGCGCTCCCTTCACGCGCCACGTCGCGGTAAAGCGTGGCCAGGGCGAAAAATCGTAATGCACCCAATAATCATCGGGCGCACAGTGGTGATGCGCTTGCCCTCCCATGGGCGGCACCGCGTGGAAAAACCGCCCATCCTCGAAAAACACATTCAACGCCTCATCCCAAATATAACTCCGCGTGGCCTGCATCGGCGCATGGCCCTCTAGCGTCAGCAGCCCCGCCTCATAATACAGCGCCCTGCCCGCGTGCGCCTGCCAACTCGCTTGACCCACAAACTCGGCCGTTGCGCCGCCATCTTGCGCAATCCTGCGCGACACCGACCAGCGCCCCAGAAAATCCTGTAACTGCCGCGGCTCGCTCATGCAGCCCCTCGGGCAAAGCGTCTCATCTGGGGCCTCTTGCCTTGTGTCCATCAAGGACGCAGCCTAAGAGCTTGGCGCATCTGATGCCAGTAACAAAAGGCCCGCCGATGATCCCTCGCTATTCCCGCCCTGACATGGTCGCCATTTGGAGCCCTGAAAGCAAATTCCGCATTTGGTACGAAATCGAGGCCCATGCCTGCGATGCCATGGCGAATCTGGGCGTGATCCCGCGCGAAAATGCTGAGGCGGTGTGGAAAGCCAAAGATGTGGAATTTGACGTTGCGCGCATTGACGAAATCGAAGCCGTCACCAAACATGACGTGATCGCCTTTCTGACCCATCTGGCTGAACATGTCGGCAGTGAAGAGGCGCGTTTTGTGCACCAGGGCATGACCTCCTCGGATGTGCTGGACACCTGCTTTAACGTGCAACTCACCCGCGCCGCCGATATTTTGATCAAAGATTTGAAAGGCTTGCTCACCGCCCTGAAACGCCGCGCCTATGAGCATAAAGACACCGTGCGCATTGGGCGCTCTCATGGCATTCACGCAGAGCCCACGACCATGGGCCTGACCTTTGCCCGCTTTTATGCGGAAATGGACCGGAACCTGTCGCGCATGCGCGATGCACGGGCCGAGATCGCAACCGGCGCGATTTCTGGCGCGGTTGGCACCTTTGCCAATATTGATCCCCGCGTCGAAGAACATGTCTGCGACCGGCTTGGCCTTGTACCCGAGCCCATCAGCACCCAAGTGATCCCGCGCGACCGGCATGCGGCCTTCTTTGCGACCCTGGGCGTGATCGCCAGCAGCATTGAAAATATCGCCGTTGAAATCCGCCATATGCAGCGCACCGAAGTTCTTGAGGGCGCTGAATTTTTCTCTATGGGCCAAAAAGGCTCTTCGGCCATGCCCCATAAGAAAAACCCGGTGCTAACAGAAAACCTCACAGGTCTGGCCCGTATGGTGCGCGCAGCCGTGATCCCGGCCATGGAAAATGTCGCGCTTTGGCATGAACGGGATATTTCGCACAGCTCGGTTGAGCGCATGATTGGGCCCGATGCCACAATCACCCTTGATTTCGCGCTGGCCCGCCTGACCTCCGTGGTCGATAAAATGCTGATTTTCCCAGAAAATATGCTGGAGAACATGAACAAATTCCCCGGCCTCGTGATGAGCCAGCGCGTGCTGCTTGCCTTGACTCAAGCGGGGGTGAGCCGCGAAGATGCTTATTCTTATGTGCAGCGCAATGCGTTGAAGGTTTGGGAGCACCGCACTGATTTCAAAGAAGAATTGCTTGCCGATCCCGATGTGACAGCCGCGCTCAGCCGCGAGGAGATCGAGGAAAAATTCGATCTGGGCTATCACACCAAACATGTGGATACGATCTTTGAGCGCGTTTTCGCAGAGGACTAAGGCAAAATCGTTAAAATTTTCGCGGCTTTGATCGGCATCTCTTCAACAATTATTCACCCTGCCCCGTTACGACTCGCTCAAGAGTGACAACGGACAGGTGACCTTGGTGTTAGCGCAGCCTATGATGGCGCTCCCAACTCCGGGTGGGGGCGCAGCATCCAATCCAGTAGGGATTTCCAGAATACCGCGACGGGCAAAGGCGGCGATCGTGGTGCGGCATTTGATTAATGAGGGCGCTGATATCGCCCTGGAAGATCTGCCAGAAGATCTGCAAACTCTTTTGACCCATCAAATGGCCGCAATGCGGCTCGTGGATCGGGAAACGGTTGATCAGGTCATTGATGAATTTGCCTCTGAGCTTGAGGCGGTGGGCATGTCTTTTCCCGGTGGCATGGCGGGGGCTTTGGCTGCGCTTGATGGTAAGCTTAGCCCGCATACCGCCGCGCGGCTGCGCAAAGAGGCGGGCGTGCGCCAATCCGGCAACCCCTGGGAGCGCATCCAAACCATTGAGGTGGAGCGGCTTGCCCCAATTTTTCAAGAGGAAAGCGTCGAGATTTGCGCCATCGTGCTCTCGAAGCTCGATGTGAAGCGCGCCGCAGAACTGCTTGGCAAACTGCCCGGCCCGCTGGCCCGTCAGATTACCTATGCGGTTTCTCAAACATCCTCCGTTTCCCCCGAGGCTGTGGATCGGATCGGGCTTGCCATTGCTACGCAGCTGGATGCGGTGCCCACCTCCGTCTTTGATGATGGACCGGTTCAACGCGTGGGCGCGATCCTGAACTCCTCCACCGCCGCAACGCGCGATGACGTGCTCAATGGCCTGGAAGAAACCGACAAAGCATTCGCCAGTGAAGTGAAAAAAGCGATCTTCACATTTGCCAATGTTGCCGAACGCGTCGCCTCTCGCGACATCCCAACAGTGCTGCGCGGCGTGGATCAAGGTCAGCTCGTTATCGCGCTGGCCCATGCAAATGCGGTGGGTATGGAAAATGTCACAGAATTCATTTTGGCCAATATGTCCAAACGCTTGGCCGAAGGTCTACAAGATGAAATAAATGAGCTTGGCGATGTGGCCGTTGCAGATGGCGAAGCGGCGCAAGGCGAATTTGTGGCCGTTATTCGCGAGCTGGAGACCTCTGGCGAGCTGATCTTGCTACAGCCCGAAGATGGTGAGGAGGAAGATTAACGACGTTTCACGCCCCCCTTGCCATAGTTTCACAGAGCCCGTAGAGCCCCAGCGAGCGGCCCATCTGAGACTGTGAGACCGGACTATGCCAGGAAAACAACGCACGCGTTACGACCATATCCGGTTATGGATGGTGAATGCTGTGATTGTCACGGCGATCAAGACGGCCCTGCTGCTGCCCTATGAAATCCGTATCAAGGCAATGGGTACGTTGATGCGCAGAATTTTTGGCCCCCTTGCCGGGTATCAAAAAGCCGCCCTCAGCAATCTGCAGCGCATTTACCCCGAGCGCTCAGCGCAAGAGCATTTGCAGATTGCGAAAGCCTGTTTAGACAATGCCGGGCGCAGCTTTATCGAAAATTATTCTGCGAAAGACTTCCCCAAACGGCTTGCGCAAAATCCGCTCACCGGCCCCGGTTGGCCCGCTCTTCAACAGGCCGCCAAAACAAAGCAGCCGGTGATTTTGGTAACTGGACATTACGGCAATTATGAAGCCACACGCGCCGCTCTTGTCGGGCGCGGCTTTTCTGTTGGCGGGCTCTATCGCAACATGTCCAACCCCTATTTTAACGCCCATTACGTCAAAACCCTGCAAGCTTTTGGTGGCCCCGTCTTTCCCCAAGGTCGCGCGGGCACGGCCGGATTTGTCAGGCATCTCAAGGCAGGCGGGCAGCTTGTGCTGCTTTTTGATCAACATGTGATTGGCGCGCCTGTTCTGAATTTCATGGGGCACCCCGCACATACAGCCCTATCCGCAGCGGAATTGGCGCTTAGATATAATGCGCAGCTCATCCCCTTTTATGGTATCCGTCAGGAAGATGGCGTTAGTTTTGACACCATCTTAGAGGCCCCAATCCCCCACAGCACGGCGCAGAACATGACCCAAGCCCTAAATGACAGTCTCGCCGCGCGCATCGCGCAAGATCCGGGGCAGTGGTTTTGGGTCCATCGCCGCTGGCGCGCTTAACGCAACTGCGCCGCGCCTATTATCTCCATGCTATTTTGTGATTGCAAAACAACAACATAGGGCGAATCAGGCGAGATAGGAATAGATAGATCAAGCGGCGCGCGCCCCGACCAAGTGTCCAAAGTCTTAATCTCGCGCACCACATTCGTATAGGTAAACGTATTGCCCGCATTCTCGCCGCGCGTAATCTTCACACGCCCGGACGGCAGATATTGAAACAGCCTCACATCAACAGGCTCGATAAGCGCACGCGCGGGCGCGGCGATACTCAGGGTTTGATTGACTCTGGACAGGGTGACAGGCACCTTATTTTGCGCATTTTTGGCGGCGTCAATCGCATCCCAAACCTTCATGGGCTTTGCCCCGATCACGATTCGCGTGCCATCAATCACCATCTGAGGCGTGTAAAGCGTGCGCTGCCCCAGAGCCAAAGCATAGGTCTTTTGGCGCCGCGAATGCGCTGGTGATCCAAACGTGTCCGCCCAGCCAATATAGTCCCAATAATCAACATGCAGCGCGAGCGCGATGACATCCTCGCGCCCCGCAATCTGTTGCAAAAGCCGATCCGCTGGCGGGCAAGATGAGCATCCCTGAGATGTGAAGAGCTCTACCACAACGGGCGAATCTGCTCTCGACGGGCCAGGTGCCAGCGCCGTTAACCAACATAGACTCATAAGAAATATCGTAAATCCGCGCATAATCCGGCCTCAGACTCGTCCTGTTGAGGAACCTTACATCCATACGTGTAAAAATTCCAATCACACTCGCATGACCGCTGCATGTTCGAAGACAAGGCTGACAAATAAAAGCCACTGCCACACGAGTCTCCATATGAAACCGCACGGTGATCTTTCTTTGGACACAATACTAGTTCTTAATGATTTTCTGTCAGGGTGGAAAGGTATCAGAGGGCAAAGCTGCGCCCCCTCAAACAATCGGAGCTGTCATGCGCACGATACTCGTGACTTTATTGTTGGTGTTCTGGGCAACTTTAACTGCCGCAGAGAGTTGGACCATTATCCGAACCGCAAATGATGTACGATTTACCTCGGATGGAAAGACCTGGAACACAGCCAAACCTGGGATGGCACTGCCAGAAACCGTTTGGGTGCGCACGGGACCGGCCAGCCGCGTCATCCTGGCGCAGGGCGAAACGCGAATCATTTATCGGCCAGACACTTTGGCACGTATTGCAGACCAATCCGACACTCGTACAACAAAGGTGCATCAACGGCGTGGTTCGATCCAATATGATGTCGAACCGCGTGAGCAACGCAGCATGTCAATCGTCACCCCCCATCTCGCAGCGGTGGTAAAAGGCACAGTCTTCGACGTAAACGTCGAGGCGCGAGGGTCCAATGTGGAGGTGGAGCGTGGGTCCGTAGGGGTCAGCGCCGATGGCGAATCGGTTGATATCGGCGGCGGGCAAGCTGCGTCTGTATCTAGCAATTCAAGCTCTATCAGTGTTGGGGCGATTGGCTCTCCTGAAACAAGCATTGGTTCTTCAGCGTCTTCTTCGAGCTCATCAACATCTTCTCGCTCTGCCTCTGGGGGTTCTAGCTCGCCAAGCAAAGACGGCGATTCTGATCATGGCGCAGACGACGCGTCAGGTGAAAGCCCTGGTAACGCAGGACCGGGAGAGGCCGACGGGAGCAGCGCGTCTTCTGACGATGGATCAGATCAGGGCTCAAATGGCTCAAGCGGTGGAACCGGTGGCGGCACTCCCGAAGCGTCTGACAACACCGGAGGCGGTGACAGCGACAGTGGCGACAGTGGTAGCGATGAGGGTCCAGAAGGCCATGACAGATAAATACTTATTTAGCAGAAAGAACGCCTCCTAAAACATGACTGAGGGCCCAGAAAGCGATACAAAAATCTCACCCTTCTCCGAACTATGGAAGGGTGCGGTTCTCGCAATTGCGCTGGGCTTTCTTGGATGGGTTGCCCAAACCTCGGGCTTGCTAAAACCCCTAGATCAACTTCTCTTGGATTGGAAAAGTGCAGCTGACCAAAGGCCAGCATCAGGAGATGTGGTCGTGATCGCGATCGATGGCCAGGCCCTAAAACAAATCGGACAATGGCCCTGGTCGCGCGCCCATCACGCAGACATATTAAACTTTTTGGTGGAAAGCGGTGCGTCAGATGTCTTCTTTGACGTAGATTTCGCATTCGCATCCGACCCCGAAGGCGATGCGCAACTGATTTCCGCACTGGACAGAAATGGCGGCGGAACCTACCTACCCGTATTCGCCCAAGCGCGCAGCTCTCTCGGACGGGGTGAGTTGATATATAACTTCCCCCACGAACCGTTCGCGCAACGAAGCTGGTTCGCCTTCGTGAACGTCTTCACGCAAGCGGATGGCCGCGTGCATTCCTACCCCTATGGCGGCGTCCTACATGACGAATTCCTACCAAGTGCCGCGTCCCTGTTATCAGGAACCTATATCGAATCGAACGACGTTTTTCAAATTGATTTCAGAATTAATCCCAATACGCTGCCCGTATATTCAGCAGCAGATTTGCTTAATGACGAGCTCAACCCCCTAATGATCCAAAATAAATCCGTCATTGTCGGCGGAACAGCGGTCGAACTCGGCGATCAATTTGCGGTGCCAATATATGGTGTCATTCCAGGGCCAATGATTCATGCCCTTGCCGCAGAAACCCTAATTAGCGCGTCCCCGCCGGTTCAAGCCGGCAGCCATTGGACATCGGTTTTTCATTCCCTATCACTCCTTTTCTCTCTCCTACTCTTTCGAAAAAGAGCCGTTTTTTTCGTCGGGTCTCTCACCACGTTCTTACTGGCTGGCGAGTTCATCGCATTTCAAATTTTCTCAGCAAACTCGACAATTATCGCCACCAGCCAAACCTACCCCGCCGCGATATTATTCTCGATATGGCATCTTATGTCGCGTCTGGGGATCAATAGCATCGTCATCCGCAATCAAGCCGTCGAAGTCGCCAATACCAAAGGTCTGCTTCAAACCGTTTTCGAAGATAGTTTTGACGCAATTATTGTTGTCGGCGAAGACTGCAAGCCCATCACAGCCAGCAATTCCGCGCTAACTCTACTCGGCGCGAAAAACCATGAAGATCTTGAGGTTCCAGACAAAATAATTGACACGCTCAAAGGCCATTTTAGATCTGGAATTTCAACTCCGGCAAAACTCCGAACAACACTTTTTAGAATAAACAATAAAGAAACATATCTCGAATATATGATCGCGCTCTCGACGTGGAAAGACGCGGTACAAGGAGAGGAAACGGTTAAGCGCATCGCGACGATCTCGCTTCGAGATGTCACGAAACTCAAGCAGCAGCAAAGGCATATTTCATATCTATCAAATTACGATGAGCAAACGGGCGCATTGCGCCGCGCACCGTTCTTAGAATTCCTAAAGCTTCGCATTGCTTCTGATGAATCCTTTGCCGTTTTCGCCCTGAATTTACACCGTTTTAAGACAATAAATGTAACATTGGGCAGACATGTTGGCGATGCGCTCCTCAAGGAGGTTGTTAATCGCTTAGAATTAGGAAACCGAAACCTATCCTCTCCGGTAAGGTTAGGCGGGGACAGCTTTGCACTATATACCGAGGCCGCATGCACCCAACAGGAAGCCGATGATCTCGCGCGATGGATATCAGATGTGGTCTCCAAACCTTATAAGCTTGAACACTCAAGCGCCCAGGTCGGCGGAATTGTTGGATATTACCTACATGAGGGCGCGCCGGACGGGTCAATTTCACCGCAAGACCTACTCTCACGCGCTGAAGAGGCGCTCGATACGGCCCGCCTCAATCGCTCAACGACCCCCGTTCTATTTAGTCCGCTCTTGTCAAATCAACAATTGCGCGCCCGCCAAATTGAGCGATCCCTCATTTCGGCATTGGAGAAGGATGAGTTTTTCCTAACCTATCAGCCGCAGCATCGTGTGAAGGATGGCGCACTCATCGGATCAGAGGCGCTTATTCGCTGGACTAGCTCCAGTCTTGGCATGATATTTCCAGATGACTTTATCGAAATTGCGGAATCAACCGGTTTCATTAGCGAATTAGGGCGCTGGATATTAATTCGCGCATTCGAAGAAACGATGCAGGCGTCAAACCATTTGAGTATTGCCGTAAATGTTTCCGGCATCCAATTGATCAACACAGATATTGTGTCTGATTTAAAGTTCGCGCTTGACTCGACCGGAATAGACCCTGCGCGCGTTTGCCTCGAGTTGACTGAATCCGTCTTCCTGAGCTCATTGGACCACATCGTCAGCAAAATGAACGAGGTGCGAAAGCTCGGCGTGACTTGGGCTTTGGATGATTTTGGCACCGGATATTCATCGCTTAGCTATCTTTCCATGCTGCCTTTGGATAAAATAAAGCTGGATAAGTCATTTACGATGGATTTGCATGAAAGCGCGGCATCGAACGCGATCACACATTCCGTTGTCGAATTATGTAAGGGCTTGGGGGTAAAACTACTCTGCGAGGGGGTAGAGTTGGAAGCGCATTTGATAAGCCTAAGAGAAAAAGGCGTGAGTGAAGCCCAGGGATATTATTTTTCAAAACCGCTCACCCAAACCGATTTCTGCGAATATGTGAAACGCCACCTAGAAGCCACCGACAACCGGAACGAACTGCGCGGAAATGAAGTCAAGAAAATCTCTTGATTTCATTGGTACCCAAGGCCGGACTCGAACCGGCACGCCCGCAAAGGCGGGGGATTTTGAATCCCCTGCGTCTACCATTCCGCCACTTGGGCACTCTCGCTCATCTATCGCGCATAAACTCAAAGGTCCAGTGCAAAGTTCAACCCCGCCATCCCCGTTTTGCGCAAAATAAAGAGCGCTTGACCCGAAGCAAAGCCCATGCTCTGAGAGCGCCATGATACAAAGACTTTATGATTGGACGCTCTCTTTGGTAGACCACCCGCGCGCGCTTTGGGTGCTTGCGGTCATTGCCTTTATTGAGAGTTCCGTTTTCCCGATTCCGCCCGATGTTTTGATGATCCCGATGATCTTGGCGGCGCCGCACCGGGCGTGGATCATTGCCGGAACCGCGCTGATTGCCTCGGTTCTGGGCGGGCTTTTGGGCTATGCGATTGGGGCCTTTGCCTATGATACGATTGGCGTTTGGATTTTCGAGATGCTGGGCAAATCAGATGCCGAGGCTCGGTTTAACGAACGGTTCAATGATTTTGGCTTCTGGGCCGTGCTGACCGCAGGGATCACCCCATTTCCCTATAAAATCATCACCATCATGTCCGGTTGGACCGGCATGCCCCTTGTCACCTTTATTGCGACCTCTATTTTGGCGCGGGGCCTTCGCTTCTTTATCGTTGCGGGCTTGCTGTGGAAATATGGCGAGCCGATCCGCGACTTTATCGAAAAGCGTTTGGGCCTCATGTTTGTGCTCTTTGTTTTGGTGCTCTTTGCTGGGTTTGCTGCGGTGGCCTATCTATGATCAGCGCAAGAACCTACATTTTTGCCGCCGCCGGGGGCTCTTTCGCTGCTCTTTTGGCCGCTTTTGTCTTTCAGCATTTCGGTTGGGCACCTTGCGAAATGTGTCTTTGGCAACGCTGGCCCCATGGGGCGGCTGTCATATTCGGCGCCCTGGCGCTGGCATCATCCGGGCGGGTTCAAGCAGGCAGCATAGCCTTTGGCGCCCTTGCGGCCCTGACCACCGCGGGAATTGCCGCCTATCACACGGGGGTAGAGCGCACATGGTGGCCCGGTCCGGCCTCTTGCAGCGCAGCCGGGGACGATCTTGGCAGCCTAAGCGCCGCACATTTGGTGCCCGGCGCATTGCCCGCCGAAAACCTGGTATTATGCGACACGCTCACGCCCTTTTTCCTTGGGCTAACAATGGCCAATTGGAATTTGATCCTCTCACTTGGCTTTGCGTTTTTCTGGATCAAAGCGCTGCGCGCAAATTAAAGCGCTTTTGTGGCGTCATAGGCGTAAACCCATTCAAGTCGACGCGCCAAGGACCCTGCCCCAAGCGCAAGAACGGCATGCGCGCCCCAGGCAAATGGGCGCGGCATATGAAAGCGCCAGCCATTATTCCAAGCCAGATCAACCACCCGGCGCGCGCGCGGCTGCCGCAGCATTTGGTATCGCGCAAGCCCCTGCTCAAGCGTATCACAGGCAGAAACGCAGGCGGTCAGCACCCAAGCATCTTCCAGCGCCAAACAGGCCCCTTGTGCCATAAAGGGCAGCGTCGGGTGGGCTGCATCTCCCAGCAATACCGCAGTGCCGTTCACCCAATTTTGCGCCACGGGGCGCGCATGCAGTGCCCATGTATGCACGGCATCCACCTGTTGAATAGCAACACGCGTTGGCCCGCGAAAATTGGCGAATCGGCGCTTAAACTCTTCGGGATCGCCCTTCTGTGACCAGCTCTCAGCCTCCCAGCCCTGGCGCTCTTCAATCGCAACAAGATTAAGCAACGCCCCGCCCCGCACAGGATAAGCCACAAGATGGGCGCGCGGCCCCATGGTCAACTCAGCACTGTCAAAGCCAAAGCGATTGGGCACAAGGGCGCGCCAAGCCACATGGCCGGTAAAGCTGGGATGCACCGGCCCGTCAATTTCTGAGCGCCAAATGGATTTCATCCCATCCGCCGCAATAATCAGATCCGCGCTGACAGCGCCCGGCAAGCAGGGATGCCCCATATGGAAACGCACGCCTGCTTTTGTTGCCGTTTGCACCAGGGTCGCCAAAAGATCGGCGCGATGCAGATACCAGGTCGGCCCGCCTTTGGGGGATGGCACGCGCGCCACTTTTCGCCCGGAAAACCCATCGCGCATCACCGTGCCCTGAGAGATCCCGGCCAAGGCGCGCAGCGCGTCGATATCAACGCCAAGCGCTTTGAGCACCTGTTGCCCGTTCCAGCTGATTTGCAAACCGGCCCCGACCTCGGCAAAGGCCTCAGCTTGTTCATAAAGATCGACCTTGGCACCGTGCTGCGCCCATGCCGCCGCCGCTGCCATTCCGCCCAGCCCGCCGCCAATGATCGCAATAGAAGAGTTCGAAAGATCCATGCCTTTCTTTAGAAGATTCGTGGCGCGAACCCCAGTAAATCTACGCCTGTCTTGCGAAAATTTCCCCCGAGCCAGCGCACGGTGGTCTTACGCAATCTTAACCAATCCCGCGTAGAACTCCTCGCACGAAGCTTCTAAGACGCGCGCTGTCAATGTGGCTGGAGCATGGGCATGTGGAGCCTGGCTAAGTTCTCTTTCGTCACGATGGCGCGGATAGGAAAATGATGAGCAAACGCTGTTTCTCCGCTATTGACACGCGGTGATCATCGAAGTCTGACGGGCCCGTTCCCTGTCCGAATGCTAATCTTCCTTTATATATGCGAAACTCCGGTGGAATTGAGCCACGCGGGGCGTTTTGTGCTGCCCGGATGTCAGTTTAGTCGTCGCGATGCACCTTTTCACGGCGCTCATGACGCTCTTGCGCCTCAAGGCTCATGGTCGCGATTGGGCGCGCATCCAGGCGTTTGAGCGAAATCGGATCGCCCGTCACAATGCAATAGCCATATTCGCCCTCATCAATCCGGCGCAGCGCCGCGTCAATCTTGGCGACCAGCTTGCGCTGACGATCCCGCGTGCGCAGCTCAAGCGAGCGGTCCGTCTCTTCACTGGCGCGATCTGCCACATCGGGGATATTGCGCGTATTGCCCTGCAAGGTTTCGATCGTATCCCGGCTACCTTCTAAAATCTCGTCTTTCCAGGTGGATAACTTGCGGCGAAAATATTCGATCTGCCGATCATTCATAAACGGCTCATCTTCGGCGGGACGGTAATCGTCCGATAAGAAAACTTTCTTATTCATATCAGCACCTTTTGCACCCATAAATCCGTGACCTGCTTGCACCTTACGCGCAGGCTCTAACAGTGCGTGAAATGTTTGTCACTACACATTCCCGGCCCAGTCTGACAAAAAGCCAGCAACACTTCGGCTTATGGTAAAATAAGGATGCTTTGCGCATGAAATTCACAGGGACAGAAAATTACGTTGCCACCGATGATCTCAAGATCGCTGTGAATGCGGCGGTCACGCTGGAACGCCCGCTCTTGGTGAAAGGCGAGCCTGGCACGGGCAAAACCGAGCTGGCGCGGCAAGTTTCAAAGGGTCTGGGGCTGCGCATGATCGAATGGAATATCAAATCCACGACACGCGCCCAGCAAGGGCTTTATGAATATGATGCGGTCAGCCGGTTGCGCGACAGCCAGCTGGGCGAAGATCGGGTGCATGATGTGCGCAATTATATCAAAAAGGGCAAGCTTTGGGACGCGTTTGACGCCGATGAAAAGCTGGTTTTGCTGATTGATGAGATCGACAAGGCCGATATTGAGTTCCCCAATGACCTGCTGCAAGAGCTTGATAAGATGGAGTTCTTTGTCTACGAGACCGGCGAGATGATCCGCGCCAAGCAGCGCCCGGTGGTGATTATTACCTCTAATAATGAAAAAGAGCTGCCCGATGCGTTTTTGCGCCGCTGCTTTTTTCATTATATTCAATTTCCCGATATGGAGACGATGAAACAGATTGTCGAAGTGCATCACCCCGGTATTAAGCAGGATCTGCTCACCACCGCTTTGACACAGTTTTTCGAAATTCGCGCCCAAGCGGGACTGAAGAAAAAGCCCTCGACCTCAGAGGTGCTGGATTGGCTGAAACTGCTTTTGGCCGAGGATTTGAGCCCGGCGGATTTGAAACGGGATGGGGCGAATGCCTTGCCGAAACTGCATGGGGCGCTGCTCAAGAATGAGCAAGATGTGCATCTCTTTGAACGCCTTGCTTTCATGGCCCGATCACAGCGTTAATAGGCGAGATTGGAACCAAATCAGGGCCGGATAGGCGCTGACCCAGGCCCAGACAAAGCGGTTGAGTCCAAAGAGAATTGCGTTGGCCATGTGAAAGCAAAATGCCAGGGCCAGCGCCACAAAGAGCGCCCCATGCCAGAATAGGGTTAGGGGGAAAATCAGCTCAAGCAGCATCACAGACCACGCGCCCCAGAACACCAATTTGGGGCGTTTATGTAGGTTTTGCACGCGCCTTGATCGCGGGTAGATTGAGTGGCTGAACACCTCAGCCAGGGCTTGGCCGCTGCGCCATTGCGCATTTTTGACCTTGATCCAGCCCGAGACGACATAAGATAGGACGAGTTGCACCGCGAGATAGGCCAGCGCCAGCTCTTGCGCCCCCTGCCCCGGCAGCCAATGGGCGAGGCACAGGCAGGTTGTCACCAGCACAAGCATCTTGTCAGAGCCGCCATTATAGGGGCCGTTATAGGCGTGCAGATGCCAGATATGCCCAGCAAACAGCAAAAGCAGAGCGAGGGGCGCGGCCAGATCCATCAAAAGCAGAACCGCGCCAAGCATAAGTGCCAGATGCGGCCAGAGCTCTTTGCGCGCCAGATGCTCTAAATTGCGCTGGATCAGGGCTGCGGCCAGCAGGATTTCACACAGGCGCAGGGCAGTCTCAAAACTCATGGGACTTGCGCCATGGTTTCAAATAGGATGGCTTGGCCCGCGCCCTGGCTGCCGGGCTCAACAAAGCGCAGGCGCAGCTCGACCCAAGAGCCTGATTTTACGTCCGAAAACGCAAGTGCGCGGGCAATAAAGGCGGCCTGCGCTTCGGGAGAGGGATCGGCAGCGAGCCGCTCTGAACAGGTGACGAGATAGAGATATTCATTCCAAACTGGGTTCCAGAGCAAGTGCAGCAAAACCTGCGCAAAAGAGCGCTGGCCGGTACGGGGCGTCAGATCCTGCCAAATCCCGCCTGCCCCGCGCAGCTCAATCCGTGGGCTTGGCCCCACCTCTTTGAAGAACCGCCAAGACGGGATCAAAGCAGGCAATAGCAGACTGAGGACACGCAGCATAAAAGACCCTTTCGATAGGATCCGTTCTACGCATGTTCTCTTAATACTCAGTTGATTTTGGCAAGATTTGCGCTGTTATCCCAAACTGCAGGAAAAGCGGGAATGCCCGCACCGTGGGGGTTTTGCACCCCCACACCCCCGCAAGGTATTTACTGGCCAAATGAAGGGGGGCGCGATTTCGGATGGGCTATTCTTGTGGGCTATTCTTGGGTCGCGCCGGGAATATGGTTGGCCCGGTAGAGGCGCTGGATAAATGTGTCTTTATTGGATTTTTTCGCGGGGCGCTCAGAGCGGCGCTGGGTGAGTTGTAGATCGCTGGCCGCAACGGCTGTGATCCGGCGGCCTCGGGCGATATCCGCCATTTCGATATCCTCATCGACCATTTCGCTTGAGTTTTCCATGTCCGTCCTCCTGCGCTTTTCAAGGCAAATATCCATAGAAACTGCGGCCAGAATGCGGCTTTGGGACGGGCAAAACGCGCCCAGATGCTAAAATTGGAAAGAAAAAACCGGGGGACGGGCCCCCGGCACAAGTTTCGCCACTCAAGCTCACTTTATGTTAACCGCTCGGAAGTTATATTGCCTGCGGCCTGAGTGTCGTCAGGGGCGAGCGCACCCGCCCCGTGTAAAGCTGGGCAGGCCACATATGTGCCGTGCCAGCCCGTTTCGTCGGGACCCTCGGAATGTCGCTGCCAGGCTCCCATTCCGAGGTCCCTACACCCTTGTGGGGGCGATTTTTTTAACTACAGCCCGACGTGGCGCCGCAGGTGTTGCATTTCATGCGGGTGCAGTCCTAAACTGTTTTGCTATTACTTATATGTTGGGTCATCAAGCGCCGCGCACCAGTTCGGCACCGGCGCCCTTTCTTCTCCACTGAAGCCTTCAACGAATGTTGCGCAGAAACTCAATGCAGCCTCTCGTGCTGACATTTGGTTTGGAATCCTGTGGCTCGCCGCCACAGCATCGCCTGACACTCCTGACCAACCCACTATTTTATCTTTGTATTGCATCATGATCATCTGAACTATCCAAAGAAAATCCGTGCGCTTTTCATACCTCGTTGGCATAGGTTCCCTCCATTAACTACAGCCCGACGTGGCGCCGCAGGTGTTGCATTTCATGCAGGTGCCGTTGCGCACCAATGTGTAATTGCCGCATTCGCCGCAGGCTTCGCCCTCATAGCCTTGCATTTTTGCTTTGGTCGCGGCGTTCATTTTGGGCGTTACCGGCTTGATATTGCTGCCCATTGCGCTGCCCCCGACCGCGGCGGGCGCGGCTGTGAACTCGGCACCGGCTTCGGCAAAAGCGGTGACCTCCATGCCCCCTTGCAGCACCACCAGCTCTTGGGGCAGACGCTTGCGCAGATAGCCGGTGGAGCTGATGGATTTGAGCACCTCTAGCGATTTATTGGCGGCGCTTTCGGAGATCTCGGTCAGATTGCCCACGCTCTCTTCAACCACCCCAAGGCCAATCGTATCAAAGCTCTCGCCTTCGGGTTTCACATGCGCCAGATCGGTGCGATCCAAGTAAGACACAGCCAGTTCGCGGAAGATATAATCCAGGATCGAGGTGGCATTCTTGATGCTGTCATTGCCTTGCACCATGCCCGCGGGCTCAAATTTGGTGAAGGTGAAGGCATCCACGAACTCCTCCAGCGGCACCCCATATTGCAGACCCACCGAGACCGCGATGGCGAAATTATTCATCATCGCCCGAAAGCCCGCGCCCTCTTTATGCATATCAATAAAGATCTCGCCAAGCTTACCATCGCGATATTCACCGGTGCGCAGATAGACCTTATGCCCGCCGATAATCGCCTTTTGCGTATAGCCTTTGCGCCGCTCTGGCATCTTTTCGCGGTGCGATTTCACGATCTCTTTCACCACGATTTTTTCGATGACCTTTTCCGCCAGCACAGCTGCTTTTTCTTGCGGCGTGCCGCTTTCAAGGGTTTCGGCGGCTTCCTCATCATCTTCAACCAAGGCAGAGGCAAGAGGCTGGCTGAGCTTTGAGCCATCACGATAGAGCGCGTTTGCTTTCACCCCAAGGGACCAAGAGAGCTCATAGGCCTTTTGGCAATCCTCGATCGTGGCATCATTGGGCATATTGATGGTCTTGGAGATCGCGCCAGAGATAAAGCTTTGCGCCGCCGCCATCATGGTGATGTGGCTTTCCCAGCTCAAGTAACGCTGCCCCTTTTTGCCGCACGCATTGGCGCAGTCAAAGATCGGGTAGTGTTTTGGGTCCAGATGCGGCGCCCCTTCCAGTGTCATGGTTCCGCAGACATGATCATTAGCCGCCTCGATATCCGCTTTGGAAAAGCCCAAATGACGCAGCAGATCAAAGGTGGGATCGTTCAACTTTTCGCTCGGGATGCCCAGCACATTGGTGCAGAACTCTTCGCCCAGGGTCCATTGGTTAAAGACGAACCGGATATCAAAGGCGCTTTCCATCGCCGCCTCGACCTTGGTGAGCTCATTGGGTCCAAACCCATGCCCTGCCAGCGTGGTGTGGTTAATGGCAGGCGCATTGCCGATAGAGCCATGGCCGACCGCATAGGAGACGATCTCTTCGATCTGCGCCGAGGAATAGCCCAGCTTTTCAAGTGCGGCAGGGACCGAGCGGTTGATGATCTTGAAATACCCACCCCCTGCAAGCTTTTTGAACTTCACCAGGGCAAAGTCGGGCTCGATCCCGGTGGTGTCACAATCCATCACCAGGCCAATGGTGCCAGTGGGGGCAATCACGGTGGATTGCGCGTTGCGATAGCCGTGTTTTTGCCCAAGGCTCACCGCCTCATCCCAGACGGCGATTGCGGTATCAATCAGGCGCGCATCGGGGCAATTGTCGTGATCCAGCGGCACGGGCTTGACCGTAAGATCTTCATATCCCACGCTTTTGCCAAGGGCTGCGGTGCGGTGATTGCGCATCACGCGCAGCATATGATCGGCGTTTCTGGCATATCCCTTAAAGGGGCCAAGCTCGGCGGCCATCTCCGCAGAGGTTGCATAGGCCACGCCGGTCATGATCGCGGTGAGAGCCCCGCACAGGGCACGCCCCTCGTCGCTATCGTAGCTATGGCCCATATTCATCAACAGCCCGCCAATATTGGCATATCCCAGGCCAAGCGTGCGGAACTCATAAGACAGCTCAGCGATTTCTTTGGAGGGGAACTGCGCCATGGTCACAGAGATTTCCAGCGCCACGGTCCAGAGCCGCGCCGCATGCATATAGTCTTCGACCTGGAAATCGCCATCTTTGAGGAAGGTCAGCAGGTTCATCGAAGCCAGATTGCAGGCGGTATTGTCCAGAAACATATATTCCGAGCAAGGGTTAGAGCCCCGGATCGGCCCATCGCTGGGGCAGGTATGCCATTCATTCACCGTGTCATGATATTGAATGCCAGGATCGGCGCAGGCCCAGGCAGCATGACCGACCTTGTCCCAGAGATCGCGCGCCTTGACGACCTTTGCAACCTTGCCATCCACGCGATTGGTCAGCTCCCAATCTGCGTCTTTCTCAACCGCGTGGAGGAACGCATTGGTCACCCGGATACTGTTATTAGAATTTTGTCCGGAGACCGAGCTATAGGCTTCTGAATCCCAATCTGTATCATAGGTGGGGAACTCGATTGAGTCATGCCCTTGGCGCGCATAATCCAGCACGCGCTTGATATATGTCTCGGGGATTGCGACTTTCTTGGCATCGCGCACCGCGTCTTTCAGCTGAGCATTGGTTTTGGGATCATAAGCATCCTCGCTCGCCCCGTCCCAAGCTTTGATCGCCGCAAAGATCGCGTTGAGCTTTTGCTCATGCATCTTAGAGCCCGCAACGATTGAGGCGACTTTCTGCTCTTCAATCACCTTCCATTCGATGAATTCTTCGATATCGGGGTGATCTGCATCGACGATCACCATCTTAGCCGCGCGCCGGGTGGTGCCCCCCGATTTGATCGCGCCTGCCGCACGGTCCCCAATTTTCAAAAAGCCCATCAGACCGGAGGATTTACCGCCCCCAGAGAGTCCCTCGCCCTCGCTGCGCAAGGAAGAGAAATTCGTACCGGTGCCAGAGCCATATTTGAACAGCCGCGCCTCACGCACCCACAGATCCATGATGCCGCCCTCATTCACCAGATCATCGGCCACGCCCTGGATAAAGCAGGCATGGGGCTGAGGGTGCTCGTAAGAAGAGGCGGATTTGGTCAGCTCGCCGGTTTTGTAATCCACATAGTAATGCCCTTGCGCCGGGCCGTCGATGCCATAGGCCCAATGCAAGCCAGTATTGAACCATTGCGGCGAATTGGGCGCGGCGCGCTGGGTGGCGAGCATATAGCGCATCTCATCGAAATAGGCGCGCGCATCCTCTTCAGACGAGAAATAGCCGCCCTTCCAGCCCCAATAGGTCCAAGCGCCAGCAAGACGGTCAAACACCTGCTTCGAAGAGGTCTCGCCGCCAAATTCAGCCCCCTTGGCAGGCACTGAGCGCCACAGGAATTCAGGCACCCCATCCTCTTTCACAGGCTTCAGTTTGCTCGGCACACCGGCTTTGCGAAAATATTTTTGCGCAATCACGTCACTGGCCACTTGGCTCCAGCTTTCAGGCACCTCTACCCCGCTCAAATGAAACACTGTTGTGCCATCTGGGTTGCGGATTTCCGACTGAGTTGTGATGAAGTCGAGATCCGCGTATGCATCTGATCCGGCTTTGGTAAACCTGCGCTCGATTCTCATTTTTGCCCCTTTTGCATTGCCCGCAACACAGTCGCTGCGGTCGGACGTTTCAAACGGTAAACCTTGACGAAAAGGCGCAGAGCACCTCTCCAAAACCCCTAACATTTTACTCTATTTTGCCTAGCAGCGCGCCTTGTGTGAAACCACTACATCTTGTGTCATTGCTGCCTTGGAGACACCAATTGCCGTATAAGGCGGGGGGGCGTCAACGGATTTTTTTTGTCAAAAATGGCTTGACGGAAGTGATCAAAGGACCACGCCAGCCGCCCATCGCGCCACATTAAGAACCACTTAACATTTGCTAACAAAACGGCCCACTGTGCATCTTCCACCAAACAAAGCCTTTTGTGCGAATTTTAAGAAAATTGGAAAAATTTCATCCACAGACTCAGTCTTGGCGGGGCACCCGCGCGGGCATCGGAAAATAATTTTGGGAACCCGATGTTTTCCAACCTGAACTGGGATCAATCGTCTCAGGAGATCCCCCCGCATAGCGAGATTCTCACACAAGCGAGTCGCGCAAAGGTTGATTCTAAATCAACCAAGCGGCAGAACCACACCGCTAGGTGGCAAGCATGCGCAAGCCGCGCGTGACATCTGAGCGAACCGCGAGGCGCAGGCCCGGCTCATCTCCGGCACGAAGCGCTGCAAGGATATGGCGATGGTACTGAGGCGGCTGCGTGCGCCCAAGCTTGCCATATAAGCTGCGCATGGTTGGGCCCATCTGCAGCCACACGGTTTCCGCCATCGCCAACATCGCCGGGGCCTGTGCGCGCAGGTAAAGCGTTCGGTGAAATTCCAAATTCGCCTTGATATAGCGTACCGCATCGCGATGCATCACGGCATCTGCCACTTCACCATTGATACTCTCTAGCCGCTCGACCAAGGCCACATGGGCGCGGGGCAATGCGCGTGAAGCCAGTTCGACCTCGATCAAAGCCCGAAGCGCCGCAAGCTCCTCAATGCGATCATTGGACAATTCCGGCGTTGCAACCCGGCCCGAGGCCGAAAGCGAGAGCGCCCCTTCCGCTGCCAAGCGCCGCACCGCTTCACGCGCGGGGGTCATTGAGACGCCAAACTCTTTGGCAATTCCACGTAAAGTCACCGCTTGGCCCGGCAGCAACTCCCCATAGAGGATTTGCTGCCGCAATTTGCGGTAGACTTGATCATGGGCGGCGTTCGCAAGGGCGGAGGTTTCGGGTTTCTTTGCCATGGGCTGATGTGATCACAAATCTGCCCCCCGTCAATAGCAGTCAATAATCAAAGTCGCTCCGTAAAGCGGTATTTATGCAGCCCCGCCCCATTGCTGCGCAGCCATGTGGTTTGCTCTTGGTAATCTCCATAGATCTGCGAAACCAGCTGCCAAAAAGCCGGGCTGTGATTGAGCTCTTTGAGATGCGCCACCTCATGGGCTGCCACATAGCTCAGCACTTCGGGCGGTGCCATGATCAAGCGCCAAGAATACATGAGCGCCCCGCGCGAGGAGCACGAGCCCCAGCGCGAACGCGTATCTCTCAGGGTGATTTTCGAATAGCTGCAACCCAGGGCATCCGCATAGCGATCCGAAGCATAGACCAACTCTGAGCGCGCCAAGTGCTTGAGCCACGCCTGCAGCTTGCGCCCCACCTGCTCGGGCTCTCCCGCCACATGCAGGCCCTCCTCACTCAGAGCCACGCCGCGTTTTCCGCCCGGCAGGATTTGCTTCATCTCCCCAAGCACCGGCACATGATCCCCGAAATTCAGCAAGCGCGGGGGGGCATAGTTGCCCAATCGGGCACGGATCCAATCCTCTTTGGTGCGCGCAAAGGCCAAAGCATCGCGCTGGGTCACGCGGCGGGGCACAGTCAAGGTCACGCGCCCATCCAGCTGCGAGATACGCAACGTCATGCGCCGCGCCTGCGCTGAGCGGCGAAACACCAAGTCGATGGCCGGATCCCCTTTTAAAGTCAATGTCTTCACTCTCACCCCCGCAATAAGCCCCGCAATAAGCCCCGCAATAAGCTTTGACTTATGCACGCAGCTATGGCACTTGGCCCAAATCGTCGATAGCCTAGCAGAAAAGTGCAAGAGGGATTTTCCATGCCCAAAGAAGAATGGGGCACAAAGCGTGTCTGCCCAACCACTGGCAAACGGTTTTATGACCTGAATGCGGACCCGATCGTCTCGCCCTATACCGGCGAAGTGGTTGAGCTCGATACAGGTAAATCCCGTATGATTGCCGCCGATGCGGAAGATGCCGCAACAACCAAAGCCAAAGCCGATGAGGCCGAGGATGATGTGGTGCTGGATGACGATGATGTCGATGTAGATCTGGATGATGATCTGCTTGACGAGGATGATGATGACAACGTCTCCCTCGACGAGATCGCCGATGTGGCCGCAGAAGAGGATGAGAGCTAAAAATCTCATTCAGGCGCAGAATCGCTCTTGAACCCAGGAGAGACTGCGCATATCAGTGCCAAACGAGATGGGGCATTAGCTCAGCTGGGAGAGCGCCTGCATGGCATGCAGGAGGTCAGCGGTTCGATCCCGCTATGCTCCACCATCTTCAACTGATTGGCTAAGAAGCGCCGCTAAGCCCTTGGAACGCCTTAGGTAAATTGGGCGCGTGTGCATCTTTCAGAGAATCGCTCTTAATGTCACATCAGGGTCGTTTTCGACTCTAGCCTGCGCGCAAATCGCTCAAGCCGCGACATTCTCACCGCAAGAACAAACCAAAAAAATCAGGCCGCGCCGGATGTCACTGGCGCGGCCTGATCTGTGTTTTGATAGCGCGTATTATGCTTTTTGCTGGCGACGCATGAATGCAAAACCGGCAAGCCCAGCCGCAAGCAATGGCAGGCCCGCAGGCAGCGGGATCGGCGCAACACTGCCACTCACGGTCAAAGTGCCGGCCAGAACATCACCATCGTTCAGCCCCGATAGAAATGTCGCTGTACTGCCCGGCGCGAGCATAAACTCAACAAGAGCTAGCGGCCCAAATTCATCGCTATAATCGCCACCGGTCACATCGAACAAAAACTCAAGGCTTGTATCGGTGTACCCAAAACCGCTCAGCGCTCCCTCAGCGATTGAACCGAAATCATCTGAGACGTCAAGCGTGCCGAAAGTGGAAATGACAGCATCGGGTCCGCTAATAAAAATCCCCCCTTCGAAAAATATGTTCGCCGCGCCATCTGGTGTGATGCCAGATGCTGCATCGAAATCGGCCGTCCCAGTGAACACAAAGTCACCACCGCCATTATCAATAACGTCGAGTAAAAAGCTGTCGCTTATCAGGGTTGGGTTATCCGCCTTGAGGTCAAGTGACGCCGCAGCGCCCATAGAGCCCATAGAGCCCATGACAGAGAGAGCAGCCGCGCCCATAAGTGTGGTGAGTTTATTCAACATGTTTTTTTCCTTCCCAAATTTGATCAGACCAATAACCCGTCATCAGTCCAAATAACCAAGCTGTCACTTGTTACATCTCCACGTAGAGTGAGTACGTCATTGTCATCACCCAATGTGATGCGCACACCAAATGACACATCGCGCATGGATGTAATCTCGACGCCACCTTCCAGAACGATGACATCTTCTGCGGCATTGAAATCAGTGACCAGATCCTGCTCTCGTGTGCCATTGCTAGTCTCTGCGCCAAAGACGAATTCATCCGCCCCGCCGCCGCCTTCTATGCGGTCATACCGGCCAGCGCCGCTGACAATACGATCCGCGCTATCGGTCCCAACGATCCGGTCATTGCTTTCAAGGCCTGTGATCACATTCGGCTCTGGTGCAAAGTCAAAGGAGACAATCACCGGGTCATGGTCAGAGTTGCGCGCCGCGCTGTCAGCATCAAAGATCGACGCATCACGGGTTCCATAAAGCGTGCCGCCATCATTGCTGCGGATTTCCGTCTGGTAATCCACCGCATCGGCCTCATCTGAGTTGATGTGCCATTGCGTCACCCCGGCTACATCGTCAAGGATATCCCCCTTACCCATGATGTAATCCAGCGTCCCTGTCTGGCCATCAAAGACATAGGTATAGGACGGCATATCCTCTGGAAGCGCCAAGCAAGCAATGTCGCAATAGCCCGCATCGATAAGCGCGGTGATCGGATCTTCCATCGCATAGGAGTTCAAATCCCCGATGATCAGGTAATCCCCGTCCCCCGCGCCGGTTGGATCGGTTTCCAGATGCGCTGCCAGTACATTGGCCGCCTCTGTCCGGGTGGCGTTATTATTGCCCTGCCCGTCATTTTGATCCTCATCCGCCGCAACACCCGAGAGCGAGCCCTTGGATTTCAGATGGTTGACAGAAACCGTGAGAACTTCGCCGGTCTGGATATGCTCAAAGCTCTGGTTGACCGCTGGGCGGTTCAAAGCATCGCGCGGGCTATCCAGCGGATCGAGAAAGGCGTCACTGTCAAGGATATCAAGCGTTCCGACCGGTTTGGCTGTTTCCAGCTTATACATGATCGCATTGGTGATCGCATCATCGCCCACCTGACCGGTATTGATGAAACCATAGACCTCAGAGCCAAGCGCAGCATTCACCGCCGCAGTCAGCTCGGCCAGCGGTGCAGAGCTCACATGGTTCTCGATCTCGATCAGGCCAAGAACATCCACATCCATCTCGACAATGGCGTTGACGATCTTGCTGGTCTGACGCGCCAACTCTTCCTCGGTATTGGCACCGCGCGGACTTTGGCCAACGCTCGTAAGCGCGCCATCTGCATTCAGCGTGGTGAAGTAGTTCAGCACGTTAAGGCTTGCGACCTTGAAGTTGCCACCAATATCTTCCGGGCTTTCAGGACGTGGGTTGGTTTGGCTGTGCTCCGCAACAGGGGCCTGAATGCGGTATTCGTCAAAGCCATAATCCATCACACCGGTGATATTGGTCAGGGTATCGCCCATGCGGAAACTATCCGCGACAGTCAGGAGCCCATCACCGCCGTCAGGGATGCGGATATCGGCATCGTTCTGGCTAGAGCGACCATCGTCCAGCACGATAGACCGGCTGCCCACCATATCCACCCAGGCCGCATAGCCTTCCACATCTGGTGTATAATTCTGCGTGAACTGATCAAAGCGCTGATCCGCAACACGAACCTCACCGTAGCGATCAAGATTATACATCTCAGTGATGACCATCTCGTCGATTGTGGTCAGCATACCTTCGACAGCTTCGAGATTTGGCGGCATGTGCAGGCCAAAATCAACTGAAACCGCATCAGGCAGCGCAACCTCGACCTCAGAGATCTCCACCAACTCCGCGTTGATCTGAGTGCGGCCATAGCTTTCGACCACAGTGCCCGTCACAGTGACCAGATCGCCAATATTCACATCAACCAAAGGCGCATCACCATCAGCGATGAAGATCCCTTCGGAGGTGAGATCTGAGCCGTCATAGTCGATCATCTCTTCTTGCACGAAGAAACCACCGAGCGATCCGTTGCTCAACCCGCCATTCTGGAAATCGGCTGTGACAATGGCCTGAACGGTCACGGTTTCACCAACCATCGCGCTGGCATCACCATCCCCTTGGACCTCTGAAATCAGAGTAACATCCTGGGCGACGTCGATATTGTAGAAGGTGAGAGTGCCCGAAATCTCTGAGGTCACGGCCAAAAGCGCATCCCCCGTTGGGCTGTCCTCAGCGGAGATGAATTTCAACCCTTCTGGACCAATATCGCCATCGGTGCGGATATAGTCGATATACTCGGAATTTGCAGGATCGGACACGTCATAGACCATAACGCCCCCTGCCCGCTCTAGCCCGATAAAGGCAAAGCTGCGCCCCTCGACCTCGCCGATAACCACGGCTTCTGGCTCCACACCCTTGTCATCAGAGCGGCTGTCAAAGCTATCTGCCGCGCCGTTGGAGTTGAACGCCTCAGGGATTTCAGCGGCTGTGACACGCGCGAAATCATCGCCGCTATCAAAGACCACATTGCCGTTTTCGTCAAAGATGGTGAAGGAACGCGCCCCAAAGCTATGCAGCACGTCGATATCGCCGTCACCGTCCGTATCGCCATCCACATTGGAGAATTTCAACCGTCCCAGAACCGCATCATCGGCCAGCTGCGCCAGAAGCTCTGCGCCAATCCCGGCATCGACTTCACCGTTGGACAGATCACCATCCACCAGATCCGCGCCGCGGCTCTCATCCACATCGCGCCCATCGCCCTCATTGGCCGTGACAAAGTACTTATTGCCGCCAACCGTGTAGGAGGCCATGCCGTCGGGCATATACATGCCGTTGACGTCGTAAGTGTCGATATTGATGCCATCATCGCGGTTGGACGGATCAAGCGCGTTTTCTTCCAGGCTATGATCCTTGGTGCCCAGAGCGAGAACCGTATCAATGGTAAAGGCCTGCGGGTTGGTGATATCTTCGATCACCGCAACCGCATTGTTTTCCTGCAAAGCGATATAAGCCGTTGTCCCATCAATGGTGATATATTCGGGCTCGATATCTGCGGCCACGGACGGCGCATTTGGATTGATCCGAACGCCTTTTTCCAGCAGCGCCGCCTCGGTCAAAGACGCATCGTCAAAGCCAAGCGTTGTTACGGTTGAGGCCGAAAGATCGCCCGCATTGATCGCGATCACTGAAACGGAGCCTTCTGGGTTTGGCAGAATATCCGGCTCATTTTCTTCCCCAGCAGATTGCGCCTCATTGGCGACCAGCAGATAGCTGCCGCTCTCATCAAAAGTCAGCATATCGGGCAATGCGCCGACCGTGACTTGGCCCAGGAAGGCGAGCGTTTCGCTATTATAGAACTGAACGCTTCCAGGTGCCAATGGATCGGAGCCCGGCACGGCCATCGCAAAGATGCCATTGCCCACACTTACGGATGTCACGTCGCTGGCGCTCGCCCCATTGTCCATCGGATTGATCAGCGTTTCGATCGTCAGGTTCGCAGGGTCAAATGCATTAACAACGCTCACACCCGCCCCGGATGTCACAAAGGCCCGGTCGGTAGCTGGATCGAAATCCACAATCTCCGCTGCGCCAATTTCTTCGCGATCCAGCACAGAAAGTTCGATTGCGAAGGGATCAGGCAGGTTCAGGTCTGGCGTGAAATCTGTGGTGATCTTGATATTGTCCACATAGACCGCTTCAGAGCTAGAATTCACATCCGCTGAGACAACCAATTGGATCGAACTGGCCTCAGCCGGAGCAACCGCTTTGAGCGAAATCCAGCTCCCGGCAAGCTCTTCGAGACCATCGCCCGTGGCTGAGAAAAGAACAATATCCTCAGCACCTTCCAGCACGGCCACGACCTCAATGATATCACCATCCTCATAGCCAGTGGCCTGCACGAAGACGTCAAGCGAGACCTCAACTTCCCCAGCACCAGAGGCATCAACCGCCTCGAAGGTGGTGATCATTTTGCCGTCAGTGTCGGAGATTTGATAGCCCTGCACGCCATCGGTGAAGGAGCCCACTGTGCCCGTGTAGCTCGTAACACCAACATAATCGCCATCGGTGAGACCCACATCATTGCGGGTGTTTTCGTAAACTGCATCAAAGGCGAGCTGAGCAGTCCCTGCAATGCTGGACACTTCAGAATCCACCACAGCTTCACCCGCATTATTGACCAGATCATGATCAACAGCGGCATCGCCCGTGTCGGTATATTGCCCACCCGTGGCTTCTTCTTCAAAGCTTTGGGTATAGGTGAACTCGGCTGGGGCGCCGTCTGTCTCATCAATCACCGTGTCTTCGCGGAAGGCCAAGTTTTGCAGCCGCTCATCCAGATCCCGGCCGGTATCGTCAGCGCCAAAAGCCGTTTCCACTGTCGCGAAATTCTCGGCCAGATATTCAGCCAAAACGTCTTGCTCGCTGCCATCGGGGGCAAAGGTCGCAACGCCTGTGCGCTCTGCCTCGTCGGGTTGCTTTAGGCTAATTGCGTTCACACGCGCCTCAGCCAGATCCGGGAAAGGATAGCCATCGCCGCCACCAGCAAGGAAGCCAAGCGTGACCATGCGCACCTCCGCGTTGGCATCGCCTTGCAGCTCGCCGCCCTGCACCAGCACGTCAATGTCAGTACCATCCGCATCGGTGATTGCCGCGCTCACGATACGGCTGCCCGGATCCAAGGTCAGATCAAAGCTGAACTGAATGCCTGAAACCTGCGGGAAACGGCCTTGTGTATTGGTGTCATCTGACGAGGAGGCCGCGATGCTATGCTCAAGCACGGCAACCAACTCTTCGCGGGTCAGCGTCAGCACAGTCAGCCCGTTATTGAAGCGCAGCGAGTTCGCGATATCCGTCTCAGAAATCCCGCCCGCTGGTTTGATCACATTGCCCTCGGCATCCGTGATCTCTTCATTTGGCAGCGTGACCTCATCAAACCCGCCTGTGGGCACAACCACCTGGCCGATATCATCACGAATACCGCCACCGTTTTTCAAAGAAACCAGAACCGTTGGATCTACCGCTTGCGCTGCGGCAAGATTGGCATCTGCGGTCAGGTTGCCAAGGTTGGTCTCTTGCGTGCGCACAGAGCCGCGCACACCGTTGAGATAAACGTCAGACACACCGAACACATTGCTCTCGCTGGCAACGATCTCTTCGCGCAGCGCATTCACGATGGAAATGATGTCAGGATCTTGCTGACCATTGGCACCAACGGCCTCCATCCCAGCGGCATCTGTGGCATAGGCACCTGAAACCGTTTCGTCATAGCTGTCAGCAATCACATGCCCGTTCTCATCAAAATCAATGACAAGACGCCCGACATATTTGTAATTGCCATCGGTGTTGACCAGCGCCGTCGTGTTGCCATCCGCATCTTGGATGAACTTCGGATACTGACCTTGATCGCTGTCACCGTCGCGCGGAACGTCATTCTCGTCAAACAAGCGCGTATTGGAACCGCCCGCGACAAGAATATCAACACCGGACAGGCGCGGGATAAGCGCCTCGTCAATGCTGAGCTGCTGCATATGCGTCAACAGCACAACCTTATCCATGTCAGGGTTTGCCGCCAAAAGCGCATCCACCTCGGCTTGGATTTCTGCCGCCAAAGCATCCAGCTGCGCCGCGCTTGGTGATCCATCAAAATCACCGGGGGCGATGGTCACATCACCGGGGGATGAAATGATATCCAGCGTTGGCGTCGTTGCGCCCACAACCCCGACCTTCTCAGCCGTAGGGCCAGTTTCGATCACTACGGATGAGGTGACAGAGTTCGCTTGCGGTGCAGCCCCCCCCCGCCACTTCGAGAGGTGCCAGATTGGCATCCGTGGACACATCCAGATTGGTGGACAGGTAGGGGAACAATGCGCCCTCATAGCCCTCATCCGCTGCGATCAAGCCCGCAAGATCCGCCGTGCCCTTGTCAAATTCATGGTTACCAAGCGCGATGGCCTGAACGCCCAGCTCATTCTGGATCAGGATATCTGCACGCCCAGCATCCCCGTAAACGCCCTCGGATGCATCAAAGAACACGCCAGGAATAATCGCATCACCGGAAGACAGGATCAGCGTATTATCCTCAACGCCGTCAAGCCCAACATCCTGAGCCTTTAGCGCGTTCAAAACTGCTGAGAAATTCGGCGCATCTTCCAGCGCAGGAATACCAGCCTCTTGATCGGCAAAGTGGAACAGCTCTAGCGTGAAATCGCTCGCAGGCCCCTCAATCGCATCGCCATTTCCAGGAGAGCCAATCGCAGGCACATTGTCGCCGCCCGTGACATCGCTCGCCACTGCGCCGTTCACACCTTCGGCGCTAAAGGCACCAGCCTCGACATCGTAAGACGCACCGTTATTGCTACCCGTGTCTGGATAGGCTTCGGAATCCAGCAAGCGGCCCTCTGCGGTTGGATCGCCCAGCCACAAGTTCACTGCGTCACCACCGCCGCCAAGCCCTGCCCCATCGGTATAGCCGATCTGGACACCTTCAAGATCAATCACACTGCCCCAAACAGCCGTGAATGCCGCAGCCTGAGCAGCGCCGCCGACAACAACAATCGCTGTGCCCCCCGGCGCAAGCGTATCAATTCCCTCCACGGGATCAGCGGCTTCTGGATCGGCAGACTCGTCATCATAATAAAGAACACCGTGAATGCTGGCGTCATAGGCAACATCGCCGACATTCTGGATCTCAAACCAATCTTCCGTGACGCCCACGCCACTCTGACCCGGCCAAATCTCAGTGATCTGGAGATTAGGCAAAGCAGGCGCGTCAGACTCGAGAAGAAAGAGAGATGGCGGCGCAGTATAGGTGCTATTGTCAGCAACCCAATTGCTCGCATCGCCTATTGCAGCCCGCAGAACCGCTGCTGTGCCCAAAATCGGGCCTTTATAGGTGATGTTATCCGCCTCAGGTATGGCAACCGCCGTGTCACCCAGCACAAGACCAGTTGGCACTGCTGAGGTATTGGAAGATGTTGCATCCCCTTCAAAGCCTGCACCGTTGCTATGCAAGGCAAACAGGAAATTCGGCGTACCGGCATTATCCTGATATGCAATGACCTGATCACCGCTCGCGGACAGGGCAAAGCCTCCCGAAACAGCCTCGAATTGATCCGCATTCGCGATAAGCGAAATAACGCTCCCTGCGGCGACCTCCGCCGGCGCGATCCAGCGCAAAGTGCCTTCGTTATCGCGGAAATTGCCGTCCGACTGAACGCCGTTATCTGTAAAGAGAATCTCTTCCCCAGCGGGGATGTTGGTCAAAGCCACAAATGAAAAGTCGTCTGGATTGTCGGCCTTAAGGCCAATAAGCGCAATATCGCCCGCTGAAAGCATATTTTAGTCCCCCAAAGGTGCAGTTCTCCGCTGGCCGCATGGACAGCCCGGCCTCCCTATCAACGAACCTTAACAGTTTTTTAACACTTCTGGTAGTGCCGCGATTATTCGGCTCAAAATGCCATAGCCCTCACGCGCTATGAACAATCGCACCAATTTCCGGCAAGACTGCACCACACCACACCCAAATATTAATCGAAAACAAAGTGATACCCTCACGCCCTCACGCACAACCTTAGATCGTATCGCCCCTCAGCAATATCTTAACACTCTTGCGTTACGCTCGCGCCAGGGAAACAGCGGAGAACCCAGATGAAGCATTTTTATTGTTCTGTACTCGCGCTCTCGGTTTGCTTGGCGACCGGAGCATCAGCAATGAACACAGATCGTTACAAGGCCATCGTGTCTCAAACGATTGCTCAAGTAGACAGTGGCAACGTCAATGTCGCCGAACTGGTCGCAATGCAAGAAGAGTTGATCGCAATCGGCGTCGATGGCGCGCGACAATACGCCACCGAAAGCACGGAACATGCGACGCTTATGAACTATGTGGCCGATAACGCCGATGCCATGGTCGCAATGGATCTCGATACGATTGAAGAACAATGGCATGACGGCGAAGCGCTGAGCGAGATCGGAATCGACGTTGATTCGCTTGATCATTTTGGGGCGGCGATTAGCCATATGGATGCCGTTTTGCACCCGGCAACAGCCATCATTGCCCTGCGCGAATACGAAGCATCGGGCGATAAAGATTACCTGCAACAGGTCAAAGATGAGCTGTCAGAGGTTGTCGAACACCTCTCACACATCACTCACTAACGCATTTACGAAGGTCAGAACCATGCGAATATTGTCTTCTCTTTGGCTGATGCTGTCATGTCTGGCAGGCGCCGTGGTTCTGATCACTCTGCTCATCGGAGCGGTCGGCATTTTTGGTGCCCGAGGTATCACAGCCGAGATTAGCGCCGCGCGCGAGCTTGATGTGCCCGTTGCAACATCTGCCTCAGCGCTATCAGAGGCGGCGGCACAATTAGAGACCACGGTTGTGGCCTACTTAGCACAACGCCAGACAGATGAAGCGGCCGAAGCGTCTATTGCGACACTCGAACAAGAGCTTGCCGCATCTGTCGCGTCATTCCCAGAATTAGAGGAGCAATTTAACGAATTGCATGCGGCTCTAGCTCTTACGCTAGACGCACATAGGGCGGCCTCAAATTATGTCTTTATGTTCGACGATCAAGAATATAGCATCGTGGATTTTCTATACCGGATGGCGGTCGAAATCGCGCGTTATGAAAAATCAGTCAGTGATGCAGTGCGTTTTGGCGTGTTCGATGGCCTCTTGCTTGACCCCAATCAAACGTCACTTGCTCAGTGGGCCGCTACCTATCCTGCACCAGACGAAGAATTCGCCGACCTCATTGCGGATGTCCTTAAGAGGCAAGGCGATGTGGTCGAACATGTCGCCGAAAAAATCGTCGCAAAGCCAGATCGAGCGGAAGCACAATTTGTCCGCATGCAATCACGGCGCACGCCCAAACTCGCCAAAGCTTTCGATGCTCTCCTTACGGCGTCCGAAACGCGTTACCGCGCGTTGAACACCGCAAAAGAACGCGAACTCGCCCGTATGCGCGAGAGCTTGAAAGGCTTCATCACCAACACACGGGCCAAGCAATCCGAAGCCATGCAAGGCCTGACAAGGTCTGTCCAGCATGCTGAAAACAGCGGCCGCGCGGTGGTAACATTATCCATTATCGTCCTGTCGGTCGGCCTATGCGCCGCAATAGGCGCCTCGGTCTTCGCGGCCCGCTGGATCGGTGCGCCAATCGCAAAACTGGCTCAGGTCATTGACACGCTCGCAGGGCGCAATTTTGATATCACGATCCCGTTCACCTCTCGAGCAGACGAAATCGGACGCATTGCTCGCGCTGCAGAGAACTTCCGCGTCACTGGCCTCGAACATGTCGCCATGGAAGAAGAGCAAAAAGCCGCGCAAGAACGCGAGCAACAGTTAGAGCGTCAACGCCAACAGGATATCGCCGAGCGCCAAGAAACCGAAAAGCAACGCGCCGAAGCCGAAAAAAATGAGCTTGCCGCGCGCAGCAAAGCGGAGGCACGTGCCGCCGAAGAGGTCAGCGCCCTTGTACAATCATGGGTAAATGGTGATTTTGAGCATGAGCTTTCGCTGGACGACAAGGACGGAATCTATGCAGAGCTATGTAGCGGGCTGAACCAAGTGGGCCGCAGCACACGAGAAGTATTAACCGATATCCGCGCAGCTCTTTCTTCTCTCGCTGAGGGAGATCTGACCTATGAGACCACAGCTAACTACCGCGGGATCTATGCAGAGATTGCACACGACCTGGATAATTGCATTCAAAGCATGTCTCAAGCTGTCAATGCAATTCGGAACGCAAGCGACATTGTTGACTCAAATTGCAATGAACTCAGCGCAGCCACACAAGAGCTTGCTGTCCGCACCGAGAAAAATGCGAGCACATTAGAGGCAACGGCTTCAGCGACAAAAGGCGCGGTCTCCAAACTTCGCGAAGCAGAACAGTCGGCGAATCTTGCGGATCAAGTGATGCGAGACATTCGTGAATGCGCAGCATCAGGAACAACCATCATGAGCGAAGCCGTTGACGCGATGGGGCAACTTGAAACATCGTCTCACGGCATACGGAAAATCATCGAAGTCATTGAGGGGATTTCATTCCAAACCAATCTTCTGGCGCTGAACGCGGGCGTTGAAGCGGCGCGCGCCGGAGAGGCCGGGCGCGGATTTGCCGTCGTCGCCACAGAAGTGCGCGCCCTCGCCGCCCGCTCATCGGACGCGGTACGCGAAATTGAGGACCTCATCAACACAAGCGCAAGTCATGTAGAAAACGGCGTGTCGCTGGTTGATCAAACTGGCGAAGCCCTGAAAGAAATCGCCACCTCGGTAGAAAGCGCATCAGATCGAATAAACCAATTGCTCAATGGATCAATAGACGCAGCCAGAATCGTGTCAGAGATCAGTGAGCGCACATCAGAGTTAGATCGCACGACCCAACAAAATGCAGCCATGTTCGAGGAAGCCAGCGCCGCCGTGCACTCACTACGTGGGCAATCAAAATCACTCGTCACAACCATAGGAAGATTTTCCCTGAAGGAAGCGCCAATTTCGGATAACAGTTTCACAACAGCAGCTTAGCATGGAGCACCCAGTCGGCCCGAAAACCGCGCGCTTGTTTTCCAGCAAATGGAAGTTGTCCCGATATGACTTGATAGTTCATCTTCTTTAAGAGCCGGAAGCGCTCCTTTCGCACCATGCCTGGCGCCCGTTGACCTGCCACGGGATCTTTCCTGCAGTTGGAATTAGAGTCCGCCCAACAAAGGGGCGAACAATGAAGCGAACGAGGATACAGCGAAGAACAGATCATCGGCATCTTGACCAAGCATGAGGCCGGGGCAAAGTGCGACGATTTATGCTGCGAGCACGGCATGTGGGACGGGACAGTCTACGCCTGGAAGGCCAAATATGACAACGTCCGACACCGAGCGGCTGAAAGCGCTTGAAGACGGGAATGCCTGATTGAAGAAGCTCTTGGCCGAGCAGATGCTCGAAGCTGCGGCGGTGAAACGGTTCTTGGCAAAAAATGGTGAGGCCCGCCATGAAACGCGCCGCCATTGCGCATCTGGAGGCCCGGATGGGTCTGTCGGAACGGCGGGCCTGTCAGATTGTCGGCGCGGATCGCAAGATGGTCCGCTACCGCTTCGTCCGACGGCCCGAGACGGCGGTGCGCAAGCGGCGCGCCAAGCGCAAGGGCATTAGATTTCGTGCATGACCAACAACTCGCCCGCGGGCGGCGGTTTCGCATCCTGAAATCGGCTACCGGACGCCCAAAGCATTCGCCGAGGACCAGCTCACTGTAACCGACAGCCGCGCTGCGTCACTTGATAACTTCGCGCATGTGTTGATTGCCCACCTGCGCCAATCGGCGTATCAACCCAAAGGGCTCTGGTTCCGGCTGGGTGAAAGTTCGCAGGAAGGTCAATTGCCGTTTAACGCCAAGACATTGCCAGTCTTCTTCTCTTGCATCTAGCCGGCAATATTTCGTTGACACACCATTGCACCTAGAGTGATGATAGCCCCCTTGAGATAAAGCAAATCCAGCTTGCGCAAGAATTCCAACTTTGCCAGCCCATATCGATTGATATCAACAAAGCTTTCGCAGCCACAGATGACGCTGAACAGGCTTAACAACAGGATTTCACCTAAGGGATAGCGAACCTGCGCCTGCTGCCGTGGGTCTTCTAAAGTGGATATAACTGACTGAAGCAATAGCGCTTTATCCATAATGTTGGCCGCCACCTTGCCAGACTTGCAATCCTTGAAACAGACAATACGATTGTCTGAAAACTTCATCCGCTATCCCGGCATTCTCCTTGACAGGACGTATCTTGTCCGATTAACAAGGCACAACCTCCGGAGAGCCATGCCCTCCGGTCCTTTGGCATATGCCGGGATCGCCCTCCATTAGCGCGTCGCGCCCATGGGGGCCTTTGCATTTGCATGATTGCCGCCTCGCACTTAACTGTGGGGCATGATGAGATAAGGCATAGGAGCCGAGCTGAATGTTTGAAAATCTCTCCGAACGTCTATCGGGCGTTTTTGATCGGCTCACCAAGCAGGGCGCGCTCTCCCAAGATGATGTAAAATCTGCCCTGCGCGAAGTGCGCATTGCTCTGCTCGAAGCCGATGTATCCCTGCCGGTGGCGCGCGATTTCATCAAAAAGGTTCAAGAAGAGGCAACGGGGCAAGCGGTCACCAAATCGGTCACCCCCGGCCAGCAGGTCGTGAAAATTGTGCATGACGCTTTGGTTGATGTTTTGCGCGGTGAGGGCGAGCCTGGGGCGCTTAAGATTGACAATCCCCCTGCTCCGCTGCTCATGGTTGGACTGCAAGGGGGCGGCAAAACCACCACCACTGCCAAGCTTGCCAAACGGCTGAAAGATCGTGAGGGCAAGAAAGTCCTCATGGCCTCGCTTGATGTGACCCGCCCTGCCGCGATGGAGCAGCTGGCCATTTTAGGCATGCAGATCGGCGTTGATACCCTGCCTATCGTTCCGGGCGAAACCCCGGTCGCAATCGCCAAACGCGCCAAAACCCAAGCGGGCCTTGGGGGGTATGATGTCTATATGCTCGATACCGCGGGCCGTCTGTCCATTGATGATGCGCTTATGGCGCAGGTTGAAGCGGTGCGCGATGTCGCCAACCCCAGAGAAACCTTGCTTGTTGTGGATGGCCTAACCGGCCAAGACGCGGTGCATACGGCGGAAAACTTTGACAACCGCATTGGCATTACCGGCGTCGTGCTCACCCGGATGGATGGCGATGGGCGCGGCGGTGCGGCACTGTCCATGCGCGCGGTCACTGGCAAGCCGATCAAATTTGTCGGCCTTGGCGAAAAGATGGATGCGCTGGAAACCTTTGAGCCAGAGCGCATCGCCGGCCGCATCCTTGGCATGGGCGATATCGTTAGCCTGGTGGAAAAGGCGCAAGAAACCATCGAGGCCGAGCAAGCCGAAAAGATGATGCGCCGGATGGCCAAAGGTCAGTTCAATATGAACGATCTCAAATCCCAGCTTGAGCAAATGCAAAAGATGGGCGGCATGGAAGGCATGATGGGCATGCTGCCGGGCATGGGCAAAATGGCCAAGCAGATTGAGGAGGCCGGTTTTGACGACAAGATCCTCAAACGCCAAATCGCCATGATCCAATCCATGACCAAAAAAGAACGCGCAGCGCCACAAATCCTGCAAGCCTCGCGCAAAAAACGCATCGCAGCGGGCTCGGGCATGCAGGTCTCCGACTTGAACAAACTGCTCAAGATGCACCGGCAAATGGCCGATATGATGAAAAAACTCGGCAAAGGCAAAGGCGGCATGATGAAAAAGGCCATGCAAGCGATGATGGGCGGCAAAGGAGCCATGCCCGGAATGCCAGGGGATATGGATCCCAAACAGATTGAGGCTGCCGCCAAGGCAATGGGGGGAGGCATGCCCGGCGGCCTACCAGGGCTTGGCGGTATGTCGCTGCCCTCGGGCCTCTCTGGTCTGGGGAAAAAGCGATGATTATGCGGCGCATAGATATAGTCACGCCCCCAACGCCTCTGCGGGGCGGCGCGAAGGCGCAGCCTGAGCCAAACATCATGTCGCGCGCCAGCGCGTCCGCTTGATAAAGAGCTGCTTGAAAATGCCCTCCGCCATGTCCCCACGCCTTGAAACAGAGCGCCTCATCCTCAAAGCCCCCGAGGCGGATGATCTGGTGTTTTGGATGAAGTTCCTCACCACAGAGCGCAGCCAATATATGGGCGGCGGGCCAGAGGTTGGGCTCGGCGAGATTTGGCGCCAAGTCGCGGTTTTCTTTGCCCATTGGCAAATTCACGGCTTCGGGCAATATGTTATATATTCCAAAGACAGCCCAATTCCGATTGGGGCCGCAGGCATAAACTACCCGTTTGACTGGCCCGAGAAAGAGCTTGTTTATGCCCTCTGGGATCCCGCGTCCGAGGGCAATGGCTTCGCGCGCGAAGCGGTCCTTGCGATCATACCCCATCTCTATGACGATCTTAACTGGGATCCGCTGGTCAGCTATATTCACCAAGACAATGCGCCCTCTTTCGCATTTGCGGAAAGACTCGGCGCAAAGCCCGACCCAGACGCCGATACCCCCGTCGAAATCGCCCGCGTGTTGCGCTACCCCGCCACCAGCACAGCCATACAAGAAGCCGCCACATGACCCCAATCCCAACCCTCATCACCGAGCGCCTAACCCTGCGTGCCCCTTGCCTTGAGGATTTTGAACCTCTTGCCGCATTTTATGCCTCTGATCGTTCGCGCTTCGTGGGCGGGCCAGCCAGCAAGGAAACCACCTGGCGCAGCCTCGCCACGGAAATCGGCCATTGGAGCCTGCGCGGATATGGCCGCTGGAGCGTGATTGAAACCGCGACAGGTAACATGGCGGGTATGATCGGCCTATGGAATCCCCATGGTTGGCCCGAAAAAGAGATTGGCTGGGATCTCATGAACGGATTTGAGGGCAAGGGTTACGCCACCGAAGCCGCTCTTGCAGCGCGCAACTACGCTTATGAAACCTTGGGCTGGAGCACGGCGATTAGCCTAGTGGCCATCGGCAATGACGGCTCCGCGCGCTTGGCCCTGCGGCTGGGCTGTACTGAAGAGCCCGAGGGCTTTACCCATGAACGTTGGGGTAAAATGCGTGTCTTTCGCCATCCTGCCCCAAACCCGCCTTCTTTGGAACCGGAGAGCTAGATATGAGTGATGCGATAACAGACGACGCCGCACGCGCATCTGAAATCCTCGCCAACCATCGCGCGAGCATTGATCGGCTGGATGCAATTCTTGTCTACACTTTGGGCGAGCGCTTTAAGCATACCCAAGCCGTGGGCAAGCTTAAGGCAGAGCATGACCTGCCCCCGTCCGATCCTTCGCGCGAGGCGCGGCAGATCACACGGCTCGAAAATTTGGCACATGAAGCGGATCTTGATCCCGAATTTGCCAAGAAGTTTCTGAACTTCATCATCGCTGAAGTTATTCAGCACCATAAATCCCACCAATCCTGAGCGGAGCAGAACGCGCCCTCACCCAGCCATTTCTAGGAGAACACACATGGCAATGAAAATCAGACTGGCCCGCGGCGGCTCAAAAAAACGTCCCTTCTATCGCATCGTTGCGGCCGATAGCCGTATGCCCCGCGATGGTCGCTTTATCGAAAAGCTCGGCACCTATAACCCGCTTTTGCCAAAAGACAGCGAAGAGCGCGTGAAAATGAACATGGAGCGCGTGCAATACTGGCTCGGTCAGGGCGCGCAGCCCACGGACCGGATCGCGCGTATGCTTGAGGCCGCTGGCGTTCGCGACAAGAAAGAGCGCAGCAATCCAAAGAAGGGCACTCCGGGCAAAAAAGCTCAGGAACGCGCCGAAGAGAAAGCAGCCAAAGCCGCCGAAGCTGCAGAATAAAACCAAAGCCCTCGCAAGATACCTGCGGGGGCTTATTTTCTTGGCCCACCAAAGCATTACAGACTGTTTTCGCCAAGCTTTTCACCCGATAATTTAAAGCAAATTTTCGACAGATAAACCGCGGTATGTCGCATTTCGTCGCGGCGAGTGCGGTGCATGTCGCTATTGATCATTCGCTCGGTGCCATAACCTCGCTACATGGTTTAATGGGGACCCGAGATTTGGTGCGGGTACAACAAGGGAACACACCATGTCAGATCAAGAAGATGAAATCATTCTCTCCGAGCTCGATGATGAAGAGCTTGTGCAACAGATGTTTGATGACCTGTATGACGGGTTGAAAGAAGAGATTGAAGAGGGTGTAAACATCTTGCTTGAACGCGGATGGGCCCCTTATCGCATCCTAACCGAAGCGCTCGTTGGCGGGATGAAAATCGTCGGTGATGATTTCCGCGATGGGATCCTATTCGTGCCTGAGGTTTTGCTTGCGGCGAATGCGATGAAGGGCGGGATGTTCATCCTCAAGCCCCTTTTGGCGGAAACCGGCGCACCGCGCGTTGGCAAAATGGTCATCGGCACCGTGAAGGGCGATATTCACGATATCGGCAAAAACCTCGTTTCGATGATGATGGAAGGCGCCGGATTCGAAGTGGTTGACCTGGGAATCAACAACGCCGTCGAAGCCTATATGGAAGCATTGGAAGCCGAAGAGCCTGATATTCTTGGCATGTCCGCCCTGCTCACAACCACGATGCCTTACATGAAAGTGGTGATCGACACGATGGTCGAGCAAGGCAAGCGGGATGATTATATCGTTCTTGTTGGCGGCGCGCCGTTGAATGAAGAATTCGGCAAAGCGATTGGTGCCGACGCCTATTGCCGGGATGCTGCAGTCGCCGTTGAAACTGCGAAAGAATGGGTTGCGCGCAAGCACAATCAGATGAGCGCCTAGCACTTCACCAAATGCGTGATCCCAGAGCTCTGGGCTCACGCTTGCATAGGCTATGCCATGATACCTGATGACACCATCTTAGCGCAAAGCGGGCTGGATCGAACCGGCGCGGACGGTTCTATTCTACTAATCGCCTGCGGGGCACTTGCACGCGAGATCTTGGAGTTGAAATCCCAGAATCGGTGGACACATCTTGATCTAAAATGCCTTCCGGCGAATCTCCACCTTTATCCAGATCGCATCCCAGACGCTGTGCGGCAGGCGGTTAACACCCATAAAGCTGCTTATGAGAGCATCTTTGTGGTCTATGCCGACTGCGGAACCGGGGGCATGCTACAAAAAACCTGTGACGAGCTCGGCGTCGAGATGGTCGCAGGACCGCATTGCTATAGTTTTTTTGAAGGAAATGAAGCATTTGCCAAAGCGGATGATCCGCTCGGAACATTTTATCTCACCGACTTTTTAGTTCGGCAATTTGATGCCTTTGTGTGGCGCCCTATGGGACTTGATCGCCACCCAGAGTTACGGGATATGATTTTCGGACATTATTCAAAACTTGTGTACCAAGCTCAGACGGATGATCCACATCTGACCGAAAAGGCGAGAGAATACGCAGATCGCCTTGAGCTCAGTTTTGAAAGACGTTTTACCGGCTATGGAGACCTAACAACCGCGTTGGCAGCGCTATAGCGCGATCACCCGCGCCAAGTCCGAACAGGTCCGCAATCCATATGCACAAAATTTGACCCCGAATAGCGACCAACCCCGCCACCACGACACGCAGTTGCCGCCTGAGCCATTTGGCCTACCGATCGCGTTGAGAGACGTAGATCCGCCGCCTGTCCCTTCATATGTAGGGATTTCTTGGCTACACCGCTCGAACGCCTGCGCAGCATCGCATTTGTCTCAGGACTACGATAACCGGACAGAAGCAAATAGGGCTCATTGGCATCCATAAGGTTATGCGCAGCCGCCATTATATCGAAATTACGCACATCCATCTTAATGGTGCCATTTGTGCGCCAATCTCGCATGAAGTGGTTCACCTCATGGATCGCCTCCGGCACATATTCACCATCCACCCAATAGATTAAATCTATCTTCTCGCCGGTGCGTCCAGAATACATCCGAAGCCTACGAATATCGCCACCGCCTCTTAAAAAACCAGCAGCCAAACTATATGTCGGCGCGGCAGTCAGAGCAGTCGCCGCAAAGGCTTTTAGCACTGATCTACGCCCGATAATCGATGATGTTTTCATCACCAATGCCTCATGTTGCTCATTCGCAGCTGCACAATCCATTTCAGTAGCAACTGCTCATCCCCTGCAGACTTATTGCACAAATACGACACGAACCCAAGAAAAATGCAGCTAAAAACCGAAAAACTTTTGTAACGATTCATAATTTTTTTTGATTCTACCATTAGGTGTTGTGGAGCGGTGCAATTCAGCACCACTATATAGGGAAATGCTTGGGTATTGCTTTCGTGATTGGACAAAGCCGACCCTATAGAACATGAAGATAAAGTCTAGCTGTCATTGGTAACTGGTGTCATGAACATAAGTCTCTTCAAATCATCCCGAACCATTTTCTTCTCCCTTCTTTTGATGGCGATCTGTGCGTTTTCCCTGCCTGGAAATGCGCAATCGGTTGCTTTCAAACAATCTCTTGCAGAGGCCGCGCACGCCTCGGATGCCGCTCACATCGCGCAGTTTTATAAAGAGAGAAATTACAAGCCGCTCTGGGTCGGGCGCTCGGGCAAAGATCGCCAGCGCCGCACACAGCTGTTTGCCCATTTGGCCGATGTTGGAACACATGGCTTACCTGCTGCGCGTTACAACGCCGAAGGGTTGAAGCAAACCCTATCAAAAGCGCGCTCTGATGTGGAGCGCGCGCAACTTGAGGTTCAACTCACGCGGATCTACCTGAAATATGCGCGCGACATACAGTCTGGGATCCTCACACCACGCCGAATCGATAAAGCGATGGTGCGCCGCGTTTCGTATCAAAAACCCGAGTATTATCTCGAACTGCTCGCGACGGCGCGTCCCAAAAAACTGTTCGACGCTCTTGCACCGCAAACACCCGAATATACCGCCCTGCGTAAAGAGTTGCAAAGCCTGCGCCAACTTGCAGCAACCCAGGCTTGGGGGCAAAAAGTTCCTGCTGGCCGCACCTTACGCGCCGGGGACAGCTCCGCAGCGGTTATTGCACTGAGAAACCGACTCATCGCGATGGGATACCTGTCCAGATCGCATACAAAAACCTTTGACGCGGAGATGGAGCGCGCTGTTCGCAGCTTCCAAAAAGCCCATGGTCTTAGTGCAGATGGTGTCGCTGGCCCCGGAACGCTCAGAGAGCTCAATAAAACCGAGGCAAACAGGCTCCGCTCTGTTATCGTTGCTTTGGAGCGCGAGCGTTGGCTGGGCGGCGAGCGCGGAGCGCGGCACATTCTGGTGAACATCCCAGAGTTTAATGCGAAAATTATCGACAATGGCCGCGTGACATTCCAAACCAATACAGTTGTCGGCGCGCGCACCGATGATCGCCCGACGCCCGAGTTCTCTGACGTCATGGAGCACATGGTCATCAACCCCAGTTGGTATGTGCCACGTTCAATCGTCACCAAAGAATATTTGCCCGCTCTGCAAAATGATCCCTATGCCGTAAATCATATTGAGATCACAGATAGCTCTGGCGCGTTGGTAAATCGAAGTGCTGTTGATTTCACACAATATGATGAGAACACCTTTCCCTATGCCATGCGGCAGCCGCCCTCGCGCCGCAACGCGCTTGGGTTGGTAAAGTTCATGTTCCCGAACCGCCACAATATATACCTGCATGATACGCCGCAAAAACATCTCTTTAGCAGAGAATCGCGCGCCTATTCGCATGGTTGCGTGCGCTTGGCACAACCCTTCGAATTTGCCTACGCCTTGCTTGCAAAGCAAAGCTCCGATCCGGTTTCCTTGTTTAAGCGCCGCCTGGCGACCAATACCGAGAATCAAGTCAATCTCGAAACCCATGTCCCCGTGCATTTGATCTACCGCACCGCCTTCTCAAACAGTCGCGGACAAATAGAATTCCGCCCTGATGTTTATGGCCGCGACGCAAAAGTATGGGCTGCCCTAGAAAGGGCCGGGGTTGTTATGCTAGAGGGGCGTAGTTAACACTCCTTCAGGCGGGCACTATGTCTTACTCCTTGCGAACAATTGCAGCCTCTATCGGCGCTGAGGCGTTTGGGGATGTGGAGTATGTCATCGACTCAGTTGCAGAGCCTAGAGACGCATCAAATACGCAATTGGCACTCGCAACCACAGCCAAATATGCCGTCTCTCTGAGCGAGGGGCAGGCACAGGTTGCGATGCTCTGGCCTGGCGCGGATTGGACCGCCTTCGACTTGCGCGGTGCCATTATCGCGCCGCGCCCGCGCTATGCCATGTCAGCGCTGACGCGCATGATGGACCCAGGGCACGGATTCGCGCCAGGCATTCACCCATCCGCCTACATAAGCCCATCAGCCCAGATTGGGCCGAACGTATCAATCGGCCCATTTTCTGTGATTTCAGACGGTGTCACCATTCAAACCGGCACTGTGATTGGTCCCCATTGCTTTATTGGGCAGGGCACACAGATTGGCGGTAACAGCTTATTGCGCGAACATGTTTCCATCGGCGCACGCATCACCATCGGTGAGCGGTTCATCGCACAGCCCGGCGCACGAATCGGCGGCGACGGGTTTTCCTTTGTGACCCCAGAGCCAAGCGGAGTTGAGCAAGCACGCGCCTCACTCGGGCAACATGGCACCGACGAGAACCAAACCTGGTCCCGCATCCATTCGCTAGGGGGCGTGACCATCGGTGATGATGTCGAGATTGGTGCAAATAGCTGTATTGACCGCGGGACAATTCGCGACACCCAAATCGGTGATGGCTGCAAAATAGATAATTTGGTTCAAATCGGCCATAATGTCATCATGGGCCGCGATTGTTTGATCTGTGCGCAAGCAGGCATTGCTGGATCGTCGCAGCTTGGCAATCAGGTGGTGCTTGGCGGGCATACGGGTGTCAGTGACAACGTCTTTATCGGCGATAATGTCATCACCGGCGGGGCGACGGTGGTGCTCAGCAATATTCCTGCGGGCCGTGTCATGCTGGGCTACCCTGCCGTGAAAATGGAAACTCAGCTAGAAATCCATAAAGCTCAAAGACGGTTGCCCCGTTTGGCGCGCGATGTTGCAAAGCTCAAATCAGCAGTTTTCAAGCCCGAGAACAATGACTAGATAGAGCGCAGGCCGAATGGGTAGGGAGGCTTCCATGTCTGACACCGTGCGTAAAGTTATCGAGATCATCGCCGAACAAGCGCTGCTTGAGCCATCCGACATATCCCTGGACAACTCGCTGGAAGAGCTGGGCATAGATAGCCTCGGGCTGGTAGAGAGCATCTTTGCCATAGAAGAAGCCTTTGATATCTCAGTCCCTTTTAATGCGAATGCCCCCACAGAAAGCGATTTCGACATTTCCACAGTCGCAAAGATTGTGGACGGAATTGAGACCTTATTGGCGGAAAAAACGTAACCAATGCCGCGTGTTGTGATCACTGGGGCGGGGACAATCAATCCGCTCGGATTAACCGTCGCTCAGACAATGCAGTCCATGCGCGAGGGCAAATGCGGCATTGGAAAGCTGGATATTCGCGACATTGACCGACTCTCAGTTCAGATTGGCGGGCAAGTCAAAGATTACGATGAGGCCGAGCATTTTAACCGCCAGCAAATCGCGCTTTATGACCGTTTCACACAGTTTACCCTGCTTGCGGCGCGGCAGGCGATCTTGCAAAGCGGGCTCACATTCAGCGGAGATCTTGCCAATACCAGCGGTGTTGTCTTGGGCACATCGGGCGGCGGGCTGATGACCCAAGATGACAATTACCGCGCTGTATATGAAGAGGGGAAAAACCGCGTCCATCCCTTCATCGTGCCCAAGCTCATGAATAATGCTGCGGCCTCGCATGTCTCGATGGAGTTTAACCTGCGCGGCCCCTCGTTTACGGTTTCCACCGCCTGCGCCTCTTCCAATCATGCCATGGCGCAAGCATTTCAGATTGTTCGATCAGGCGCGGCGCCGGTCATGGTCACGGGCGGCTCGGAAAGCATGCTGTGTTTCGGGGGCATCAAGGCGTGGGAAGGCTTGCGCGTCATGTCCAAAACCGGCTGCCGCCCCTTTTCCGCTACCCGCAATGGGATGGTTCAGGGCGAAGGCGCGGCGATCTATGTGTTTGAAGACTACGAGCACGCGAAAGCACGCGGTGCTGAGATCCTAGCCGAGGTTGCGGGATTCGCCATGTCCTCCGATGCGTCCGATATCGTCATGCCCTCGCGCACTGGCGCGGCCCGCGCAATCTCAGGCGCGCTGAAAGATGCAAAACTAAATCCGTCGGATATCGCCTATATCAACGCCCATGGCACCGGAACCGCAGCAAATGACAAAACCGAATGCGCTGCAATTTCGGATGTGTTCGGCGCAGATGCTGACCAGGTAATGCTGTCCTCGACCAAATCCATGCATGGCCACTTGATCGGGGGCACCGGCGCGGTCGAGCTCTTGGCCTGCATCATGGCTCTGCGTGAGGGAATTATTGCCCCGACTATAGGCTATGAAGAGCCCGACCCAGAATGCGCGCTCGACGTTGTCCCAAATGAAGCCCGCGAGGCGAGCGTCACAGCAACCCTGTCCAATGCATTTGCCTTTGGGGGGCTGAATGCTGTGCTGGCGCTGAAGAAAATCTGACCCGAGGCCCTCAGCGTTGGGAGGCCTTACACGTGCCCCGACCATGAACGCGTGCAGCGCTGATGGGATCACTCGCAGGAACCGCGCTGACCTTAATTTGGCCATCAGATTTTTTAAGCCGCAGGGTATATTTGTAATCCCCTGGGTTTCTCCGCTGAATTGCCGTGGGCGATTCTAGCGTCCAATGCGCCACCAAGGTCGCCCCGTTTTGGGTAACGCGCGCGGTTTTGGGCGATTGATCATAAGCAATCAGAAGGCCGTCCAATATTTGCACCGTGCCGTTCGCTTTAACGACCACATGCATTTTTCCGGGAATCCATCCACGCTGACGCTTGTTGGTTTGGATCTCACATTGATACAAGACATCCGCTGCTTGAGCGGCCCCAGGCAGGCCCAGCATTGCCAAACCTGCGCATAGTGCCATTGATGTTTTTTTCATAACCATCCTCTCTCGCTTTCAAATTCCAGTCGGCAGCTCAGCCTAGGCCCCGGCCAGCTCACATGTGCCACGCGCGCGCGTACGTGTACGCCCATGGGGCACCATATCAGCGCCAAGAGTTGCCTGCCCATTTGCCTTATCTATTTTCAGATTGAATGAGACTTTGAACCCATCAATCTCATGTTTGATCGGGCGATCACTATTGCTGGTGATTGCCCTTGCGACCCAAAAGACTGAGAGTCCATTTTCAGAATTGGCGCGAATAGCCGCTGGGCCCGGAGATTGCCCGCGCGACATAAGAACCCCGTCAATGACATAGGCCTTACCGCCCCGTAGCGCCACAAGCAGGCGCGGAGAAATCAAGTCCGATGATGCCGCCGAAAAACTGCAATCATAGACCAAGGTCTGCGGCTTGCTCTGCGCGATGGCCATTGACCCGCTCCACAGACAAAGCAACACGGCTAACCCAAAGCGAAACACCTTGCTCCTACTCTTCTTTATAATGTGAACAGGTTCCACTGCCCCGAATGTAATTGTCATATCCCCCTAAGAACGCTTTGATACTCACCGTCAATTTAAGCGGGCGAATCGTTGCGATATATTTAAGGCCGGTGGCTTCCCCATTCGCGATCGGAAAGTCTTCCAGATGCCATTTAAGCTTCCAAGCGTCTGCAGAACTTTTCAAAACTTTGACCTTCAACGGGTCATCGTGCAGATGGGCGATGTAGCCGTCATACACATAGGCCTCAGAATTCTCTGGATCTAAAGCAAATAGCATACGCTCGCCAACAAATCCATTAAACCCGCGAGAGGTCATCTTACAATCGAAAGCCTGGCCCATCGCACCTGTTCCAAGCAGGCACATCGCTAAAGTTGCACATAAACATCGCATATCAGCTCCTTAAATGTAAATTGCTAAGAAGATGATACGAAAGCGCGTCAAGGGGCTCAAGGGTTTGGGGCGTTTTTATACAGTCTGATGAAAATCGACCTCACTACCCGCCTGAGTTGCGACGCGGAGCAAATCAAACATATATTGCGCTGCGGATCTAAAGCAGATGATGGTGGCGGACTGCTCGCCCACCCAAAACGCCGCGGGCACTTGCGCGAGCCGCGTTCTACGCATCTGGCCTGCGCGCATGTGGTCGGGCGACATATCAACGGGCGCGAGTTTGGAGAGCACATTGCGCGTATGCGCGCCCTTTAGCTGAAACACCGCGCGGGCATCAGAGACATTGGCCACAAGCGCATGCATGTCTTTCAATGCGCCCTTTAGCGCAGTACAGAGCGCGTTTTCTTTGTCAGCCATGCAAAACACCAAAAGCTCATCCGGGGACATCCAGGCAATTCCGCCGCTCAGATCCCCGACCATAGCTCCGGGGCCAGGGATTTCAAAGCCGGTCGTTTCTGTGACAGCGGCGCAGAACGGAGCCGCGCTCAAATCCCCGCGCAGGGTGATCATACCATGCGGGCCAGTTTCGCATACCTGCACAAGCCCAGTCGATGAGGCCATATTGCCCAAAGCAGAGACACGGTTAGACATTTTGCTTGTCCCCTTCTTTATCATAGAACACAGGATCAACGATGCGCGCCCTGGTGATTTTGCCATCCGTTCCAGGGAAATCGAGCACCTCACCCATGCGGTCCGGCCCATTGAGCACAAGGCCCATAGCAATCCCGCGCCCCACGGTTGGCGAGTAATAGGTCGATGTCACCCGCCCTTGCATATTGCGCTGACCATTGGCGTTTTCCCCCTCGGCCACCGCATAGGCCCCATCGGGCAACACAGAACGATCCGTGGTTTCAAGCCCAACAAGTTTCCAACGGCTCGGGTCGGTCATATGAGAGCGCTCTTGCGCGCGTTTGCCCAAGAAATCGGTTTTCTTCTTAGAGATCGCCCAATGCAGCCCCAGATCTTGCGGGATCACGGTGCCATCGGTTTCATCCCCAATCATGATAAAGCCCTTTTCGGCCCGCATGATATGCAGACATTCGGTGCCATAAGGCATCACGCTGAATTCTTGCCCGGCCTTAATAAGCGCCTCCCAGAAGGCAAGGCCCATACTGGCGGGAACAGCGATTTCATAGCTCAGCTCGCCAGAGAAAGAAATGCGATAGGCGCGCACCGGAAAGCCGCCGATTTCGCCGTCACGCCATTCCATAAAGCCAAGCGCCTCTTTGCTGACATCCATGCCGCCCAGCTTTTCCAGAACTTTACGTGCATTTGGTCCAACCACGGCGACCTGCGCATATTGCTCGGTGACATTGGCGACATAGACTTTCCAATCCCACCATTCAGTTTGCAGCCATTCCTCCATATGGGCGTGAATGCGATCCGCACCGCCCGTGGTGGTGTGGCAGAGCCAAGTGTTCTCATCAATGCGCGCCACAACGCCATCATCGCTTAGAAAGCCGTTTTCAGAGCACATCAACCCGTAGCGGCATTTACCGATTTTCAGGTTCGACATCATGTTCGTATACATCATGTCCAGGAATTTACCCGCATCCGGCCCTTTCACGATGAGCTTGCCAAGCGTGGAAGCGTCCAGCAGCCCCAGGTTTTCCCGCGTGTTTTTCACCTCGCGCATCACCGCCGCTTCAACGCTCTCGCCCGCGCGCGGATAGGCATAGGGGCGACGCCAATGTCCCACCGGCTCCCAATCGGCGCCGTTTTGATCATGCCAGTCATGCATTGGTGTACGCCGAATGGGCTGGAACACCTCGCCGCGCGCCTCGCCCGCAATCGCGCCCATGGAGATCGGCGTATAGGGCGGACGGAAGGTTGTTGTTCCCGTCTGCGGGATCGGCTGCCCCAATGCATCAGAAAGGATCGCAAGGCCGTTGATATTGCTCAACTTTCCTTGATCCGTCGCCATACCCAAGGTCGTATACCGCTTGGCATGTTCAACGCTCTCCATTCCTTCACGCGCGGCAAGCTGAACGTCCGAGACCTTCACATCATTTTGGAAATCGAGCCAAGCCTTCATCCGCAGCTTATAGGGCGCGCCTTGCGGCATCATCCAAACCGGGGCAATTGGCGTCTCCTCTGGACGCTTTGAAACCTGCGTGCCTGAAAGGATTTCTCCAATATCAAACACGCCATCAGCTGCGCCAATGGTGGACACCATCGCCTCACCACTGGCACCTGTGGGCGGTTTATTCGCATCGGGGCGGAAATGCGCCTGCGCCTCATCCCACAGCAGCTTGCCTCCGCAATGGGACCACAGATGCACTACAGGGGACCAGCCGCCAGACATGGCCACCGCATCGCAGCTGAGCTCTTCCAGCGCTTTGCCCTCCCCCGCTTGCATGCAGAGCTGAACGCCGGTCACATAACGACCACCGAGCACTTTGGCGATGCCCATGCCCTGCTCAACCCGGATGCCACGATCTCGTGCGATCTGAGCCAGCTCGCCCCCGCCCGACAGACGCGCATCGACAATGCACAGCACGCTCAGCCCCGCCTCCTGCAGCGCAAGCGCGGTCAAATAGGCGCTGTCATTATTGGTCACAACAACCGTGCGATCCCCAACTGAGACGCCAAAATTCACCACATAATCGCGCATGGCCGAGGCAAGCATGACGCCGGGAATATCATTACCCGCAAAAGAAATCGGACGCTCAATCGCCCCCGTTGCCGTGACAATATGGCCGGCGCGAATACGCCACAGCCGATGCCGTGGGCCTGCCATTTCCGGGGCGTGATCCGTGAGCCGCTCATAAGCCAGAGCATAACCATGATCATAAATCCCGGCCCCCATGCAACGGGTGCGCAGGGTGACATTCTCCATCGCACTTAGCTCAGCAACAAGGCTCGCGACGTAATCAGGCAGCGCCGCACCATCAACGCTGACCCCGGCAATCGGTTCATCCACAACAGCGCGCCCGCCCCAATCGGCGGCTTGCTCGATCAGCAGAACCTTTTTGCCCGCGCGGCCCGCATCCAGAGCCGCCTTAAGCCCAGCAATACCGCCGCCAATCACCAACAGATCGACGAACGCATAGAAATGCTCATAACTGTCTTGGTCTTTTTGCTCAGCATCCGGCGCACGGCCCAGCCCGGCAGATTGGCGGATAAAGGGCTCATAAACATGTTTCCAAAAGGCGCGCGGATACATGAACATCTTGTAATAAAAGCCCGCAGGCAAGAACCGCGCCAGCTTGGCATTAATCGCCCCGATATCAAATTGCAGCGAGGGCCAGGTGTTCTGGCTTTGCACGGTGAGCCCATCATAAAGCTCAGTCGTGGTGGCACGCTGATTGGGCTCAAACCGCCCCGCCGTGCCGTGATTAAACAACGCATTTGGCTCTTCACCGCCGCTGGCCACAATCCCGCGCGGGCGGTGATATTTGAAGGAGCGGCCAATCATCATCTCACCATTGGCCAAAAGCGCCGAGGCCAGCGTGTCCCCTTCAAAGCCCTCAAGGGTCTTACCATCAAAGGTAAAGCTTTTTCGAATGCTGCGATCAATCAGGCGACCGCCCGAGGCGAGACGTGTGCTCATGAAAACTCTCTCCGACGTGAACCAGTGCCATTGGCAAGAAGTTTGAGGGATGGGTGATTAGGCATGATTATTCGATCCCTGCCTAGCGTGAAAGAAGGAGTAAATAGCGTTGCGCATATTGGGCAGCGAGACACTCACCTTGGGCATATTGCTCACCCGTGCCGCCGCCACCGGCATATGCGTGCGATAGGCAGTCAACTTCGATATACTCTACCCAGTCTGTTTGGGACTTTTGAAAGATTTCAGAGCGATATCGTTTCTCCCCGCCCTCGTCCAACTCATCAAACCACTCTGTCAGGCGTTCTGTTTCCTGCTTGACCAGTGTGGCCCAAACAAGGCGCTCCGCTTCAATGCAAACCCCAGCCTCATAATGGAAAATACCCCCGGATGTGGGGCGGTAGTGATCATGGCAGAGGCGCTCGGTAAGTCGAAAACAAGCCGGCAATGCGGCTGCTACCTTTTGGATTTGCCTACTATAGCCCTTTGCAGTCTCCACACAGGCCTTAACCTCTTGTACCAATTCTGGCGTCGGCTCGAAATAGGGCACGATCTCATCTGGCAAGGCCGAATGGGGCGCTAAGGTCAAGGCCGCAGCGAAAAGGCTGGCGCGGGCTTTCATGAAAACTCTCTCCAGCTCCAACCGGGATATTTGGCGGTTATGGCGTCTTTGATCTCTTGCGGGGGCTCGGTGGTTTGGGCCGAATAAGTGCCGAACACCTCAAGCGTTGTGGTGCAGCGCGCCGCGTGGAACCATTTTCCACAGCCATAAGCATGACGCCAGCGCTCGAAATGCACGCCTTTGGGGTTTTCGCGCATAAAGAGATAGCCTTCGAATTCCTCGTCCGAAGAACCAACGGCATAGCGTTTCAAATGCGCCTCTCCCCCCGGAGAAAGCTCGGTCTCATCGGCCTGAACGCCGCAATAGGGACATTTAAGGGTTAGCATGTGGTCCAGCCTTTCCCGTTAAACCAGCAGTGAAAAAGATCGCCATAGCCCCATTGGAGCGTACCAACGACCGAAAGAGCGATTTCCGCAACCCGCGCTTCGATCCGATCAAAGCGGCGCAGGCTTTGCGCGCGCACCAAGGTGATGAGCGTCAGCGTCGCAAGCACCGCCATGGAGCCCCAGCGCTGGAATTGCGAGGGCGCGCCTTCGTAAAGGAGATAGATGGAGACGGCCGACCACAGGATCACGCACCCAATGGTCATCGCGAAATTGCGCACAGAAAGGAGAGTCTGCAGGATCAATGCGCCACCCCCGCAGCCACGCTTTCATCAATGAACTTGCCCTCACGGAAGCGGAACATGGAGAACTCGTCGGTCAGGGGGCTTGAGCCCTTTGCCATCAGCTCGGCCATGGCCCAGCCGGAGCCGGGGATTGATTTGAACCCGCCCGTGCCCCAGCCGCAATTGATGAAGACGCCCTCGACCGGAGTTTTGGACAGGATGGGGGAGCGATCGCCGGTCATATCCACGATCCCGCCCCATTGGCGCAACATCTTAAGACGTGAGACCATGGGGAAGGTTTCGATCAGCGCACGCACGGTCTCTTCGATATGGTGGAACGATCCACGCTGGGTGTAATTGTTAAAGCCATCCGCGCCGCCACCAATCACCATCTCGCCCTTATCCGATTGGCTCATATAGCCATGCACCGTGTTGGCCATCACCACCACATCCATGCAAGGCTTGATCGGCTCGGAGACCAGCGCTTGTAGGGCAACGCTTTCAATGGGCAGGCGGAAACCGGCCATATCGGCCAAGGAGCCGGAATGCCCCGCAACAACAACCCCCAGCTTGTCACAGTCGATAGCGCCGCGATTGGTATTCACACCGACAACTTTGTCACCCTCACGCCGCACGCCGGTGACTTCGCATTTTTGGATCACATGCATGCCCATGGCCGAGCAGGCCCGCGCATAGCCCCAAGCCACTGCATCATGACGCGCCGTGCCACCGCGCGGCTGCCAAAGCCCGCCAAGCACCGGATAGCGCGGCCCCGCAAGATTGATGATCGGCACCAGCTCTTTGACGCGCGCGGGGCTAATAAATTCTGTCTCCACCCCTTGCAGCGCATTGGCATGGGCGGTGCGTTGATAGCCGCGCACCTCATGATGGGTTTGCGCGAGCATGATCACACCGCGTGGGCTGAACATCACATTATAGTTCAGATCCTGGCTCATCGTCTCGTACAGCGAGCGGGCCTTTTCATAGATCGCCGCCGAAGGGTCTTGCAGATAGTTCGAGCGGATAATCGTGGTATTGCGCCCGGTATTGCCGCCGCCCAACCAGCCTTTTTCTAAGATCGCCACATTGGTGATGCCGAAATTCTTGCCCAAATAATAGGCAGTGGCCAGACCATGCCCCCCTGCCCCAACGATAATCACATCATATTTCGACTTTGGCTCTGGCGAGGCCCAGGCCTTGGTCCAGCCGGAATGCTGGCGAAAGGCTTCACGGGCAACAGCAAAAGCAGAGTAACGTTTCATGGGCGAATCCTGATCTCACGGTGTCGTTGCTTATTGGCGCAGATTAACGATTTAGCACGGCGTGGCTGCGCCGCAATATATTGCAGTTGCGACATCAGCCTGTGGCGTGTTCGCGCGAATGCGGTTTTGCTCTTTTCCACGGTAGCCGGGCGTATTAAGTCCGGGCCATGATGTTTTGGATTATTTGCCTCGCCCTCACCTGTCTTGCCATCGCGCTGTTTGGTTTTGCGCTCATGCGCGCCGCGCCCAATGAGGCTGGCTCCGGCTATGATTTGCAGGTCTATAAGGACCAGCTGGCCGAAGTGGATCGCGATTTAGAGCGCGGCGTGATCCAAGCAGATGATGCCGAGCGTGTGCGCACCGAAATCGCGCGCCGGATTATCTCAGCAGATGCGGCGCGCACAGAGATTGCAGTCGAGGCAAAAGGGACGCCCGTTCTTGTCCTTGTTGCCATTGGCGCGGTCGTTTTGGCGGGAAGCTTTGGCATCTACACCCAATTCGGCGCGCCCGGTTATGGAGACCTACCGCTAAGTGCGCGGATTGAAATCGCACAAACCCTGCGCGCAACGCGCCCGGCGCAAGAGATTGCAGAGGCGGCGATTGATCCCAATGACCTGCCCCCCGTCGCGCCCCCTTCAGCGGAATATATAAGACTCATCGACGGATTGCGCAAAAAGGTTGCGCAAAATCAAGATGATCCGCAGGGGCAACTCTACCTTGCAATCGTGGAGCGCGAATTGGGGCATTATTCTGCCTCCCATCAAGCCTATGCAAAATATATCGAGATCCTCGGGGAAAAGGCAGGCGCTGAGGAATACATGAATTATGCCGAAAGCCTGATGCTGGCCGCAGGCGGCTATGTCTCACCTCAGGCAGAAGCGGCGCTTAAAAAAGTGTTCGAACTTGATCCCCGCAACGGCGCGGCGCGTTACTACTGGGGCTTGATGCTGTATCAAACCGGACGGCCCGATCAGTCCTTTCATATCTGGGATGCGCTGCTGCGCGAAGGCCCGGCTGAAGCCCCGTGGATCCCCCCCATTGATGCCCAAATCGAAGAGGCCGCCTATCTTGCCGGGGTCAACTACGTAAAGCCAACGCCGGGTAGCGCGCGCCCAAGGGGCCCAAGCGGAGAAGACGTTGCCGCAGCTGCCGAAATGTCCCCGCAAGACCGTATGCAGATGATCGAGGGCATGGTGACAAACCTGTCCGAACGCCTAGCAAATGAAGGTGGCAGCGTCGACGAATGGGCCCAGCTGATCACTGCTTTAGGCGTTCTGAGCCGCTGGGAAGATGCGCGCCGGGTCTATACTGAGGCGGTGCAGGTCTTTGCTGATGACCCGTCTGCGCTGGATCATATCAACCACGCGGGCCAGCAAGCTGGAATAGCCGAGTGATTTATGACGAGATCACAGAATTCTGTGCCGCGCTCCCAGCCCACCGCGCGCTTGCCGGGCTGGATCTTGGCACAAAGACGATAGGCGTTGCAGTCTCCGATCAAATGCGCAGCGTCGCCACGCCGCTCGAGACGATCAAGCGCAAGAAATTCACCATAGATGCCAAAGCCTTAGAGCAAATCCTTGAGAAGCGGCAGATATGCGGTATCGTTTTGGGCCTGCCCCGCAATATGGATGGCAGCGAAGGGCCGCGCTGCCAAGCCACCCGCGCTTTTGCCCGAAATTTTCAGGGGCTTTACGAAATCCCAATCACTTTCTGGGATGAAAGGCTCTCGACAGTGGCGGCAGAAAAAGCACTGCTTGAGGCGGATACGACCCGAAAACGCCGCTCTGAGGTGATCGACCATGTGGCAGCCGGGTATATTCTGCAAGGCGTATTAGATCGACTTGCCGCCCTAGACCGGGCTTGAACGGAGCGCGCGATGACAGCAGATAATGATGCGGCCAATAGCAATGACCTCTGGCACAGGGATGAGATCGAAAGCCCGTGCATCAAAACCTGCGTGGTGCACCCCGAAACCCGGCTGTGTGTCGGATGCGCGCGCTCAATCGACGAAATCGCCACCTGGTCCCGCATGAGCCCCGAGGCAAGGCGCGCGATCATAGCCCAGCTACCAACCCGAACCCCCAGCCCCAAAACCCGCCGCGGCGGCAGAACAGCACGCCTAAAACGCTGATTGGGGCACATAGCTCCACCTCGGGCAAAAGACGTCACATCCTATTTCGAAGCCACGCAACATAGAATTTGCAAATTTTCTGCAAATACTTTGCTCGTAGCTTTGCAAATTTGCATTATGCATGTCTGCGTGCATAGGCCTCCAAAGCCCGCGCACGCCCATCTTTGGCCGAAACCACGGCCTTCGGGTAGGGGGCAGTCGGGGAGAGCGACCAGCTTTTAGGGATGGCATCGAAATACCTAAGCGCATCTGGATGTGGGTTTTGTTTGCCCTCAGCTATCCAGCGATCCACGTAGGCACGGCTCGGGTCAAACTTATCTAACTGCGTGACCGGATTGAAAACTCTGAAATACGGGGCCGCATCGGGGCCCGATCCGGCACTCCATTGCCAGCCCATCGCATTGGAGGCCGGGTCCCAGTCAATCAGACATTCCTCGAACCATTTCAGGCCAATTTTCCAGTGAGACAATAAGTGTTTTGTGAGATAGGATGCCACAATCATCCGCGCCCGATTATGCATCCGGCCCGTCACATAAAGCTCTCGCATACCCGCATCTACAAATTGGATTCCGGTCCGGCCGTGCTGCCATGCGCGCACCTCTGGGGTGATCTCAGTATTCCAAGGGAAGCTATCCCACTCAGATTTCCAGTTCCGATGGGTGATTTCTGGTGTGTGATGTATGAGGTGATATGCAAATTCGCGCCAAACAAGCTCCTTTGCAAAAACCTCTGCGCCCGCCTCTCCCCTTTGCAAACTTTGCAAAACCGAATGCCAGCATTGGTGGGGGCTGATTTCGCCCAGAGCCAGATGCGCGCTCAGACCTGATGTCGCATCCATATCCGGGCGGTCTCTATGCTTTGCATAATTTGCAAGTTTTGTTTGCAAAAACTTTGCAAACCTATCTTGAGCCTGCATTTCCCCTGCCCTGATGAGGGGTCTAAGAACCAAGGCCCCGCGATGCAGAGGCTTATCCAAACCCCAGCTTTCGAGCGCTTCGCTCTTTGGCCAGGGTGATGGGGCGTGCAATTTAGCAGATGCGGGTAATGGTGTCTCGACCTCCAAAGAACGCACATTGTTCCAAAAAGGCGTGTAGACCCTATAAAAACCACCCGTTTTTGTTTCGGTCAAGCTGGGCTCAAACAAGAGATGACCGCCAAAGCTCTTGGCCTCAAACCCCAATTTTCTGAGTTCCGATTTGATTTTCGTGTCTCGTCGCACAGAATCAGGATCGTAAAGCCGAGACCAATAGACCGAACTCGCGCCGGTTTCTTGCACAAGATCCAATATGACTTGCAGCGCGTTCCCGCTGCGAAAGATCAGTTGGCTTTGCCGATTTTGCAAATCCCCTGACAGGCTTTGCAAACCCATTTGCAAACGCAATTTCGGGGCCGCGCCAAGTCTATCGACCAACTCATCCTTGATGAATATCGGGATAACCGGGCCCTTCTTTGCAGCTGCCGTAAGGGCCGGGTGATCTGAGAGCCGCAAATCTCTGCGAAACCAAAGGAGTGTCGTCTGTGTCATACCTACGCAACTTAGAGCCCCGCAGGCGGGGTCAATATAGCGGGGCTAAATAATGCGCTATAGCGCTGCCTTTATACGATCCGCGAGCTGGGCAATCGTGTCCATATCGCCCATCTTTCCAGGTGCGCGCATTGGCGTATCCGTATGGCGGGGAAGAATATGATAATGCAAATGGAAGACCTCTTGCCCGCCATCCGCCTCATTGAATTGCTGGATGGTGACGCCCGTTGCCCCGAGCCCTTTCAGAGCCGCGTGCGAGACCTTTTGCACAGTTTGCAAACAGGCTGACAACTGCGCCGTGCTTGCGTCAAGCATATTGCGACACGGTGTTTTGGGGATCACAAGGCAATGCCCGTCAACGCGTGGCATGATATCCATAAAGCAGAGTGTTTCCTCATCCTCATAGACTTTCGTGCAAGGGATCTCACCTCGCAAGATTTTTGCAAATATGTTTTGATCATCATAGGTAGTCATTTGAAATTCCTCTAGAAATTGGGTTTGCAAACTCATCTGCAAACCCATTTGCAAATTTACCTTAGGCGTTCACATCGACGACGACGCGGCCCTTGACCTGACCTTTGAGGATATCCGCGCCAAGACCGGGAAGATCGGATAACACAGCGGGTTGGATCATTGCCTCCAACTTGTCCATTGGCAAATCTTTTGCAATCCGCGCCCAAGCCCGGACGCGGTTCTCATAGGGTTGCATCACGCTATCAATGCCAAGGATGTTCACGCCGCGCAGCAAGAAAGGCACAACGGTCGCTGGCAGCGCTGCACCGCCTGCAAGGCCAACGGCTGCGACGCTTGCGCCATAACTCATTTGCCCGAGAACACGGGCAAGCATAGCCCCGCCAACGGCATCGACACATCCGCCCCAGGTCTCCTTTTCCAAAGGGCGCTTGGTGGTTTCGTTGATCTCTTCGCGGGGCACGATCTGGGTGGCACCGAGCTCTTTGAGGTAATCCGCTGTTTCAGGACGCCCGGTCACGCCAGCTACCTCATGCCCCAGGTTTGACAGGAGCGCGACGGCGACCGAGCCAACACCGCCAGCCGCGCCGGTTACCAAGATCGGACCGTCTTTGATGCCCTGGTCCTCCAGCGCCATCACGGCGAGCATAGAGGTAAATCCAGCGGTTCCGACGGCCATCGCTTGTTTGGTTGTGAGGCCCGCAGGCAATGGAACAAGCCAATCGGCATTGACGCGTGCCTTTTGGGCATAACCGCCCCAATGCATCTCACCCACGCGCCAACCGGTGAGAACGACCTTATCGCCCGGCGCATAGCGATCATCCTCCGAGCTTTCGACGGTTCCTGCAAAGTCGATCCCCGGCACATGCGGGTAGTTGCGTACGAGTCCGCCGCCGGGACCGATGCAGAGCCCGTCTTTATAGTTCACCGTGGAATATTCGACAGAAACCGTCACATTCCCGACAGGCAGTTGATCCTCAGTAAGGCTTTGCACCGCCGCTGAGGTTTTGCCGGTTTCGCCATTTTTCTCGACCACCAACGCGTTAAAGCTCATGGTTCTTCCTCTCTTCGCCTTTGGCTATATCCAAAATTTCTCTTTGACTTGAACAGGGTGCAGCGCCCCATCCGGGGTTTTTACATGCAGTTCGGTCCCGTCATCCCAATGGGTCATGCGCACCATGCCAATGCCCACCCCGCAATTATAATCTGGCGACATCGTTGCCGAGCTCACCCGCCCCACGATTTTCTTACCAGCCAGCAAAGGCCAAAGCCGGTCGCAGGGGGGCAAAGAAGCCGCCTCGATTTCAATGGCGCGGATTTGGCGGATCGGCCCCTCTTGCGCCACGCGCAGCAACGCATCTCGCCCCACGCAGCCAATGGCGGTTTGGGTATTGCAGAACTTGCCCAAACCGCATTCATGGGGCGTATTTTCACGGGTCATATCATTGCCATAGCTAAGCAGCCCGCCCTCGATCCGTTCGATCAGATTGGGGCAGCCCGCATGCACATCAAGATCCTGACCCGCCTCCATCAGCGCATTCCAGAGCGGCATGCCGATATCGGTGCCCTCGACATAGATCTCAAAACCGCCCTGCTTGGAATAGCCCGAGCGCGCAATCGCCAGATCCCGCCCCTGAAATTCGAACATGTCAAAGCGGAAAAACCGAATATCGCGCACTCTATCGCCAAAGACCCGCGCCAGCAGATCATCCGATTTCGGCCCCTGAATTGCGAGCGGCGAGATATCGGGTTCATCGACCAGCACATCAAGGCGATAGCCATAGGCCACGCCCTTGACCCAAAGCAGCAAATCGCTATCGGCAATGGAAATCCACCAACGATCCTCGGCAAGTTTCACCGCGACCGGATCATTCAGCATGCCCCCGGTTTCATCAACGATGGGCACGTAAAAGCACTGGCCTGGCCGCATGCCCCGCAAATCGCGCGGTGTGAGCATTTGCATGAGCCGTCCAGCATCGGGGCCGCGCAGCTCTACCTGGCGCTCGCAAGCCACATCCCAGATTTGCACCGCCTCTTTGAGATGGCGGTAATCCTCCTGAACCGAGCGAAACACGGTGGGCAAAAGCATGCGATTATAGACGGTGTAGCCCTTAACCCCTGCTGCTTCGACGCCGTCGGAAAAGGGGGTGCGCCTAAGACGGCGAGACGGTGCAATCATTGCCATGGCTTTTCTCCTGGAACTAGCGTGGCCCGTGCCAATCAATCTGGCAGATCTCGGCAGAGCGCCCGTCGAAATCCCAAACCCGGCCAAAGGCACGCACGCGGCCCTTAGTCGCGGTCGCAACCGTGATATCGGGCCCCATCCAATATTCGGTATTGGTCACGACGATCTCTTTGCCGTCTTTGCCCTCGACCGGAACAACAGAGCCTTGGATCTTTTTGCCCACCATCAGGCGGCGCTCTTTGCCGACCGTTTCAAATGTGACAGGCGATCTCTCAGCGCCGAGAAATTCACTGACCAGCAGGCCAAACAAGCCTGTTGTGCCGCGTGCAGCGCCAGAAAAGATCGCCTCAAGCGCGGCATATTGCGCATCATTGGCGCGCTCGTCGATAAAGGCCGCCGCTTTCCAATTGCCGCGCCCCATATTCCCAGGGATCTCAAGGAAAAGCCCAACATTAAGACCCGCAAGGCTTTCACCGCCATACTCGCCCTCATCAATGCGCACCCCGGCCCAAGCCTGGCAATAGCCTTCGGTTGGTGGGTGTTTGCCCAGGCTCACAACGCAAGGGCAAAAGACGATGCAATTGCAGTTTAAGATAAGCTCGCCCCTGATTGTCCATGGGATGGTGCCGATGTCGCCGTCCAGTGCCATTTGTCGTTCCTCCTAGATAAATGCGCCCGCAAGCGCGAAAATTCCCCAAATAATGAGGCCAAAGCCCAAGGGCCGTGTGAGCCAGCGCCCAAGATCGGGCAGTTTTTCAAGCACCATAAGAATGGTCGCCAGCCCCATAAAGGCAAGGTTCATTACACCGCCCACGAAACCGAGCAGCATCAAGGCCCAGCAACAGCCCAAGCAAACAAGACCAAGCCGTAGCCCGTTGCGCAGCGGGCCTTCGTCCCAATGCTGCATGAAAAAGCTTAAGGGGCGGCGGCATTTGCTCAGGCAGGCCTCTTTGAGGGCCGAGAACTGATATGCCCCCGCGCCGATCAGCAGCGCGCCGGTCAAGATTGGCGACTGGCTTTCCCCAATCAGGTTCACGAGCCCGGCTTGGGTCAAACCCATCTGCACGCCCGCCGCCAGCACTGCAAAGCCCAGCCATACGGTGAGATAGCCGCTGATAAGCAAACCGAAACTGGTGTTCGGCGCGGTGCGGGTCAGATCATCATAGGTAGCAAAGGCAGGCAGCGCGGTTGGGGCCATCATCGCCGCCGACATCAGCCCCCACATCAACGTCAAGCGCAAAAAACCGGCCGCATCAGGTGTAACTGTGCATAGCGCTTCCCAGAACTCTGCCCCATAAAGGCGCGACATCTGCCGCAGTTCTGACGGGACGGCCATTGCGAAGAGGATGAGCCAAGAAAGCAGGATCAAAGCAAAGAGAACGAGCCAATGCCAGCCCGTCATCATTCTTATCCTCTGCATGAGAAGCTCCATATTATCCGCCCCTTCGCGAGTCGCTGCGTCCCTGTGACTAAATGTCAGACAAATAAATGTATGACAATTGAAATTTTCAGTATAGATGAGAAATCAAGAGACAATTAGATGCTGGACAGATGAGCACTCAGAGAGAAAAATCGCGGGATCTTTCCGCTCAAATCGCTGATGATATCAAACAAGCAATCGTTGAGGGCGATTTGATCGTTGATGAGCGATTGCCATCTGAGACTGAGCTATCGGAACATTTTGAGGTCTCTCGCTCCACCGTGCGCGAAGCTCTAAAACGGCTCGCCGCGCAATCGCTTATTCGCACGCAGCGCGGCGCAACTGGTGGTGCCTTTGTGAGGCGCTTGAGTTTCAAAGAGGCCTATCCGCAACAAATCACGACCTCCACGCTTTTGCTCAGCATGAATGATGTGAGTTTTGACACAGCCTGCGAGGCCCGCTTTGCGATGGAGCGCGCTTGTGCCCTGTTGGCCACGCAGCGTTACACGGAAGATCACCTGGCCACCATGCGCGCAGAAATCGAGCGCCAAGGGCAAGCGGAGCTAACAGATGAAGAGTTTTGCGCCTCTGATGTTGCGTTTCACCGGGCGCTGGTGGATGCGGCGGGGAACCCCGTCATGTCCTATCAGCTTGCCGGGTCTGTTGAAGCGATGCAGCCCTTGATGAACATGATCACCTTCACCGCCCGCGACCGCGCGCGCATCGTTGAGCTGCACACCGCCATCACCGATGCGCTAGAGCGGCGGGACGCAGTCGCCTGTGATCGCGCCTTGGCCGCGTTGGAAAGCTATACGCGGACCCTCGCGAGTGATGTTATGGCACGCAAACCGGAAAGCTCTAACTCAGCTGCGTAAAGGGGATTTTGACCATGGCCGCTAATTTTCGCCGACTAGGTTTGCGCATTCACATCCCACTCCAGCCGAAAGGGAATCGAGGCTTGGTCCTGACGATTTACACTGGAAGTCTTCGAGTGTTTCACCCATGTTCTGGAGGAGTGCCCGGAGCGACCATACGCCTTTAGAAACCATTTGGAGATGAGATCGTTAGTTTTGAACCTCTCACATTACAAATTTTCAGGGCGCTCTTGATTATATTTTTGCCGATCTACAAATTCGCACTGCTTAGAGTGGTATTCCCATCGACCGCCTCTATCTAAACATCTATCAATAACAAAAAAATCTGCGTGCCATAGATAAGTGCCTACGAGCGCCAATAGCAAAAGGACGGCACCGATAACGACTTTCATAAACAAAACTCTAAATGCTTGAAGAATGGTCGGGGCGGCAGGATTCGAACCTACGACCCCCTGTACCCAAAACAGGTGCGCTACCAGACTGCGCCACGCCCCGAACCATGGCCCCTACTACGCATCTTAATTTGATTTGAAAAGCGGAAAATTAAGAAAAACCAAACTAATTTAGCAGGCCCAGGCAGCCTCTTTACCAAAGAAGGGGTGACGCATTTCAGAGCCGACCGTGATGCCGAGTTTCTCTGCCAAACCGCCATTGATCTCAAGCACTGCGATCATGCCATCACCGCCTGAAATGGGGGTTTCATCATGGGGAACCGCGCTGTGGTGGATATGCCGCACCCGCCCTGCCGGGCCGATGAAGAGCATATCTAGTTCGATAAAAGTGTTGCGCATCCAAAACGCCAAAGGCGCTGGCTTTTCATATAAGAACAACATGCCCGCCGATTGCGGCAGAGATTGACGGAACATCAGCCCCTTGCTGCGCTTAGCATTGGTATCGGCGATCTCGACGTTAAACCGAGCTGTGCCCCATTCGCCCCGCAGGAAAACAGCCCCCTGCGAACAGGCTGCAACGGGCGCAGCTATACATATATAGAACAGACCTACGCACGTTAAACGTGCAAGTTTTCCTGCTAATCGTCCGACAATCCAGCTTCCCACGCGAGCACCTCAGCGGCCATCAATCCACGCTTACCATCAATGACACGCACGGCAAGCGCCTCACCTGGCTGCAAATCACTCAGACCCGCGAGCCGCAAAACCTCGACATGGAGAAAAATATCATCTTCTTTGCCAAAGACATTCGCGAATCCAAAGCCCTTGGCTTTATCAAACCATTTGACGCGCGCAGGCTCAAGCGGCGTTTCAGAGACCAGCTCTTCGTCAAGCTGCGCGATATCGGCCAGTTGAACCGCATGATCTTGCTTGGGAGGCTCGACCCAAATGATCTCAGTCGCTTGCACTCCGCGGTCGGTACTTTGCACAGCGACATGCAAACGCGCCCCATCCGCAATAGAGCTCTGCCCAAAATTGCGCAGGACATTCACATGCAGCAAAATATCAGGCCCGCTCGCATCCGCGATAATAAATCCAAAACCTTTTACCGGATCGAACCACTTAACGTGACCTGTAATTGTTTCTTGTTCAGCTATCTCGGACACAACGTCTCTCATTACTGGCGCCTCTTTCGGGCTATTTTTGCTTTCTCAACTTATGAGTGACCTGTTTTGTTTCTTAATACAACCCAGTATCGGTGTTGATACCCCAAAAAGTCAACAAATTGTAAACAATAATTCTAGTTTTACGGGTTGAGACGGGTAATCTCCCATGGTTCGCTCGCCTCATTTCGCCGCCAACGGAATCGATCATGCAGCCGATTTGGCCCATCCACCCAAAATTCCATTTCAAGTGGAATCAGTCGAAACCCGCCCCAAAACGGGGGTCTTTGGGGGGTATCGCCATGGGTTTCTTTGACCTCCTCCAACCGCGCCTCCAATTCAGCGCGCGATGAAAGCGGCGCACTTTGATGAGAGGCCCAGGCCCCAAGCCGACTGCCCAATGCGCGCGATTGGTAATATTCATCCGCCGCCGGGCCGTCTTCTTTGCTGACAAGCCCCCTGGCGCGGATCTGACGACGCAGGCTTTTCCAATGAATCACGAAAGCCGCTTTGCCCGATGCCTCGATCTCTTGTGCCTTTGCGCTGGTATAATTGGTGTAAAAGACAAAAGCATCTGCTTCGATGTCCTTTAACAGCAGCACGCGCACATTGGGCATTCCTGACGCATCAACCGTGGCAAAGGCCGCCGCGTTTGGGTCATTGATTTCACCCGCCTCGGCCTCTTTCAGCCAAGATTTGCTCAACTCAAAGGGATCATCCCCAGCAAAAATTCCTGATCTATCGGACATGACCCCTCCTTATTCTCTATAACTCTATCTAGTGTGCGCGGCGCGCCGCAGCAACAGTTGCGTTAATACTTAAGGCAAGTATTAGGTGCCAGCACTTGATGGGCGCGCAGCTATCGCCTAAACGAGCGCTAGATGATGACAGAATTGGAGCGAAACCATGTCAAGCACGTTAATGGCCGGAAAACGTGGCCTGATTATGGGATTGGCGAATGACAAATCAATCGCCTGGGGGATTGCACAAGCCCTTGCCGAGCATGGTGCAGAGCTTGCCTTCTCCTATCAGGGGGAAGCGCTCAAGAAACGCGTCGATCCTTTGGCCCAACAGCTGGGCTCTTCGATTGTGCTGCCTTGCGATGTTTCAGACGAGGCTTCGATTGATGCGCTGTTTGACGGGCTAAAAGAGCATTGGGACAGCATTGATTTTGTGGTCCATGCCATCGGCTTTTCCGACAAGAACGAGCTGCGCGGGCGCTATGTGGATACCAGCCGCGGCAATTTCACCATGACGATGGATATTTCGGTGTTTTCCTTCACCGCTGTGATGCAGCGCGCGGAAAAGATGATGACCCCTGGCAGCTCGGCCATCACGCTGACCTATTATGGTGCAGAGCAAGTCATGCCGCATTATAATGTCATGGGGGTTGCCAAAGCAGCGCTGGAAGCATCGGTGAAATATCTGGCCGAAGATCTTGGCAAAGACGGCATTCGCGTGAATTCAATTTCGGCCGGGCCGATTAAGACCTTGGCCGCCTCCGGTATCGGTGATTTCCGTTACATTATGAAATGGAACGAATATAATTCGCCCCTGCGCCGCAATGTGACCATCGAAGATGTGGGAAAATCCGCGCTTTATCTGCTGTCAGATCTCAGCTCCGGCACCACTGGCGAGAACCTTCACGTGGATGCGGGCTATCATGTGGTGGGCATGAAGGCGGTTGATGCACCAGATATGGCGAAGGGGTAGACCATGGCAGAACGTCTTCCGCACGAAAAAGGGTTTCATGTTTCTTGGGATCAAATGCATCGCGACGCGCGCGCGCTGGCTTGGCGGCTCGATGGAAAGGGGCCCGATGATGGGGCGTTTCGGGCTGTGGTTGCGATTACGCGGGGTGGTATGGCCCCTGCGATGATCGTGGCCCGCGAGCTGGATATTCGCACGGTCGATACGATCTCAGTGAAATCCTATCAATCGGGCGGCGGCGCCCAGGATCAGCAGAGCGAGGCCAAAGTGCTGAAATCCCCGGACCCTGAGCTGATGGGCGATGGCACGGGGATTCTCATCGTGGATGATCTGGTGGATTCGGGCAAAACCCTTGAGCTCGTGCGCAGTCTTTATCCCAAGGCACATTTCGCAACCGTCTATGCCAAGCCCCAGGGTGAGCACCAAGTGGACGATTTCATCACAGGCGTAAGCCAAGACACTTGGATTTTCTTTCCTTGGGACATGGCTCTGCAATATGTCGAGCCCTATCGCGGCAAGGACTAACCTTCCGCGAGTTCTTCCAGTTCTAACCATTCCTCCTCAGCGGCGGCTAGTTTTTCTTGCCGCTGAGCCAGGGCTTCGGTTGCTTTCTTGAACTTTACCGGCTCGCGGGTGAAAAGTTCTGGGTCGGCCATCAGCTCTTCAAGCTTGGCGATCTCGGCCATGAGCCGGTCGATTTCGCCGGGCAGCGCCTCGAGCCGGTGTTTTTGGGTAAAGCTCAGTTTCGGCTTTTGCGGCTTTGTCTCCTGCTTGACCTTTGGTTTTGAAGCCTTTGCTTTTGCGTCGTCTTTTGAATTGTCAGACAATTTTCGCTGCTGCTGATAATCGCTCCACCCGCCCGCATAGACATCGACATTCCCCCCGCCCTCAAAAGCGATCGTTGTCACGGCGATGCGATCCAGAAAATCGCGGTCATGGCTAACCAAAAGAACCGTTCCGTCATAGCTTTCCAGCAGCTCTTGCAGCAGATCGAGCGTTTCCACGTCCAAGTCATTGGTCGGCTCATCCAGCACCAAGAGATTGCTTTCGCGCGCCATGATCCGGGCCAGCAAGAGCCGTGCCTTTTCACCGCCCGAGAGCGCACGAACTGGGGCGCGGGCTTGGGCCTCGTCAAAGAGGAATTCTTTCAGATAGCCCACAACATGTTTGGGCGCCCCGCGCACCATGACCTGATCCGCATTGCCTTTCACCCGTAGCCCTTCGGCCCCGGTAAGGCTTTCCCAGAGGCTTATATCTGGGTCAAGCTGGGCACGGTTTTGATCGAACCAGGCAAGCTCTAGCCCGGTGCCGTGAGTGACGCTACCCGTATCAGGCGCCTCCTGCCCGATCAACATACGAATAAGCGTGGTTTTCCCCACACCGTTCGGGCCAACCAAAGCAACCCGATCCCCGCGCATGATGCGCAGATCAAAGGGTTTCAGGATCGCCTTATCGCCATAGGTCTTGGAAATTCCTTTAGCCTCGATCACCTTGCGACCTGATTTTTGCCCTGCCGATAGCGCCATCGCCGCCGTATCTTGGCGCTTGATCTGAGAGGCACGCTCTGCCCGCAAATCCTGCAAGGCGCGCACGCGCCCCTGGTTGCGTTTACGCCGCGCAGAGATGCCTTCAACCGCCCAACGGGCTTCGGCCTTGATTTTACGATCTAGCTTGTGGCGGGCAAGGTCTTCTTCTTCCCAGGTCTTATCGCGCCAAGCCTCGAAATCCTCAAACCCCTTATCTTGACGGCGCAAAACTCCACGATCCATCCACAGCGTTGCACGGGTGAGCGCGCGCAAAAAGGCACGGTCGTGACTGATAAGGACAAATCCCGCGCGGGTAGTTTTCAGCTCGTTTTCGAGCCAAGAGATCGCTTCGATATCTAAATGGTTGGTCGGCTCATCCAGCAGCATCAACCCCGGCTCTTCGGCCAGCAGCTTGGCAAGCGCAGCGCGCCTCCGCTCTCCGCCCGAGGCCGTTTTCACCGGGCGATCTGGATCGAATTTCAGACCCGTGCTGGCCCGCTCCACTCGGTAAAGCTCGCCCGGCGCAAGTTCTGACGTGGCAAAATCCCCAAGTGTTTCGAACCCATCAAGCTTGGGCTCTTGCTCCATATAGCCCACCGAGACACCAGGACCGGCCACAACCTCGCCTTTATCCGGTTCGACCTTGCCCGCGAAAACCTTCATCAGGGTGGATTTACCCGAACCGTTGCGCCCAATCAGCGCCAAACGGTCCCCAGGCTGCACCACGGCAGAGAGGTCAGAGAACACAGGATCCCCCCCAAAGGTGAGAGAAATATTGGAGACTTGCAAAAGAGGTATACGTGCCATGGGCCGGTGCTAGCGCCCTGCCCCGCCCGCGTCAATCATGCATGAACCAAGCTGCGCAAAAGCCGTTTGCGCGCCGCTGGTATCGCGCCAATCTCAACGCCCGTGAACACATGCAGAGTATTCATATGTGCATCAACCACCGCATGGTCACTGACCCATCCCCCCATCATCAAATAGGTTTTCAGCAAGGGCGGCATGCGCAGCATCGCTTTCTTGGCATCGGGCTTACGTCTTAAACGCGCGGCAAATTGAAACACGTTGGGCGCTTTGACCCGTGGCAGCCAGCGCTTTGGAGCCAAATGCCGCGCCTTGAGCATAGCAAAGGCATCCAGATATTCAGAGGCTTCTGTCCCGGCAAAAGAGGAGCAACCAAAGAGCAGATCAATTTGCGCCTCATCCACATATTTTGTCATCGCAGCCCAAGCGATGCGCAAGATATCAGGATCTTTCATGTCAGGATCAATGGCAAAGCGGCCCATTTCGACCATGCGCCCCTCAAACGATTTTAGCGCAGAGAGCTCGTAATATTGCGCCGAATAGCTGCTGGAAATATTGGGCCCATCCAGGGAAAGCATCCGAAAGCAGCATACCAAGCGCGCGGTCGAAATGTCTTCGATCAACACGTGATCACATATGTCATCAAAACGGTCTTGATCACGGCCGGTCTCAAGCCCAAAGGCGCGCGTGCGCAGGTTTTGCGCGGCTTCAATTTCAGCCGCAGTTTGCGCCAAGCGCACCGCAAAATTTCCCTTGCGCATCTTCATCGCAAACACCTAGCCCTTGCCCCAATCGCGCAAAGCTTACCTTTGCATCGCGACATTTAGGTGACAAGGCTCAAACAATTTACCTAAAAAGGGCCGGATCACGCGGGGGGCGCGATACGACCGAAATTGCCAAGAAGCTGGCGGATCAAGATGCGATCGATCACACTTGATTCTGTCACGCGCCGCTCCAACGCAATCACGCGGCCATCCTCCAGGCCAAAGCGTTCGATATTTGTGACAGTTCCGCTGGCATCAAAGCTCACAGCAAGCACTTCGCGCTCGACCACTTCGGGGGCCTTATAAGCAAAGCTGCGCATATGCGATTTCACATAGATATAATTGCCATTCGCGATAAGCCCGGCGGCAGAGGGCGCACCCAGCGTTTCCTCGACACTGGCGCGGGTATCCACACCGACGATGATCTGGTCCAGCTCATCTTGCGTGGGCATATAGCCGTGATTGCGATATTGCGCCGAACATGCGCCGAGCACGACCATCGCGAGCGCCGCAACGCCCAACTTGAAACCGCGCTGCGCTATGGCTCTTTGAAACTGTCGCACGCTGCTCTCCTTCACCACCGCCCACTTGAAAACCAAAGATCATGGTTCTACGTCGATTAGCAACGCAGCCCGTGCGGATCAAGCTGCTGGTATACTCTTAAAACACACGAGCCTGAAAACTACCATGACTGTTTGCCCCCCGAGCCCCTTTGCCCTGCGCGTTTCCAAATTGGTTGCCGATGCGAAAACTCCCTTTGAGATTGAGGCCGATGCCGCGATTTGTAGCCAACTAAAAGAGGATCTGGACCTGCTTGGCCTTAAAAAACTGCGCTTTAGCGGGACAATTCGTGCTGAGGGGCGGAAAGATTGGCGGCTTGAGGGTCAGCTTGGCGCGACAATCATACAGCCCTGCATCGCAACGCTAGAGCCTGTCACCACGCGGGTTGAGGTTAAGGTGATGCGCATCTTTCAAAAGGGATTCACCTATTCCGAGGAAGAAGAGAGCGAGATGACGCAAGACGATTCGCTCGAACCGCTTGGGGCTTGGATCGATCCTTTCGCGGTGATGGCTGAAGAGCTGAGCCTCGCTCTACCGCAATATCCCCGCAAAAAAGAGGCCGCCGAGGTCGCGATGAGCGTCACAGAACCGGGCAAAATCGCTATGAGTGATGAGAATGCCAAACCCTTTGCCGCCCTTGGTGCGCTAAAATCACAGCTTTCGGGCGACTGAGCGGCTTGCGAAAAACACTTGCAAGACCAGAAAAACTGAGTATTTTGGCGCTCCGGTCAAAATTGGGTTGGACAAAGCAGGTGCTAAAGAGTATGCGCCAGGGAATGTCTTTCGCTTTAGACCAACGCAATGTTCATGCGCGACAGCCCAGAACAAACGGGCGCGCGACACTAAGTAAGGGGCCAGTCCATGGCGGTTCAACAGAATAAAGTTTCCAAATCCCGGCGCAACAACCGTCGCTCCCATCACGCGCTGGTTGCGGCAAATCCAAATGAATGCCCAAATTGCGGCGAGCTCAAGCGCCCGCACCATATCTGCGCCGCCTGCGGTCACTATGATGACAAAGAAATCGTCGCAATGGCTGACGAGATTGATCTCGAAGACGACGCAGCCTAAAAAGCCTTAATCCTTTCGACCGGTTCAGGTCCAAGCTATTTCAGGCGGCAGATGACGGATATTCCAGAGCGCGCAGCAAACCTGACCGGAAAAGTTGTGCTGTCTGTGGATGCGATGGGCGGGGACAAAGGGCCTCGCGCTATCGTTGCGGGCTGCGCAAAATCCGCGCAAAAAAACCCCGATATCGCATTCATCCTGCACGGGCCCAAAGACGAGCTGCGCGGGCTTGTTGCGCGCAAGAAACATCTGGCCAATCGTGTGATCATTCGTGATGCAAGCGATGTGGTCACGATGGAGGACAAACCCAGCCAGGTGATGCGCTCGGGCAAGGGCACCTCCATGTGGTCTGCCATTGAATCGGTGCGAAATGGTGAGGCCGAGGTGGTTGTCTCTTGCGGCAATACCGGCGCGCTGATGGCGATTTCCATGGTGCGACTGCGCAAAATGCCGGGAGTGAACCGGCCAGCGATTGCCGTGCTTTGGCCCTCGCGCAATCCGCAAGAATTCAATGTCATGCTCGATGTGGGCGCAGATATTCGCGCCGATGCCAAAGATCTGCTGCAATATGCACGGATGGGGGCCTCTTATGCGCGCAACGGCATGGATCTTGAGCGGCCTCGAATCGGGCTTTTGAATGTAGGCACCGAAGAGCATAAAGGCCATTCCGAGCTAAAAGAGGCCCATGACCTGATGGCCGATGAAGCCGAGGATGTCGGCTATCAATTCGTCGGTTTTGTTGAGGGCGGCGATATTCCGGGCGATCGGTGCGATGTCATCGTCACGGATGGGTTTACTGGCAATGTGGCCCTGAAAACCGGCGAAGGAACAGCCAGTCTCATTGGCGAGTTCCTCAAACAAGCTTTCCGCTACAGCCCCTTGTCACGGTTTGCCTCCTTGCTCGCGATAACCTCTTTGCGCCGCTTGAAAAAGCGGATAGACCCACGCCGGGTGAATGGAGGGGTCTTCTTGGGCTTAAATGGAACGGTGGTAAAATCACATGGCTCAGCGGATGCGACAGGCGTCTCTGCTGCGGTAAAACTGGCTTTTCAGCTGGCGCAATCAGGCTTTAAAGACAAACTGGCTGCGCGCGTCTCGCAAACAACGCGTTCAAGGGCGCTCGAAAGCGATAAGGCGGCCCAATGACGGTTCGGGCCGTAATCAGGGGCGTTGGCCATTACTTGCCCAAGCGGGTCGTGCCCAATGCAGAATTTGAAGCCACGCTTGACACAAGTGACGCCTGGATCAAAAGCCGTTCTGGGATTGAGCGGCGACATTTTGCAGGCGATGATGAAACGACTTCGAAAATGGCCGCGTATGCCGCTGAAGCTGCGCTAGAGAGTTGCGGGCTAAAAGCGTCAGATATTGATGCTATCATCCTCGCCACCTCTACCGCTGATCTCACATTCCCCTCGGCCGCCTCTATGGTGCAGGCTGAACTGGGCATGACAAGCGGTTTTGCCTTTGATGTGCAGGCGGTGTGCGCCGGGTTTATCTTTGCGCTGAGCAATGCCAACGCCCTGATCGTCTCAGGTCAAGCCCGCCGCGTTCTGGTCATCGGCGCAGAAACTTTTTCCAAAATCATGGATTGGTCCGATAGATCCACCTGTGTGCTGTTCGGCGATGGGGCGGGTGCTGTGATCCTAGAGGCACAATCCGGCACGGGTACATCAGCGGATCGCGGCATCTTGGCGACCGATCTGAACTCTGATGGGCGCTACAAACATCTGCTTTATGTGGATGGCGGCACCTCGACCGGGACCACAGGCCATTTGCGCATGCAGGGCAATCAAGTCTTCCGCCATGCAATCGAAAAGCTGAGCGCCACCGCAAACACTGCGCTGGACAAAGCCGGGCTTACAAGCAGCGACATTGATTGGATCGTGCCCCATCAAGCCAATATCCGCATCATCCAAGGCACCGCCAAAAAGCTTGGCCTGCCCATGGAAAAGGTGGTGGTAACGGTGCAAGATCACGGCAACACCTCGGCCGCTTCGATTCCCCTCGCCCTGTCGGTTGCCGCCTCTCGCGGAGATTTTACCCCTGGTGATCTGATCGTGACCGAAGCAATCGGTGGTGGTTTAGCCTGGGGCGCTGTAGCCTTGCGATGGTAAAGCGCAACTATAGCGATGAATCCTCACGCAAAGCATTGACACTGTTGAACTTCGCGCTCTATCGTTATGCATGACTAATGGGGGATCGCATGACCGAGAAAACCGTAACCCGTATGGATTTATCCGAAGCCGTGTTCCGAGAAGTGGGCCTGTCTCGCAATGAGAGCGCGCAACTGGTAGAGTCCGTGCTCAATATGATATCTGATGCGTTGGTTGCGGGGGAACAGGTGAAAATTTCCTCTTTTGGAACATTTTCCGTGCGTGATAAATCCGCGCGTATGGGGCGCAACCCCAAGACGGGTGAAGAGGTGCCGATCAATCCGCGCCGCGTGTTGACCTTCCGCCCCTCGCACTTGATGAAAGACCGTGTCGCAGCAGGGAATAAGTCGTAAAGCATGCCCCAAAAATCTCCTGACGCATTTAGAACCATATCTGAGGTTGCCGATTGGTTGGGGGTGCAGCCGCATGTGTTGCGGTTTTGGGAGTCAAAGTTTTCACATGTCAAACCTGTGAAACGGGCCGGGGGCCGTCGGTATTTCCGCCCGAATGATATGCTGCTTTTGGGGGGCATCCAGCAGCTCTTGCATGTGGATGGGATGACCATCAAAGGCGTGCAGAAGATATTGCGGGAAAAAGGGGCGCAACATGTCTCGGCCATGTCAAAACCCTTTGATGCGGAATTAAATCCGGCCCTCTCAGAAGAACCCAATGAGGCTGACCAGGCGGTCGATACACCAGAGCCCGCTCAAGAAGCAGATGCCGCCCTGCCCGGCCTATTTGCGAATGCGCCCGAGCCAACAGAACAAGATGCATCGCAGGGTGCAGGCATAGCGATTGATATCCCAGACCCGGACGAGGCCAGCTTTGAGCTACGCCCATCTGTTCTCACCCATATCGGCCGCACTATCGCAGTGAAATCCACGAGCCCCGACATCTCACCGGATTTGATCCCTCTTATCGGACAGCTTGCTGCTTTGCGCGATCGTCTCTCAGCCGACCGCGCATGATACGGCCAAAAGCCTTGGGAAAGAGCTCATTTCCCTCTTGCTTACAAAACTGGATCAGGTATGAGGAGCCTCACGTCGGGCTATGGCGCAGCCTGGTAGCGCGTCCGTCTGGGGGACGGAAGGTCGCAGGTTCGAGTCCTGCTAGCCCGACCATCGCTACCTTTCCTTGCAACTGGGATAACAGAATGCGCGCAAAGGAAAGCCTCCCACGATGATAGGTGTTCTCCCCGACCGGCAGATCGCAGCAATGTTTGAGCGCTCGGAGATCAGCGCGCAGCTGCCGCTAGCTGAGGGGCAGATTCAGCCCGCCAGTCTCGATTTACGTCTTGGACATAAGGCCTATCGTGTGCGCGCCTCTTTCTTGAGCGGACAGACGCATTCCGTGCAAGATCGCCTCAGCGCCATGGTCATGCATGAGGTCGATCTCTCTCAGGGAGCCGTTTTGGAAAAGGGCTGCGTTTATCTGGTTCCGCTGATGGAGGCGATTGATCTGCCCAAGGGAATCACGGCCGTCGCCAATGCCAAAAGCTCAACCGGGCGGCTGGATCTGTTGACCCGTACCATCACCGATCACGGCACGGAATTTGATCGTATCGCAGAAGGCTACTGTGGCCCGCTCTATGCCGAAATTTGCCCGCGCAGCTTTTCCGTTCTGGTCCGCCCCGGCATGCGGCTGAACCAAATCCGCTTTCGCAGCGGCTCAGCGGTGCTCACGGATACCGAACTTACCGCTTTGCACGCGGCCTCGCCACTTGTGGACGGGCCAGCCATGATCCGCGAAGGGCTGGGCTTTTCCGTCGATCTGCGCCCCAAGACCGGCAGCTTGGTGGGCTATCGCGCCAAACCCCATACCGGCGTGATTGATCTGGACCGCATCGGCCACTATCCCCCGAACGAGTTTTGGGAAGAGATGCATAGCAATACCGGCCAAATCATCCTTGATCCCGGCGCGTTCTATATCCTGGTCAGCCGTGAAGCGGTGCATATCCCCCCGAGCTTTGCCGCTGAAATGGCCCCGTTCTTGGCGATGGTGGGCGAGTTCCGCGTGCATTACGCTGGCTTTTTTGATCCCGGCTTTGGCCACGCAAATGCCGGCGGCACCGGCGCGCGCGGCGTGCTCGAAGTGCGCTGCCATGAGGCCCCCTTCGTGCTAGAACACGGCCAAATCGTCGGCCGCCTGGTCTATGAACGCATGGCCGCAGAGCCCGACACACTCTATGGAACCGGCATAGCCTCAAACTACCAGGGCCAAGGGCTGAAGCTGTCAAAACACTTCAAATCCAGCCTACCCGCGCCCTAAAAGCCCGCGACCAACGGTTTCATCGAGGATGAACAGATACAGAGAGATTGCACGTTCCAAGGTAATCTGTGCGGAAGGGGCGGACATATGCCAGAAGCCTTTGAACAACCGGTTTCGGGCGGAAAACTGAGAGTTTGGTTCGCGCCGCCTGCTTGCTGGAAAAGACTATGGCATACGGCTATGTTGAAACCGTCATGTTCACTTAGGAAATCGAAATGTCCGAGCCCCCAAACGATAGTACGCTTTTGGATTATCTAAGGATTGCGGAGAAGCGACCCGGTATGTATTTTGGATCCTACAATGTTGATCATGTAAGGCGACATCTTGATGGGTGGCGAGCCCATAAGCGCGTACATAGTGACGATGATGCTTTTGCCGACTTCTTTTTCGAGAATTTCCACTCATACGTTCAAGCTTACTATCAAGACAACCGCACTTTCGGCTGGAACGGTTTGATCCGAGAAAACACGCAGACTGAAGAAGACGGCTTCAAAGCATTCATGTCGCTTCTTGAGCAATTCGCGATGAGTTTCGCCTCAGGGCGAAATTGAACCCATTCTTCTTTCAACCCGGATATTCGCTGTTCTGCGGCAAATAGGTAGTTTGGGCTCGAAGCCGCCATTCTCACGACCGACCTACTTGATGTTAGCGGATGCGGCAATTGTGGTAAATCCCTAGAAATTTTCCGGTCACCTACTTTTCTGAAACCCTCAAGGGATCAGGCCTTAAACAGGTCCTCTTGCGCAGAGGCATCGCTTTGCTCGTCAGGGCTCTCTGGCGGTGGGCGGTTTTCCAGTAGGCCCGCTGCGCGCAGCTCTTGTAGGCCCGGTAGATCGCGCGTGGTTTCTAGGCCGAAATGGTCCAAGAAGGCGGGTGTGACCACGAATGTTACGGGGCGGCCCGGCGTCATTTTTCTGCGGCCAAAGCGGATCCAATCCATTTCGATCAACTGCTCAATCGTGCCGCGGCTCACGGAGACGCCCCGGATCTCTTCGATCTCGGCGCGGGTGACCGGCTGATGATAGGCGATGATCGCCAAGGTTTCCGTAGCCGCGCGGCTCAGCTTGCGCAGCTCCACCGTCTCGCGTTCCATCAAATACCTAAGATCGGGGGCTGTGCGCATTGCCCAAGCCTCCCCCACACGCACGAGCTGCACGCCGCGCCCGGTATATCGGCTTTTGAGCGAAAGCAGCGCGGCGCGGGCATCACAGCCATGGGGCATACGTGCATGCAGATCGGCGAGCGAGACCGGCGCGGCGCTGGCAAAGAGGATTGCCTCAACCATGCGTTCTTGCTCTGCCAAGGGCGGGGCGGGAAAAAGGCTTGGGTCGTTATTCTCAGTCACGCTCTAATGTGTCCGTTGAATTTCTATCGGGGCAAAGCTCTCGGTCTGGCGGATCGACAATTTGCCCTCTTTCACCAATTCAAGCGCAGCAGCGAATGTCGCCGCCGTGGCAGAGCGCCGTTTCACCGGATCCTCCCCCCAACCGGCAGGGAGAAAGCGCGCGATGTCAGACCAGCTCCCGGCAAAGCCAATCATGGTGCGCAAATGCTCCAGCGCTTGCTCCATGGTAAAGACGGAATCGCGATCCATGACAAAGGGGCGAAACTCATCCTTGGTACGCACCCGCGTATAGGCCTGCATCAAATCGAGCAATGACGCCGTATAGGTCACTTTACGCACGCGCGCGACGTTCTCGGTTTCGCCCCGCGCAAAGAAATCCCGCCCCAGCTGATCGCGCCCCATGAGCCTTGCTGCGCAGCTGCGCATGGCCTGCAAACGCTCTAGCTGAAAGGCAAGATGGGCCGCAAGCTCTTCTCCGCTGGGGCCGTCATCCTGGGGATCGGGGGGCAAAAGCAGGCGGGATTTGAGAAAGGTGAGCCAAGCCGCCATCACCAGATAATCCGCCGCCAATTCAAGGCGCAGCGCTTTGGCGCGCTCCACAAAGGCCAGATATTGGCGGGCAAGCTGCAAGATTGAGATTTTCAGCAAATCTACCTTTTGCGTGCGCCCCAGGGTGAGCAGCACATCTAGCGGCCCTTCGAACCCATCGACATCAACGATCAGCGCCTCTGCCGTCAGACGATCCTGAACAGAAAGCGCATCTGGTTCAGCCGGCATAAACGCTGCCACCAAGAATGCGGCTCAGCTCGGCTTCCGCAGCCACAACATCAAGAGGCGCCAAAGGAACCCGCTGCGCTAGGGCCTCCTCCGCCCGGCGCTGCGCCGCTTCGCTCATTTCGCCGCACGCCTCGGCCACCTCTGCGCGCTCTTTAAAGGTGTCATTGCAATGCAAAACCACATCACAGCCCGCTTGCAATGCAGATGTTGAGAGCGCACCAAGGCTTCCCTGCAAAGCGCCCATGGAGATATCATCACTCATCAAAATCCCATCAAAACCAATGCCTTGCCGGATCTCCTGGATCACGGCTTCTGACAGGGTTGCGGGCGCGCTATCCAGCGCCTCATAGACGATATGGGCGGTCATGGCGAGCGGTGCGGTATTAAGCGCGCGGAATGGAGCGAAATCTGTCTCTCTAAGCGCCTGCAAAGAGGCCGTGACACGCGGCAGATCCAGATGGGAATCTTGCGCGGCGCGCCCATGGCCGGGGATATGTTTGATCACCGGCAAAACCCCCTGCGCCATATGCCCTTGCAAAGCCGCTCGGCCGATCTCTGTCACCTTGTCGGGGCTGCGTGCAAAGCAGCGATCTTTCAGAAACGGGTGCGTCTCTTCGCAAAATACATCCAAAGTCGGGGCGCAATTGCTGTCAATCCCGAGCGCGCGGAGCTCATGGGCAATCAGCGCATAACGCAGATACATGCTGCGCGCCGCCCCTGCCCCTGCCCGCTGCACTTGGTCAAGGGGCGGATGCCAGCGCCGCCAATGGGGGGCACCAAGACGTTGAACACGCCCGCCCTCTTGGTCAATCGTGATCAGGCAATTATGGCCCGCCGCTTCGCGCAGCTCTTGGCACAAAGCATAAACGCCATCTGGGTCAGTGACATGGCGCGCGAACAGGATAAAGCCAAAGGGGCGCACATCTTGAAACAGACGCTTTTCATCGGTGCTGAGCCGAGGGCCATCACATGAGAGAATGCACGCCCCAAAGTGGCTCATCGCGTGACCACCGGAATGCACTCGGCCCCCACCGCCTGCAAGGTTGCGCAGAATTGACGGGCCTGCGAAAGATCAGCAAAGCCTTTGGCACGCAGACGATAAAAGATTTTCCCACCGGAGCTGGCCTTTTGCACCACGCGGCTTTTGTCCTGCATCAATGCAGAAAAGCGCCCGGTAAAACGCCCCCATTCTTGCCGGGCGACCTCAGCGCTATCATATGCGCCAAGCTGCACCAAACGCGTGCCCGCAGGCAGGGGCATCATATCCAGATCATCCGCAGGGCGCAAAGCCGCAGCGACCGAGTTTGAAAATCCAGCCGGGCGCGGCTTTGGGCGCATGGAGCTTAGCACGCCTTGAGCCTGATTGGGCGCGTCAAGATCCGCGCGCACCTCGTCCAAGGGAACCACACCGCGCGTGACATCATCGATCAGGCTTGCCACTGACCCTGTCCGGGCAGCCTCTGCCAGTGCTTCGGAGGAGATTTCATTGCTGACAGGGCGGCTCAGCTGCATCTGCCCTTGCGCGATTTGTGCCTCGATCGCCTGTTGCACCGTTGCAACATCTTGGGCAGTCAGCGGCACATCTTCTTCGGTCAACTCAACCGGTTGGGGTGCTAGGATCAGGCGATTGGCTGGGTCTACCTCGCCCCGATCAGAGGCCACCGCATTGACGGCAAGCCCTTGATGCTCGGCCAACTGCCCCTCTGGATCGTCCGGCTGCACCCGCATCTCACCTTGAATGGCCCGCACAACTGGGATGTCCGTAACGTCCCGCATCATCAGCTTATAGCCCCAAACAAACACGCCAGCGATCAACCCTAACGAGAACAGCGTCGCAAGCAGATTAGCGAGCCAAGAAAAGGACTTGACCCGCGCTTGTGAAGCATCACTTGAAGGGCTTTGAAAGCCAGGATCCGCGCCAAATTCGGCGTAGGTCTCATATGTCATTTTGCCTCGCATTCCGACGCTCGCCAAAGACGCGCCCCGGTATATCTTTGTTCTTGACTGCTCGGCCTACTTTGGTGCGTGTTTTATCACCGCATCTCTTGCGCAGGCTCTACGCCCAAAATACCAAGACCATTCGAAATTACAACGGCTGTGGCGCGCGCGAGCGCAATTTTTGCTTGCGAAGCCTCTGGCGTCTCTTGCAAAAAGCGAATCTGTGGCACGTCTTTGCCACGATGCCAATGCGCGTGAAATTCCGATGCCAGATCATAAAGGTAAAACGCAATGCGGTGCGGCTCATTGGCCTCAGCGGCGGTGCTGACCAGGCGGGGCCATTCGGCCAATTTGCGGATCAAGGCGAGTTCCCCGGCATCACTCAACGCGCTCAGATCTAGCTGGGCAAGCGCTGCATCTTGGGGAATCTCCCACTCTTTTTCAGCGGCCAAGCGCATCACAGAGCACACCCGCGCATGTGCATATTGCACGTAAAACACCGGGTTCTCTTTGGATTGCGCCAGCGCTGCATCCAGATCAAAATCGAACATGGCGTCATTTTTGCGCGTGAGCATCATAAAGCGCGTCACATCGCGCCCAACGACATCCACCACATCCCGCAGGGTCACAAAGGTGCCTGCCCGTTTGGACATCTTGAACTCTTGCCCATTCTTATACAGCTTCACGAGCTGCGTGAGCTTGATATCCAGCGGCGTCTTGCCATCAGAGAGCGCCGAGACCGCAGCCTTCATCCGCTTGACATAGCCGCCATGATCGGCGCCAAACACGTCAATCAGTTGATCAAAACCGCGCTGCACCTTGTCAAAGTGATAGGCGATGTCGGGCGCGAAATAGGTCCAAGAGCCGTCCGATTTCATCACAGGGCGATCCACATCATCGCCATGCTCGGTGGATTTGAACAGCGTTTGCTCGCGTGGTTCCCAATCTTCGGGTTTTTTGCCTTTGGGCGGCTCTAGAACGCCCTCATAGATCAGCCCCTTATCGCGCAGATCTTTTAGCGCGGCCTCAATCCGGCCCGTGCCATAGAGCGATTTTTCCGAGTAAAACACATCCATCGCAACGCCAAGCGCAGCCAGATCTTCACGGATCAGATCCATCATCTTTTCGGTCGCAAATTCGCGCACGTCAGTCAGCCAAAGCTGCTCGCCCTTATCTATATATGCATCGCCAACCTTGTCTTTTAGCGCCGCGCCCACAGGGATCAGATAATCGCCCGGATAGGTGCCATCCTCAAAGGCCACGGCCTGGCCATGGGCCTCAAGATAGCGCAGATAGACCGAGCGGGCGAGCACATCGACCTGCGCGCCGCCATCATTAATGTAATATTCGCGTGTGACCTCCCAGCCCGCAAATTCAAGCAAACTAGCCAAAGCATCCCCGAAGACAGCACCGCGCGTATGGCCCACATGCAGCGGCCCGGTCGGATTGGCCGAGACATATTCCACATTGACGCGCTTGCCCTGGCCTTGACCATTGCGCCCGAACTGCCCCGCTTGCGAGAGCACCTGCGCAACCACACCCTGCCAAACGGACATATCCAGGCGCAGGTTCAAAAATCCCGGCCCGGCCACCTCGGCGCTGGAAATGCGCGCATCTTTTTCCAGCTCTGCGGCCAAAAGCTGCGCAATATCACGCGGCTTCATCTTGGCCGACTTTGCCAGAACCATCGCCGCATTTGTCGCCATATCCCCATGTGCCGGATCACGCGGCGGCTCGACAGTCACGTTTTTGGTCTCAAGATCACCCGGCAGCGCATCCGCGCTTTGCAAGCTCGCCAAAGCCGCCAGCACAGCGCCGCGCATATCCGCAAAGAGGTTCATCTGCCTATTCCTTTCAAATTCCCGCTGTCTCTAGCAGGATTGCCCTTTTGTGCAAGTTTATAGCGGGCCGAAATGACGCTCATATTCTTGCAAGGCAAAGCGGTCAGTCATGCCGGAAATATAGTCTGACACGATCCGCGCCCGCAGCACCCTATCCCCCTGCACCTCTGCGATATCTTCTTGCCAATCTTGCGGCAAAAGGTTCGTGCTATCGAGCAGCAAAGGAAAGAGCGCCTCAACCACCTTTGCATATTTGACCCGCTTTTCCATCACAACCGGAGCGCGGTACATGCGTGCGAATAAAAAGCTGCGAATTTGCCGTAAATCCGCCCAAACCGCATCTGTGAAAGCCACCACTGGTTTGCCATAGGCACGAATTTCTTCAACCGAGCCCGCGCCACTGTCTATAAGCAACATACGAGAGCGGGAAATCACATCGCTCACCATGACCCCAAAAACACGCCTAAGCGCCTCATGCCGCCGACGCAAGCGCTCAAGATCTGGAAAGGCTTGGTCTACATCGCGGTAGGCCTCGTCGATGATAGGCAGGCCCGCAATATCCTCATCGGTGAAAAGCCCGGCGCGAAGCCCATCTTGCAAATCATGATGGGTATAGGCGATATCATCGGACAACGCGGCCACCTGCGCCTCTGCCCCGGCATGACTGGAAAGTTCTAAATCATGGCGCGCATTATAGTCGGCCAACGCAAAAGGAATATCGCCTGTGACTGGTCCATTATGCTTGGCAATGCCCTCAAGGCTCTCCCAGGTGAGGTTCAGCCCATCAAACTGCGCGTAATGCCGCTCGAGCGACGTGACAAGCTTGATCGCCTGGGCATTGTGATCAAAACCGCCATAGGGCCGCATCACCTTATGCAGCGCATCCTCGCCGGTATGACCAAAGGGCGTGTGCCCCAGATCATGCGCCAGCGCCACCGCCTCGGTCAGCTCGCTGTTAAGACCAAGCGCCCCGGCAATGGTGCGCGCCACCTGCGCAACTTCGATCGTGTGGGTCAGGCGGGTGCGATAGGCATCCCCCTCATGTTCCACAAAAACCTGCGTCTTATGCTTGAGACGGCGAAACGCATTGGAGTGAATGATCCGGTCACGATCCCGTTGAAAGCAAGAGCGATGCGCGCTTTCTTCCTCTGGATAAAGCCGCCCCCGGCTCTGATTTGGAAATGTTGCAAAATCCGCCTGCCCCATGCACTCCCCCTGCCCGCGTCCTTGTCGCGCCTTCGTGTCCTGCTTATATAAGTCGCAATGATTGTGGAACCCCAGTGAACCTTAGGTGAGTGCGATGAATCTGCCCCCATCCGTGACCCCCCGCGCCTTTGAGCGCCTCTCAGAGATCGGTGCCGCCGCGGAGGGTAAGGCCCTGCGCGTCGCGGTCGAGGGCGGCGGCTGCTCGGGCTTTCAATATGAGATCGCGCTAGACACGGCACGGGACGACGATCTGGTGCTTGAGGGCCAAGGGGAAAAGGTGCTGATCGACGCGGTCTCCCTGCCCTTTCTGACCGGCGCGGTGATTGATTTCACCGAAGAGCTGATCGGCGCGCGCTTTGTGATAGATAACCCAAACGCGACCTCCTCCTGTGGGTGCGGGACGTCCTTTTCGATGTAGCGCGTCGGCCCCTACTGATCGCGACAAAAGGAGCCTCGCATGCAAGAGCCGATAAAGAACTACCGGGACGCAATCCAGGTGCGTGCGTCGAAAGATGATTGCTTCCAAGCGATTGCCACACAGATGGATAAATGGTGGACGCAATCGATTGAGGGCGACCTAACACAGGTCGGGGACCGGGTGAGCGCGCATTTCCCACCCGATTACGGGTTTTGGACCTTTGAGGCCACGGGTTTTGAACGCCCCCACCGGATCGAAATGGTCTGCGTAAAGGCGCATCACAAAGTGCAAGGCCAGCCCGAGGAAATCGACCAGGAATGGCTGGGCACCAAGATCATCTGGGACATCGCGACCGCCGGAGAGATGCAGGAGATCACGATGACGCATGAGGGTTTAACGCCAAAGCTGAACTGCTGGGGGATCTGCCTTGACGGCTGGAACCACTTTTTCAAGAGCAGCCTGAAAGCGTTTCTAAACGGCAAAGAGCCGAGCCCACATCGCGCACCTTAACCGTGGGGGTTTTGCACCCCCACACCCCCGCAAGGTATTTTTAGCCAAATGAAGGGGGCGCGCGGTGGGGTTATCGAATCTTAACGGTTTTTGGGACAACTTGACGTCGAAGCTTCACTTCGCGCGTGATACGCCTGGGGGATAAGGTCCTGTGGGTACCTCGGGCAAGTTTCCCTAGTGGCTTAAGCGTGCGAGGGGCTGGATTAAATGATGACCAACGGCTCGCACGCGCAATCCGGCTCTTTCGCGTTCGTCGAAAACCTGGTGGGAGGCCCACTACCTGTTCAGATCCTGATTGTATGAGTGAGCGTGTGAGTAAGTGGTTGAAATGATGGCATGACCCGGCAGCTTAGCTTGCGCGGGGCTTTTCGTGCGCGCACAATCACAGCGGCAGACTATCGGCTATGCCGAATGTCCTTAAAATCTGCCGAAGATGAAAGTGGCGCGGTTGACGGGGCTCGAACCCGCGACCCCCGGCGTGACAGGCCGGTACTCTAACCAACTGAGCTACAACCGCGCGATGGGGAGTGAGTACTTAATGCCGCGTATGGCGTCAATGCACAAAAGCAAGAAAATTGAGAAAATTCGAAAAAACTGGACTGAGCGACAAAACCCGAGAATGGGGGCTCGAGGCCAACGAAAAAGGGGCACCCGCGAAGGCGCCCCTCTTCCCGGAGTGTTTGGGTGAGTTACTTCAACAGATCCGGCACGATGGTTACGATGGCCGGGAAGTACCACAGGATTGCCAGCCCCAGCACTTGGATCAGCACGAAAGGAATGATGCCGCGATAGATATGGCCTGTGGTGACTTCTTTTGGGGCCACGCCGCGCAAATAGAACAGCGCAAAACCAAAGGGCGGGGTGAGGAAAGAGGTTTGCAAATTCACAGCGATCATGATCGTCACCCATTTGGGATCAAAGCTGCCCCCATAGATCACCGGCCCCACGATGGGGATCACGATATAGATGATCTCCAGGAAATCGAGCACAAAGCCTAAGATGAACAACACCAGCATCACGATCAAGAAGACCGTAAGTTCATTGTCAAAGCTCTTGAGGAATTGCTGGATGTAATGCTCGCCGCCGAATGAGATCACCACGAGGTTCAAGAGCTGCGAGCCAATGAGGATGGTAAAGACCATCGACGTGACCTTGGCTGTTTCGCGCACCACTGGGGTGAGAACGCCCGAAGTAAACAGCACCCAGCAAGAGAACAAGAGCCCAAAGAGCGCATAGAGATAGGCCCCATAGGCGGCAAAGAAGGCGAACCAGGTTTCGGCGCTGACCTCTTCTTGGTTGATGCGCAGATCGAAATTAACACCGATCAGGATGCAGGCCACAATCGCCAGGGTAGAGATAATGATCACCTTGGGGCTGCGGTCTTGTTCGCGCAATTTGCGATAGGCGGCCAGCATGATCGCCCCTGCTGCGCCAAGCGCTGCTGCCGGGGTTGGATTGGTGATCCCGCCCAGGATTGAGCCGAGCACCGCCACAATCAGCACAAGCGGCGGGAAGACCACGCGGATTAGCTCATTGCCAGAGGCGAGTTTGGTTGCGTAAGCCGTGCCATAGCAGAGCATACCAAAGGGAATGGCCAGGATAATCCAACTCAGCCCCGAGGACATATCCGGGGTAATCAGCACCAGATCGGCCAGTAACATCAACACTGCGCCAAGCGCGCCAATGATCAGCGGGCGCCCATCCGCCAGCGGCGACACGCCCCGCCCGATCGCTAAAGCAAGCCCCAAAAGCACCACCAGCGTTGCTGGACCTGTGCCAATCGGGGCGGCATTTGCGATTTTCTCGGCCTTAGCGGCGGCATATTGCTCGTCTGAAAGCCGCTCTGACTGCTGCACACCGCCCGCTGCTTCTAGGGCTTTTTGCTCTTCCACGGCTGCATCCCAAGCCGCTTGACCATGTAGCTCAATCATTGAGGCGGCGCATTGCTCGGAGACATTGGTGCGCAAGGAGGCCCCTTCACCGATATCAGAGAAGGAAGAAACAGTGATGTTTTGCGAGCCAATCACGCCCAGGCTTCCCAAGAGCATGGCACCAGCGATCAAGCCAGCAGGCACGCCCAGGAACCAAGTAAAGGCCTCTGAGCGGGTGATGGGTTCATCATTGGTCTCGCCCATCGCCACAGCGGGCGCATTTTCGGGGCGCAGCAGCGCATAGCCAAAGGCGTAAAGCGCATAGAGCAGCGCCAGCATGATCCCCGGCACAAGCGCTGCTTGGAACAGCGTGCCTACAGAGAGAACCGCAGGCTCGCCTAAGTAAGTCAGCGCATCGGTGCAGCCCTCAGATTGGGCGCGCTTTTCTTGGGCCGCGGAATAAAGATCGCCTGCCAAGGTGCCCAAGAGAACGATCACAATCGAAGGCGGGATGATCTGCCCCAGCGTGCCAGAGGCGGCAATCACCCCGGTGGAAAGCTCAGGCGAGTAATTATTGCGCAGCATGGTGGGCAGGGCCAAGAGCCCCATGGTCACAACCGTTGCGCCCACAATGCCGGTCGAGGCGGCCAGGAACGCGCCCACAACCACAATAGACACAGCCAAACCACCGGGCAGCGGCCCAAAGACCCGCGCCATGGAGGTCAGCAAATCATTGGCGATTTTGGAGCGCTCTAGCGTGATCCCCATCAAAACAAACATCAAAACCGCCAGCAAGGTTTCAATGGATTGGCCCGCAAGCACCCGCTCATTGATGCGGTTGGTGATCCCCGCGATCACACGCTTCATCGCATCATCATAGCCGCGCTCAAAGACCGGGTGCAGCTCGCGCGGCAAATCCGGGTATCGGAACACCGATATGTCATTGGGCGACACCCCGCTGGCGACCAGCGCCCTGAACTCATCGGAATTGGTGTTTATCGCTTCATGGATCAAGAGCCCCGAGCTATCCATCGCGGCAATAATGCCAAAGGAAATCACCCCGGCACCAGCAATCGCAAAGGCCACCGGAAAGCCAGAAAGAATACCTGCAAAGAGGCAGACAAAGACTACAATCAGGCCGATTTCAACGCCATCTAAACCAAACATCTCTTACGCCCCCGCCGTGATGTTATTGCCCGCTGGAACAGGCTTTTTATTCTGTGAACCCGCGCGCTGCATTTTAGTGAGTTCCCTCATAGGCTTCTTCGCCCTCGCCCAGGCTGTCCTTGTCCAGGTATTTCCCGGCGGATTCCTCGCCCTCTTTCCACTCCAGATAAGAGCGCCAGAAAAACGCGCAGGCATGCAGGAACAGCAGAGCTGCAAAGGCGACAAGCAGAATTTTGAACAGGAAATAGCCGGTAAAGCCATTGGGCGAAAAGCCGATGGTCTCCACATTCCAGCGCAGCGCGCGTGCCTTCATCACCAGCCGGTCGATGCCATCGGTGGCATTCACCTTGGGCACCATCAAATGCCGCCACAGGAAATACCAAGAATACATCCAAATCAGCACCGCCGCGGGCATCATGAAAAACAGCGAGCCGAACATATCAATCACGCGTTTTGTCCGGTGACCCACAGCAGAATAGATCAGATCCACCCGCACATGCCCGCCCTGCACAAAGGTATAAGTCACACACAGCGCCACCACGAGCGCGTTGTAAAACTTTAGCTCTTCGGCAAACCAAGAGATATCAAATTGCAGCGGAATACCGGCCCCAAAAGAAATATCGGGCCGCGTGAAAATACGCTGCATAAAGACGATCACCACCTGTTGCAGCACCATGATCAGCCCGGCCCAGGCGAAAAAGCGCCCCAAGCCATTAGCCAGCCCTTCAAGCACGCGCACACCGCCCCAAAGCAGGTTGCGGCTGACAAACATCCCATAAAGCGTAAAAGCCAGGAAGAGATTGAAAATGATAAAGAAAAATTCGGTGGAGCCGCCATAATAGACGAAAGCCATCAGCGATTGCTTGTCTTCCAGGGAGCCATCCCAAATCAACCAATCAAAAATCGGTGGGATCGGTTTTTCGCCCTCAGCCGGGCCGCCATGCAAAAACGGCAAGATCCCAATCAGCATATGCCACAGCGCCGTGCCCATGCCCGCAAGGGTCCAAACGATCCCATCCCCGAGGGCCGAAAACGCCTCGCCCCAAGTTATCGTTTCACGCACAGCCATGAAATGCCTCCCCCCGACATCTTAAGTGTTAGCAAAGGCCAAGCGAGCACGCCGCTTGACCCAAGGCCTTACAGTTTGCAAGGCGCAGATGTTAAGGCTTAGCCGCCCAGCACGCGCACGCGCTGCTCAACATAATAGCCATCTGATTTCTGAATCCAGGAGGCGGAGTTGGCAAGGCTTTCCTCAAATGAGGCACGGATCTTGGCAAACAGCGGATCGCCCATGTTTTCGTCCATAACCTCAGCAGAGGCACGGCCAAACGCATCCCAGATATCATCGGAGAATTGCAGCGTTTTCACACCTTGCGCCTGCAGACGCGCCAGAGCCGCACCGTTATTTGCCAGCGTTTCGGCCAGTTGGAAATGGGTTGTCGCCATGGAGGCATAGCGCAGGATCGCTTTATGCTGATCGCTCAGCTCGTTCCACACATCCAGGTTCACCGAAGCGGCAAGTGCCGAGCCCGGCTCATGGAAGCCGGCTGTGTAATAGACTTTTGCAACTTCTTGGAAACCGGCGCGCTCATCCGCCATGGGGCCAACCCACTCCAGACCGTCCAGAGCACCAGAAGACAGCGCTTGATACAGCTCGCCGCCAGGGATGTTTTGCACAGAGGCGCCCAGCTTGCCCAGAACCTTACCGCCCAGACCGGGCATGCGGAACTTCAGACCGTTAAAGTCATCGGCTGAATTCATCTCTTTGCGGAACCAGCCACCGGATTGCGACCCGGAGTTACCCGCCAAAAGGCCCTTAAGGTTAAAGATCTCGCCTAGCTCGTCATGCAGCGCTTCACCACCGCCATGATAATACCAGTTGGTCACTTCTTGCGCTGTTCCGCCAAAAGGAACCGCCGTGAAATAGGCATAGCCTGGGTGCTGACCGATAAAGTAGTAATCGGCTGAGTGATACATATCCGCCTGACCGGAGGACACCGCGTCAAACACTTCCAGCGCGCCAACCAGCTCACCAGGGGCTTTCTTGTCGATGGTCAAAGAGCCACCGGACATCTCACGCACCATTGTCTCCATGTAAGAAGCCGCATCATCCAGAACCGCAAAGCCGCGTGGCCAGGACTGCACCATTGTCAGCGTGCGGTTGCCAGACGCCAAAGCGGGCGAAGCCAGCGTTGCCGTGGCCGCAGCAGCGCCCCCAAATGCCGAAGATTTCAGAAACGAACGACGATCCATATAGGTATCCTCCCAGATTTTGGATTGCGCGCAAAGCGATGTGCGCCCGCGCGGATCGTTAACAGTGGTCCTACCATACGGATTGCGGCAGGCAGCGAAATACCCAGTCCTACGTAATTTGGCGCAAAAGCTCCGCAAAATGCTGTTCTTGTTGAAAAACTGAGGCGAAAATTCTCGCTTTTGCTACGCTAGGTTTAGCAAATGGCCCCTATTCAGGCCCTGCGATTCGGCGTATCGATTCGTAGATGGCGCAACAAAACCCCATGTTCCGGCTCACCTACGGTCAAAAGCTCACACTTTTGGCGACCATTCCGCTGATCCTGGCTGTTGCCGCCATTGCGGTTCTTGTGGCCAAACAAAGCAGAGACAGTGCCGAGCGCGAGCTCAACACGCTCGAAGCGCATATGCTGGCCGCCAAGAAAGAAGAGCTGCGCAATTACGTCACCCAAGCGCGCAACGGGTTCTACTTTATCTATGGCAGCGCCGATCCTGATGACCAAGGCGCCAAAAAGCAGGTCGCCCAGATTTTAGCAGCGATGATTTACGGTGAGGACGGCTCGTTCTTTGTCTATGATTATGACGGTAACAATCTCGTCTCCCCCCGTCGCACCGAACTGATTGGCACCAATCAAGCCGATGCTGCGGATAGCGAAGGCACCCCCATCACCAGCGAGTTGATCCGCCTTGCCCGTCAAGGCTCGGGCTATCACACCTATCTGTGGCCCAAGCCCTCCACCGGGGAAGAAGCGCGCATGATCACTTTTGTTCTGGGCTTTCAGCATTGGCGGTGGGCGGTGGGCACTGGCGTGTTCATCGACGATGTGATTGCCTCCCTTGCCGCCACCCGCGCCGAGGTTCAGGCCCGCACCCAGCAAACCTATCTCTATATAGCCGCAATCACATTGGCCGCGCTACTCTTGGTCTTTGCCTCTGGCTTGGTGCTCAATATCCGCGAACGCCGCCTCGCCGATGCAAAGCTTAAAGAGCTGACCCAGCGTGTGTTCGACGCCCAAGAAGAAGAACGCGGCCGCGTGGCCCGCGAGCTGCATGATGGGATCAGCCAGATGCTTGTGGGTATTCGCTTTGCCCTGGCTTCGGCCCGCGGGCAAATCACATCCGGCAATCCGCGCGCCCTTGAAATGCTTGATAAAGGTATGAACGCTCTAGGCGATTCGATCTCAGAGGTGCGCCGCATCAGCCGCGATTTGCGCCCTGGCGCGCTGGATGATCTGGGGCTTGGCCCCGCACTCAAGGCGCTCACGGATGATTTTTCTGAGCGCACGGGCATCGCAGTCGAGTTCCAAAGCGAAGTGTTCCGAAACCGCCTGGACCCCGAGGCCAAGATCGCCCTTTATCGTATCGCCCAAGAGGCACTGACCAATATCGAACGCCATGCCAAGGCCAGCCAAGTCAGCCTCTCTTTGCTGGGCCACCCCAACGGCGCAACGCTGCGGATCACGGATAATGGCATCGGTCTGCGCGCCGTGGGCGGCACCGGACTGGGGCTGCGCAATATGCAAGAGCGGATAGAGCAGCTGGATGGCAACTTGCGCATCAAGCCCCTTTCCGGCAAAAACACCGGAACAAGCGTAGAGGCGCTGGTGCCGCTTACCCATCTGCTCGCGCCCGCTCAAGAGCCGGATGAGCCAAACAGATGACAACGCGCATAAAAGTCCTGGTGGTCGATGATCACCCTATGGTGGCCGAAGGCATCACTTCGATCCTTGAAAGCTATGCGGATCTTGAAGTCGTCGGCACCCTTGGCAATGGCCAAGAGGTACTTGATCAGCTGGAGGCGCTGGGGCCCGATGTGGTCTTGATGGATCTGAATATGCCCGGCATGGGCGGATTGACGGCGACCGAGATGGTGCGTGAGCGCTGGCCCGACGTGCGTATTTTGATCTTCACCATGCATGACAGCCCAGAATATGTCACCTCTGCCCTCTCACATGGAGCCTCAGGCTATGTGCTCAAAGACGTGCCCACGGATGAGATCAAGCGCGCCATTGATGCGGTGATGCAAGGGGATGAGTATCTGTGCACAGGGGCTAAAGATGCGCTCAGCCCCAAAGCAAGCCATGTCGAACACACGCTCACCAATCGCGAGCAGGCGGTGCTGCTACAACTGGCGCAAGGCAAATCCAATAAAGAAGTGGCGGGTGTGCTTGAGATTTCGGTACGCACCGTGGAAACCCATCGCAAGAATATCAAACGCAAGCTGGGCATTTCCACCACCGCAGGCCTGACCCGCTACGCGCTAGAACACGGTGTGCTGCAAGGCACGAAACTCGATCAGTGACAAGCATCCTTTACCCTTTCTTAGAAGAGGGTCGTTAAACTCAAATCACGGAACGAACTCGGATGGTGACCTTGATCAATGGCTCCAAATCATAGCCCAGACAGAGAGCTCTTTGACAAACTCATGGCAATCGCTGCCGAGCACGCAGCAAGCACATTGCACGAGATGATTGGACAAAAGATCGAGCTGTCGATCGGCTCAGTTAATCTGCTGCCCAATGATGCGGCCATTTCCGTCTTGGCAAATAATCTGGGCCGCAGGCTTGCCCTGGTCAAACAGCCACTTTCCGGCGCGCTCACCGGCACCGCGGCCTTTGCCCTGGCGGATGAGCAAAGCACAAATCTTGTTTCGATGCTGATCGACCAAGACCCGCCCGTTGAGGACAGAGGGGAACTTGATGTAACGGGCCTTGAGGCCGAAGCGATTGCGGAGCTGGGGAATATCCTGCTCAACTCTTCTGTGAAGGCGCTCGCAAATCACCTAAGCGCCCAAATCGAAACTGGCCTGCCCGTAGTTGATCGCGGCACACCAATCTCTGTCACGCGCCAAGTAAGCCACAATAACCAAGAACTAATCCTCTCGCGGATCTCGCTGAGATCAAATGGCGCAAATATCGACGGGCATATCCTCTTGGCCCTGGACGCCGCCAGCATGACCAAGCTGCTTTCCCCGCACCATAGCCATGCGAGCGAACTGGCCTAATTCCCAAACGATCCATACAAATGCGCACGACCCCCAACACATATTTGGACATTCTCAACGCGGTGCCCGGTGGGCATCTCGCGCTTGACCATGCGCAAAATATAATTTTTTCAAATAGTTGGATGCAAGACCGGTTGTGCGGCGATCCTGGCGGGACAGCGCAAAGCAACCCAATCGGCGCGCCCATCGCCAAAATCATGCACCCAGGGAAATCGCGCAGGCTCTTAAGCACAATCGCCAACTGCATCGACACTGGACATGCCGGTTTTCTCTCGCATCACCTGAACCCGCACACGTTGCAGCTGTGCGACCCGAACACCGGGCGCGCCATCCCCCATTCTATCAGCGTCACCCCCGTAAAGCTGGACGGGCACCAGCCAATCTGCCTACTGCATGTGCAAGATGTGGCCCATAAACTCGAAAGAGAAATCAAACAGCGCAAACAATCAACGGATCTCAAACTTCTCTCGCAAGATATGTCGCATGTGCTCTATGCGGCCTCGCATGATCTTCGCACGCCGGTGCGCAACCTCCAATCTCTCTTGCATATGCTGAAAGAGGACGAGGCGCAGCGCCTCAGCGCCGACGGCAACGCCTATATTGAAGAGCTGCAAAGCTGCACCTCCCGACTTTGGAAATTGATGGATGGGATTTTGGATTGGTCACGGCTGCAAACGGGCCATCTCGAAACCCCGCCCCTTTGTGATATCGGGCTGATTATAACAGAAACCATGCAGGAGTTTTCCAGCGAATTAAATAGCTTAGGCGGTATTCTGATTTTTCAGCACATCCCAAATGCGCAAATAGATGAGTTTCGCGCCCGCCAGTTATTTCAAAACCTTGTGCATAACGCCATCCTATATCGCAGCGCCGCGCCCCCCCAAATCACAATAACCGGCCACAATCTTGGCACCATGACAGAGTTTTCCGTGAAAGATAACGGCATCGGGATTGAACCAGAGCATCGCACCAAAGTGTTTGAGATGTTCAAACGCCTGCATCTTTATGCCGAGCGCGCGGGATCGGGGCTTGGTTTACCGATTTGCCGCAAGATCGTCGAGGATCTAGGGGGCAAAATCTGGGTGGCTGATAGCGACAGCGGCTGCGATATCCGCTTCACCCTCCCCTCAGCGATGATGCCCAAAGATATTGCCAAATTCGCCTAAACCCCGCATAGCGAGAAAGAAAGTTACGAAACCACCTTCAAAGGCGAAACTTTCCCGAATTCACAGTTGACGCCCCCTGCCCTGCAACTTATCAAAGCGGTCGTGAAAAGAGGCTCCAAATGACAAATCTAGTGGTGATTGTGAGAGACACGCGCATGGGCCGGTAACGGTAAAGCCAGATTAGACCCATGCGCCCCCGAAACACCGGGGGCTTTTTTTTGCGCAAAGTAAAAGTGACGGATAACAAGATCGGAGAGAGACATGTCACGTCAGATGACCGGAGCAAAAATGGTAGTTCAAGCGCTGATTGATCAGGGCGTTGACACAGTCTTTGGCTATCCGGGCGGGGCGGTGCTGCCGATCTATGATGAGATTTTCCAGCAAAACAACATCCGCCACATTTTGGTGCGCCATGAACAAGGCGCGGTGCATGCCGCCGAGGGCTATGCGCGCTCCACCGGGAAGCCAGGCGTTTGCCTTGTGACCTCGGGCCCCGGTGCAACCAATGCTGTGACCGGGCTGACTGATGCGTTGATGGATTCGATCCCAATCGTTGTTCTCACTGGCCAGGTGCCCACCTTTATGATCGGCTCGGATGCGTTCCAAGAAGCCGACACCGTGGGGATCACCCGCCCCTGCACCAAGCATAATTGGCTCGTCAAAGAAACCGACCGCCTCTCTGGCGTTATTCACGAAGCCTTCCATGTGGCCAGTTCGGGGCGTCCGGGCCCGGTTCTGATCGACATCCCGAAGGACGTGCAATTTGCCACGGGTGATTATAGCGGCCCTAAGCCTTCTGGCTCTCATTATCAGCCGCAGCTCAAAGGCGATATGCAATCCATCACCGAACTCGTTGAGGCCATCGAAAAAGCCGAGCGCCCCGTCTTTTATACCGGCGGCGGTGTGATCAATTCGGGCCCCGGTGCCTCGCAACTGCTGCGTGAACTGGTTGAGGCCACGGGTTTTCCGATCACCTCAACGCTTATGGGGCTGGGCGCCTATCCGGCCTCGGGCGACAAATGGCTGGGCATGCTGGGGATGCACGGGCTCTATGAGGCCAACCTGGCGATGCATGGCTGCGATTTGATGATCAATATCGGCGCGCGGTTTGATGACCGGATCACCGGGCGGATTGACGCGTTCAGCCCGAACTCCATCAAGGCGCATATTGATATCGACCCCTCCTCTATCAACAAGGTGATCAAAACCGATATCCCGATTGTTGGAGATGTGGGCCACGTTCTTGAAGATCTTCTGAACATTTGGAAATCGCGGGGCCGCAAAACCAATGCAGCTGGGGTGAAGAATTGGTGGGAACAGATTGAAAACTGGAAGAAAACCAATTGTCTGGCATTTAAGCAGCAAGGCAGAACCATCAAACCGCAATATGCGCTGCACCGGCTGGAAGAGCTGACAAAGCACCGTAAAGATCGCTATATTTGCACCGAAGTGGGCCAGCACCAAATGTGGGCTGCGCAATATTTGGGCTTTGAAGAACCGAACCAATGGATGACCTCCGGCGGGCTTGGCACGATGGGCTATGGTTTTCCGGCGTCAATCGGGGTGCAAATGGCCCATCGCGATGCGCTGGTGATCAATGTCGCGGGTGAGGCCTCTTGGCTGATGAACATGCAGGAAATGGGCACCGCCGTGCAATTCCGCCTGCCGGTTAAGCAATTTATCCTGAATAATGAACGCCTTGGCATGGTACGCCAATGGCAAGAGCTGCTGCATGGCGAGCGCTATTCCCACAGCTGGTCCGAAGCCCTGCCCGATTTCGTCAAGCTGGCCGAGGCGTTCGGCGCCAAGGGCATTCTGTGCGACAACCCGGATGACCTTGACGACGCGATCCTAGAGATGATCAACCACGACGGCCCGGTGATTTTTGACTGTCTGGTGGAAAAACACGAAAACTGCTTCCCCATGATCCCGTCAGGCAAAGCGCATAATGAAATGCTGCTAGGCGAGGCCGAAACCCAAGGCGTGATTGATGCCAAGGGGAGTGTTTTGGTGTGAGTTATTCCAAAAGAGCAACTCTGACTGTTCTGACCGTAGGCGTTCTTTTTGTCGCAAGCTGTGGTCTGTCAATAGACACATCTCATTTTCAAGAAGACCCGACTGAAGACAGTCTTAACGCTGCATTGAGTGTATATTCCGACAGGACATTCCTCACCTATGATCGCTTTCATGGTACTCAAATCGAATATCATGATCCAAACGGCCGAGCCTTTCTTTGGTATCCAGGCAACTTTCGGGCTGTGCCATCAAATTGGAAAGTTAAATTTGACGGCCCGGGTAAGGGGCATGATATATGCTGGCAATACCCGACGAATTCCTACAACCCCGTAACAAAGCAATCTGCGTTGGGAAAATTCCAGTGCAGCCCCGATTGGGCGTATTTCCCAGGAGTCGTGCAAATTGTTAGAGGCGACCCGTTTGATCTTAGTTCAGGACGTGTACCTTTCCGGTTATCAAAAGGCAATTTTACAGCCGAGATTTTAGCGCTGAAGGCGGGAATATCGCGTAAAGAAATCAACAACGTCTTTAGAGGTGAATAAAATGTCCCCCCTACAAATCAAAAAAGGCTCCACGAGCCATTCTGCCTATAACCTGCGCCCCACCTTTTCGGATGTGGAGGAGCGTCACACATTGGCCGTTCTGGTCGAAAATGAACCGGGTGTGCTGGCCCGCGTAATCGGGCTGTTTTCCGGGCGCGGGTATAATATCGACAGTCTGACGGTGGCCGAGGTGGATCACACTGGGCATCTGTCGCGCATCACCATTGTCACAAATGGCACGCCTCAGGTGATTGAACAGATCAAAACCCAGCTTGGCCGCATCGTCTCTGTGCGTGCGGTGCATGATCTGACCGTTGAGGGGCGCTCGGTCGAGCGGGAACTAGCGATGTTCAAAGTCACAGGATCGGGCGATAAACGCGTTGAGGCGTTGCGGCTGGCTGATATTTTCCGCGCCAATGTGGTCGATAGCACGTTGGAGAGCTTCATTTTCGAGATCACCGGCAGCCCAGAAAAGGTTGATGCCTTTGCCGAACTGATGCAGCCGCTGGGGCTAGAGGAGGTTGCCCGTACCGGCGTTGCGGCCCTTAGCCGAGGCGCTTAACCAAGATCTCCGTGAAAACGGCCCGGCGTTTTTTCTCGCGCCGGGCTGCGTCAAAATCCGTGACATTGTCATGATAGGGTTCGGCCTGCGCATTCGCCTGTGTCTGCTCGATGCAACGCGCTGTGGACAAGAGCGCTGAGGGCAAGCCCTCGCCAACAGCTGCAAGCACGGGCCTTGGATTGCGCACCACGCGCATGTCATTGCGCAGCTCAACATCGAACGCCACATAATCACCGGCGTCGGGGAAAGCGCACCCCATCGGCATTGGCTCAGTGCTCGCTTGGAAATAAGCCAAATCGCCCTGATCCTCGCACCAGATCACAGCGTTTTTGACCTCAGGGTCACTCCAAATTATCACACCAAACATGCTATCTTATCCCATTGATTATAGCCGAATTGCCATAATCAGCTAATGTTTCTACATTAACGTGAAATTAGTGAAATTGTGTACGCATTTAGGTGAAACGCACGCTTGCAATTTGTGTCGCGATGGAGCACACTTGCCACAAGTACGCACCAGCACTGACGTAAAATAGCGTCACATCCGCTGGAGATTAAACGGTAAGCCAATGAAACCGCCGAACATGAACGCATATGAACCAAGAATGACACCCGAGAAAAAGACACCAGCCGAGCTCCGCAGCATGTTTGGCGCCAATTTACGCCAATTGGCGTCGCAATATACCTCGATTTCCGAACTCTCTCGCCAACTGGGAATCAATCGAACACAGTTTAACCGCTATCTTGCCGGTGAAAGTTTTCCACGCCCTGATGTGCTTGCGCGGATTTGTGACTTTTTTGACGTTGATGCGCGTGTTCTGCTTGATCCGGTTGACAGCTTACAAACGAGCCGCAGCGAGTTTCGATCCCCGGAACTTGCCCCTTTCCTATCCACGACCACGCAGGTTGACGAAGCCGCATTTCCAAGTGGGTTTTTCCGCTTTTCGCGGCGCAGCTTTATGTCTCCAGATCAATATGTTGTTGGGTTGGTGTATGTTTGGCGCACACAATCGGGCCAATGTTGTCTACGCGGCTATGAGGCCCGTGAAGCGATGAGCCAGCAGGGGCTGTCTCCCACAGCAGCTATGCGGGAATTCCGAGGCTTGGTGATGCGCCTTGAGGCGGGTGTTGGCCTGCTTGTCTCACGCAAAGGCGTCACGAGTGCGAGCTTTAACTTTTTGCACCCCGTTGTGAGTTTCGAGAATAATTTCTGGACGGGCTATCTGGCGCGCACGGTGCCTGAGTCAATGGAAACCGAACGCGTGGGACGACTGGTCTATGAGCATTTGGGGCAGAATTACTCGCTTGCCTTACAAACGGCGCGAAATACCGGCATTGTCGATGAAACCAAGGTGCCCGAATATCACCTTCGCCTGCTAAAGGAGCAAACGCCCTTTCGCTAATAGTTCAGCATGTCGCCTTGGTAAAAGTCTCGGTCGCGGCTGTTCAAGCGAATTGGCAGACGCGCGCTAATGTCGAATCGGAGAAAACACGACCAGCGACGAGGCCCAATATGCCCACAACTGACACCAGCCTGATGAATGTGCGCCAAAGCATTGAGCATGCGAACGGATTGCCCAATGCCCATTACATCGACCCGAGTTTGCATAGCGAAGAGAACCAGGCGCTCTTTATGGATGGCTGGTGTGGCCTTGCCGTTGCCGCAGATGTGCCCGAGCCCGGCGATGCACAACCAATCACCTTTCTCGGCATGCCTCTGCTTTTGCTACGCGGCAAAGAGGGCACCGTGCGTGTGTTCCAAAACACCTGCCGTCACCGTGGTATGATTTTGGTCGAAGAGCCCCGCAAAATCGAAGGGGCCATTCGTTGTCCATATCACAGCTGGTGCTATTCCACTCAAGGCAAGCTGGTCTCGACCCCGCATGTGGGCGGGCCTGGGCAAAATCAAGCAGAAGGCATTGATCGCGATACGCTGGGGCTGGTGGAAATCCGCAGCCATATTTGGATGGATGTGGTCTGGATCAATATCTCTGGCACCGCCGCCCCGTTTGAAGAGGTGAATGCAAACCTGATTGCGCGATGGTCTGAGTTTAACAAGCCGCTCTATCATGGCGGTGCAGATAGCCAGTTTCAGCTTGAGGTGAATTGCAATTGGAAGCTCGCCGTTGAGAATTACTGCGAGAGCTATCACCTGCCCTGGGTGCATCCCGGCCTGAATAGCTACTCACGGCTCGAAGACCATTATCACATCGAAGAGCCCGGCCAGTATTCGGGGCAAGGCACGTTGGTTTATCGCCAGCTCAAGAATGAAAAGGGTGAGCAATTCCAAGACTTTGATAAATTGTCAGACAAATGGGATACGGCTGCAGAATATATAGCCCTCTACCCCAACGTGCTACTTGGCGTGCATCGCGACCACGCATTCGCCATTGTTCTTGTGCCCCAAGGGCCAGAGCGCACAATAGAGAATATTCACCTCTATTACGCCCAGCCAGATAGCTCACCCGAGCTGCGTGCCGAAAACACGGCCCTCTGGAAAACCGTGTTTAAAGAGGATATATTCGTCGTCGAAGGCATGCAGCGCGGTCGTCACGCACCCATGTTCGATGGCGGACGCTTCTCACCAGCGATGGATGGGCCCACGCATATGTTCCATGATTGGGTCGCCGCGCGCATGCAGACCTATTGCGGCCAGGCCCAAGCGGCAGAATGAGTGATCTAAACACGCAACTGTTAGAGGCGCACCAGAGAGGGGATGGGGCTGAACTCTCTTCCCTCTATGTAGACGCCGCGCACGCCGCCTTGGAGGCGCGCGCAAAATGCTTCTATCTCACCCATGCCTATGTGTTTGCCCTTGAAGCTGGCCTGTCTGCGGCTGAAGAAATCCGCAAACAGCTTGTCGCGCTTGGAGCAGAACCTAAGATTTGAGCAGGCTATAGACATGCCAGCTTGCGTGCCCCAACCAAGGCAGGATGATCAGCAACCCCAAAAACCCCGGCAGCATTGACACAAAAGTCAGCACTGCAAGGATAACGGCCCACGCTAGCATAGTGACCGGGTGCGCGCGTACAAAGCTCATAGAATGGATCATCGAGGTGACAAAATCCACTTCGCGATCCAGCAACATCGGCAAAGCGAGCACAGAAAAGCTATAAAGCACGATGGCAAACCCCGCTCCGATTAGGGAGCCAAAAACGAGCATTTGCAGTCCCGCTGGGCTGAGATAAACCTCAAAAGAAGAGGAGATATTCGTCATTGCTTTAAGCCCCAGAAAGAGCGCGAAAATCATATGCCCGATAAAGAACCAGAACAGAAATAGAATAACAATGATCGCGCAGAGCCATGGCAATTGCCGCCCGCGTTGCTGCCAAACAACGCCGACAATCTCAGACATGGACAGAGGCAGCCCATGCTCCAGACGCCGCGAAATCTCATAAAGCCCTGCCACCAAAATAGGGCCAAGCAATGGAAATCCAACAGCTGCAAGCACCAGCCAAAATGTGTGCCCGGTTGCCAGTGTCAGCCAAGCAAGCCCCCAGCCGATCAGCACAGCAATCGCTCCAAGCGTGAGCCCGTAGCTCGGTGAAAAGACAAAATCTTGAAAGCCGCGTTTGAGCGCTGTCTTAAGAATTTCGAACGTCGGGGCTCGAAACTCCGGGGCGCCATGTTCGCGCGTCGTTGTACAATCCTGTTCCATCTTTCCTCCCTATAGTTCTGGTGGGCGCTGGCTGGGCCAGTTGGTTGCCTCATGCCAAGCCTGCGCCATTTGCAATAGCGCCCCATCATCGCCGCGCCGCCCAATCAATTGCATGCCCATCGGCAACCCATTTGCGCCAAAGCCAATTGGAATGTTCACCACCGGCAGGCCGATCAGGCTTGCAGGGGTCACCACTTGCATCCAGCGATGATAGGTGTCCATTGCGCGCCCCGCGATTTCGCTTGGATATTCGGTGCCATGATCAAAGGGCCAAACCTGCGCCGAGGGCAGGGCTAGGACATCATGGCTCTCAAACAGCTCAGCCGCCCGTGCATACCAAGCCGAGCGCAGCGAGCTCAGGCGGTGCACATCCTGGCCCGACAGTTTCAGCCCGTTTTCGATCTCCCATTGCGCCGTAGCTTTCAGGCGTGCGCGCGCCTCAAGGTCTTCAAATAAGGGAGAGAGCCCGCAGGCAATCGCATAGTGACGCAAGCCAACCCAACTTTCCCAGATTGCCTCAATCGGATGTGGCGGCGCGCAGTCTTCAATCCGGCACCCAATGTCAGACAATTGCGAAAGCGCCCCGGCGCAAAGCTCCGAAATCCCCGGTTCATATGGGAAAGCCCCGCCCCAATCCCCCATCCAAGCAATCTTGCGTCCGGTGACATCAGCAGTGATCTCTGGCGCTGCCCGAGGGATGCTAATCGAAAACGGCTGGCGCGGATCCGGCCCGGACATGGTATCCAGCAACAACGCCAAATCTTTAGGACAACGCGCCATGGGGCCATTTGTAGCTAAATGCTGCAAAAACGTCTCGCCCTTGGGCTCGGATGGCACCAGTCCAACGGTCGGCCGCATCCCATAAACATTGCACCAAGCAGCCGGGTTGCGCAGCGAGCCCATCATGTCACTGCCATCAGCCACGCTCAACATGCCCGTTGCCAGCGCCACTGCCGCCCCGCCCGAAGAGCCCCCACAAGTGCGGCTGAGATCATAGGGGTTAGAGGTCACCCCATGCACCGGGTTAAAGGTCTGAGAACCAAGGCCAAATTCCGGCGTGTTGGTTTTGCCAATCACAATCGCCCCAGCCTGCCGCAAGCGGGCCACCATCAGATCATCGCTTGCCGCCACTTGATCAGCAAAAAGCGGTGAGCCCATCGAGGTCGGAAAACCAGCGGCATTTGCCAAATCCTTGATTGCGATAGGAATACCGTGCAGCCAGCCTTTGCGCGCATCTTGATCAGCGGCGCGCGCCTCATCCATCAAAGCCTCTGGAACCCGCAGAGACACAATCGCATTGACCCGCCCGTTCACCGCATTGATCCGGTCCAAGGTGGCCTGCATCAGCTCTACTGCCGAGAGCTCTTTACGCTGCAGCATCTCGCTAAGCGCAGCCGCCGAATATGTCCCCAGCTCCATGCCCTACCCCCCTTGATAGACCGCCGATACCTCAGAGCGTATGATGCGCGCGATCTGGGCGCAATCCTCAAGGCTAAAGGTGAGCGGAACGCGAATATCCATGATCCCGGCCAAAATGCGATCGCTCGAAGGCATCGGCGCGCTCGGCGCATAGCGCCAGCTGTCATAGCGCGAGGTGAAGGCCACCGGCTCTGGCGCACCGAACCATTTCAGCTCGACCCCGCGCCCGCCGCACCGCTTGAGCAGATGTTGGATCGCCTCCTCGTCCCAATCCAGCAGCAAGAACTGGAAAGAGGAGCCAACAATCCCCTCATCATCCGGGCGCGCGATCAGCGTCAAGCCCGTGGTGTTTTCTAGTCCCCCCTCAAGCACCCGATAGCGTTCATTCCAGCGCGCCACTTGGCTTTGCAAATCTTTCAGCTGAGGACGCAGTATCGCGGCGCGCAAATTATCCATCCGGCCTGAGATATTGGGCGTGACATATTTCACCGTCTCAAACACCTCCGGGGCGGGCGCGGCAAGGTGGCGCTCATAGAGCATATAGGAACCAGACAGAATGATCGCGCGCGCCGCCAGCTCTGCATCATCGGTGATCAGAAAACCGCCTTCGCCCGAGTTAATATGCTTGTAGGTCTGGGTGGAATAGCAACCAATCACCCCGTGCCGCCCTGAAGGCGTGCCGCGCCAAGAGCCGCCCATCGCATGCGCGCAATCCTCGATCACCGCAACGCCCGCCTCGTTGCAGATCTGCATCAGCCGATCCATATCCGCGATATGCCCGCGCATGTGGCTCAGCAAGAGAACCCGCGCTTGGTCGGCTTTGGCCGCGAGATCCTCAAGGTCGATGGTGAGCGCCTCAGTAACCCCCACAAAAACCGGCTCTGCCCCCACCGCGGCAATCGCGCCTGGAACGGGGGCCAGGGTAAAGGCGTTGGAGAGAACCTTATCGCCTGGCCCGATCCCAAGCGCGCGCAAAGCCGTTGCCATCGCATAACCGCCGGACGCCACAGCAAGCGCGTATTTCGCCCCACTCATCGCAGCAAATTCCTGTTCCAGCAGGGCCGTTTCGCTCAGCTCATCCGGTGCTGTGTTATAGCGATGCAACCGCCCAGAGCGTAGAACACATAGGGCCGCCTCAATCCCCGCATCTGGAATGGGTTCTTGCTGGGTGAAGTTTCCGGTAAATTTTTCTGTCATACATAACTTGTTCCAGGGTGCGCGCCGGGCGTCAAGCATTCAGATGACTTGCAAAACGACAGCGAAGTCGCATTTAGACAAGCCTGCCGTGTCGCGCCCTTGGATGCTCGCCTTATGGATGCACTCAACCCGACCCGATTTATTCACGCCCTTTCATGGGATCAAATTCCGCAAGCCGCGCGCCACGCGGCCAAGCGAAGCCTGCTTGACACGCTTGGGGTCGCAGCTGGAGGGCATGGCACCCGGCTCAGCCGCATCATTCGCGATCATGCCGCTGAGGATATGCCGGGGCGGGCGTCTATGCTTTTTGATGATCGCACGGCTTCCCTGACGGGTGCGGCCATGGCGGCGGGCATGATGATTGACAGCTTGGATGGGCATGATGGCTATAACCCAGCCAAAGGGCATATCGGCGCGCCGCTTCTGCCTGGACTGCTTGCCTTTGGGATCGAGCAAGACGTGAGTGGGAAAGACTTCTTGACCGCTATGGTGGCTGGCTATGAGATCGGCGCACGGACAGCCACGGCTCAGCATGGCACATGCCCCGATTACCACACCTCTGGCAGTTGGGGCGCTGTTGCGGTGGCGGCGGCTGGATCACGGCTTAAGGGGCTGGATTTGCAGCAGACGCGCCATGCGATGGGGATCGCCGAATATCACGGGCCGCGCAGCCAGATGATGCGCTGCATTGACACCCCCACGATGCTGAAAGACGGGGCGGGATGGGGCGCGCTTTGCGGGGTCTCGGCAGTGCAATTGGCGCAGCGCGGCTTTACCGGAGCGCCGGCGATCACCGTTGAACAGGCCCCTGAATATTGGGAAACGCTGGGGCAAGACTGGCTGATCACCCAGCAATATTTCAAACCCTACCCGGTGTGTCGCTGGGCGCAAGCACCGGTTGAAGGGGTTCTGGCACTGCGCGCGGCCCATCAATTGCGTTCAAAGCAGGTTCAAAAGATCACGATTGAGACCTTTCACGAAAGCTGCCGCCTTGCCACCGCGCGCCCGCAAAGCACGGAAGAGGCGCAATACTCCACTTCATTTCCTTGCGCGGTTGCCCTGGTGCGCGGCGCGCTCACTCCTGCGGACATAGCGGACGACGCGTTAAATGATCCCGAAATCCTGCGGCTCTCAACCGGCCTTGAAATGGTCGAACATGATTATGCCAATGACGCCTTTCCCGCGCAGCGCTATGCGCGAGTTACGCTGACTTTGACGAGCGGAGATGCGCTGCACAGCGATTGGATGAGCCCCTTGTGGACCGCTGAGGCCCCGCCAAGTGATACGGAATTGTCAGACAAATTCCATGATCTCGCGGGCCCCGTGCTCGGGAAAGTGCGCGCTGATGCCATTGAAGCGGCGGTGTGGGATCTAGAGGCGCGCGCGCTGTCAGATCTGACCCAGCACCTGATGTCAGCCCCCGATTAACCCCTGCACGATATCCGGCAGGTCGGCATAGTCGCTCAACAAGGCCTCAGGCTTGAGCGCCGCCATATCCTGCCCTGACGGGCCAAAGGTGACAAGAATGCTGGGCACCCCGGCAGCCTTTGAGGTGTTGCGATCCGTATCACTATCACCCACCAAGAGCGTCTGAGCAGGATCGCCCCCAAGAAGCCGCACGGTTTCAAAAAGCGGGGCCGGGTTAGGTTTGGCGATACCAAGCGTATCTGGCCCCACAAGCGCGCCGAAAGCCTCCCGCACCTGCAAAGCCTGCAGCAGCTGCTCAGCCAGGGCGATCGGTTTATTGGTGCAAATGCCAACCCCGTAGCCCAGGGATTTCAGATCCTCCACCGCCGCCATCGCCCCAGGATAAAGCACTGTATGATCTGCAATCTGGCGGGAATAATGGTCAAGCAAGATCGGGTAATACTTCGCGATAATCGGCGCCGGTTCACTATGTCGCACCCGCTCTAAACCTGCGCGCAGCATCCGCCGCCCACCGCGCAAAGCAATGCCTGCATCATTTGATGTCAGCAAATCCCCATGCCCCATATCACGAAAACAAGCATTTGCCGCCGCCAGCAGATCTGCGCTCGTATCAGCGAGTGTGCCATCCAGGTCAAAAATTACGCTCTTCATCCCCACCCCTTGCGTTGCAAAATTGCAATTTACTTTGATCAGCCAATTGCTTGCCCCATTGCAGCATTTCGTTAAAAGGATGGTAATGAATTTTCAACAAAAGGCCAGCGATGAAAACGGCGCTTATTATTCTTGCAGCGGGCAAAGGCTCGCGCATGCTTTCGGATTTACCCAAAGTTTTGCACCCGATTGGCGGTGTTCCCATGCTGGATCATGTGCTGGCGACCAGCCGCGTACTTGAGCCAGAGCATATCGTGGTCATCACGGGTCACGAGGCCGAGCAGGTCGAAAAGCATCTGGCCACCCTGCCCTATGAAACGACCACGGTGCGCCAGGACGAACAACTTGGCACTGCGCATGCTGTCGCTCAGGCGAAAGAGGCGCTGGCCGGGTTTGACGGTCTTGCGCTCGTGCTCTTTGGCGATACGCCCTTTATCAGCGCTCAGACGCTCGAAACCATGGCAGAAGCGGCACAAAGCAATGATGTGGTGATCTTGGGCTTTGAGCCCGAAGATCCAGGTCGCTATGGTCGCTTGGTCATGCAGGATGGCAGCTTGCAGCGGATTGTGGAATATAAAGACGCGAGCGAAGACGAGCGTGCAATTGGCCTGTGTAACGGCGGGCTTACCGCAGTTTCCAGTCCGCTACTTTTCTCGCTTATTGATCAGATCGGCAATGACAACGCGTCTGGCGAATATTATCTGACCGATATCGTCGCCAAAGCGCGTGCGCAGGGGCATAGCGCAACTGCCGTTGTCTGCTCAGAAGAAGAAACCATCGGCATCAACACCCGCGCGCAGCTCGCCCAAGCGGATGGGTATTTCCAGACGAAAATGCGGCAAGAGGCTATGGCGGCCGGGATCACATTGATGGCACCGGAAACGGTTTATTTCGCACATGATACCGTGATTGGCCGCGATGCGGTGATTGAGCCCAATGTCGTGTTCGGCCCAGGTGTGAGCATTGAAAGCGGTGCGCGCATTCGTGCTTTTTCCCATCTGGAAGGCTGCCATGTCTCGCGCGGTGCGACGGTTGGTCCCTATGCCCGGCTGCGCCCCGGTGCAGAGCTCAGTGAAAACGTACATATCGGCAATTTCGTCGAGGTGAAAAACGCGCAAGTGTCTGAAGGCGCTAAGATAAATCATTTGTCCTACATTGGCGATGCATCGGTAGGCGCAGGCACAAATATCGGCGCGGGAACTATCACTTGTAACTATGACGGCGTGATGAAGCATAAGACAACAATCGAAGAGGGCGTCTTTATCGGCTCCAACACCATGCTCGTGGCCCCTGTTACTGTCGGGGCGGGCGCTCTGACCGCAACAGGCTCTGTGATCACAAAAGATGTGCCGAGCGATGCGATTGCCTCAAGTCGGGTTGAGCAAAACAACCGGCTCGGCAAAGCTCAGAAGTTTTTTAACATGCTGCGCGCAAAGAAAGCGCGCTTGATGAAAGATAAATAAATGTGTGGAATCGTCGGAATTTTAGGAAATCATGAGGTCGCGCCGATCTTGGTGGAGAGCCTGCGCCGCCTGGAATATCGCGGCTATGACAGTGCGGGCATCGCGACGATAAACGACGGAAAACTGGATCGTCGCCGCGCTTTGGGCAAGCTGGTGAACCTATCTGACCTCTTGGTGCATGAGCCTCTCGCAGGCCATGCTGGCATCGGCCATACGCGTTGGGCGACCCATGGCGCGCCAAGCGTAGATAACGCCCACCCGCACCAAGCGCGCTCTGTTGCGGTCGTTCATAACGGTATCATCGAGAATTTCAAAGAGCTGCGCGAAGAGCTGGCTGCGGTCGGCATTAATTTTGTCACAGAAACCGACACAGAAACCGTCGCCTTGCTGGCGCAGATGTTTCTGGATCAGGGGCATAGCCCAATTGAGGCCGCGAATAAGACCGTAGACAAGCTAGACGGTGCCTATGCGCTGGCCTTCCTCTTTGATGGCGAGGCGGATCTGATCTTTGCAGCGCGCAAGGGCTCTCCGCTGGCGATTGGGCATGGGGACGGAGAGATGTTTGTGGGCTCAGACGCAATTGCTCTGGCCCCGCTGACAAACCGCATCACCTATCTAGAAGACGGGGACCGCGCGATTGTCACCCGCGCTGGGGTGGAGATTTCCGACCTTGAGGGACGCCGCGCAAACCGTGCTCTGCGCACCATCGAAATAGATGCCACCCGTGTGGACAAGGCTGGACATAAGCATTTTATGTCCAAAGAGATTGCCGAACAGCCTTCGGTCATCGCCAAGGCCATTGACCATTACATCGACGACAAAGGCGACATCACCCTGCCCGGCGAGGGAATCGATTTCTCCAAGGTTGAGCGCCTGACGATGGTGGCCTGCGGAACAGCTTATCTGGCTTGTATGACCGCGAAATACTGGTTTGAGCAATATGCCCGCCTGCCTGTCGAGGTCGATGTGGCCTCAGAATTCCGCTACCGCGAGCCGCCCATCACCAAAGGCACAGTGGCGCTTTTCGTGTCTCAGTCGGGGGAAACCGCCGATACCTTGGCCGCGCTGCGTTATTGTGATGGCAAGGCTGACAAAATCGTCTCCGTGGTCAATGTCCCCGAAAGCTCAATCGCGCGGGAAAGCGATCTGGCCCTGCCAATTCTGGCGGGCGTCGAGGTTGGCGTGGCCTCCACCAAGGCCTTTACCTGCCAATTGGTCGTCCTGCTCGCCATGGCCCTGAAGGCCGCGCAAGAGCGGGGCACACAGACGCAAGAGCAAATCGCGCAGCATATCGCCGATCTTCGGGCCATTCCTGGCTTGATAAACAATGCGCTTGGCACCGAAGACCACATTAAAGTGATCTCTCGCCGCATCAGTGAGGCCCGCGATGTCCTGTTCTTGGGGCGCGGCGCGATGTATCCCCTTGCCCATGAGGGCGCTCTGAAACTCAAAGAAATCAGCTACATACATGCGGAAGCCTATGCATCTGGCGAGCTGAAACACGGCCCCATCGCGCTGGTGGATGAGCATGTGCCCATCGTTGTGCTCGCCCCGCAAGACAGCCTATTCGATAAGACAGTCTCAAACATGCAAGAGGTAATGGCCCGCAAGGGGCGCGTGTTGTTGATCTCGGATACGGATGGGTTGCAAACAGCGGGGGATGGCTGCTGGCAGATGATCGAGATGCCCCGCGTGGCTGAAATCACCGCGCCGATCCTTTATGCCGTGCCTGCCCAGCTGCTGGCCTATCACACCGCAGATGCCAAAGGCACCGATGTGGATCAACCGCGCAACCTGGCGAAATCCGTCACGGTAGAATGACCGGAGACGAGGCCCTTGCCGCGCTGACATCGCGCATTGATAAAGCGCGCGGGGCCTCAATGCGCCAATATCACAAAGTGGATCGCCTTTACCTGGGCATCCCCAACCCCGAGCTTGATCTGCTCGCACGCGACTGGCGCAAACAGCTCGACACCCCGGCGCGGATCACAATCGCTGACCACCTATGGCAAAGTAATATCTATGAGGCGCGCGTTTTGGCCGCCAAATTGCTGACCTCTGCCCGGCTGCGCCCGGACGATACCGCCGCCTGGGCGCTTATTTTCGGCTGGCATGTGGATTTTGACAGCTGGGCGATTGCCGATCACGCTTGTATGGCGGGCCAACGCCGCTTGACTGCCGACCCTAGCCGCTTGGATCAGATTGAGCCCTGGACCCGCAGCGATCATATGTGGACCAAACGCGCTGCGCTGGTGATGACCCTGCCCTGGACCAAACAAAACCATCCCAAACCGCAAGAGCTAGAGGCGCGCGAACGTATCCTGAGCTGGGCCGCGAACTACATCCCTGACAAAGAATGGTTTATTCAGAAGGCCATCGCCTGGTGGCTGCGCGAGCTTTCGAAACATGATGCGCCGCGCGTGATCACTTTCCTTGATCAGCACGGCCCAGACATGAAACCCTTTGCCCGCAAAGAGGCCGCGAAGCACCTAAATGCTTAGCCCTCAACCTTTAATTCTAATTCCGCCAGCGCGGTAAGTGACAGCCCTAAAGCGCGCATCGCTTCAAGGGAAACACGGCTACCCGCAGTGATCTCACCCTCAATCGGGCGCAGCTCGAGCTTGACGGTTTTGCCAGTAGCAACAACGGTGGCGCGCCCCTGCGTGAGCGTTTGAACAAGCGGCGTTTTAATCCAAAGCCCTGTCTCGGTTGGCGATCCAAGCGAACCCACAGTCACCCCAAGCACTTGCCCTGGCGCCGCGCTTGGCCGCCTCTTTGGCGGGGTCACCTCCGGCTTGGGCGTCTCGGGTTCAGCAGCCGCAGGATCAAGGGGAGTTTCTTCAATCGGAAAATCAACCGTGTTACTGACGCCGGTATCATGCCCTTCAAAGACGGTTTCCTCTTTGAACGGTAAAGTCACACAAGCCCCGAGCACAACCGGGACGACCAATACAAATATTCCCACTCTCATACCCCCACAAAGCACATCAAAAGCATTAACACAATCGTCCAAATGCACTTGCCGCGCCCGAGTGGTGGGTTTATTTCTGCCCCATGACAGCTCCTTTGATTGACCCGTTTCAACGCGCCATCACATACTTGCGCGTTTCCGTAACAGACCGCTGCGATTTTCGCTGCGTCTATTGCATGTCAGAGAATATGACCTTTCTGCCCAAGAAAGAGCTCCTGACACTGGAAGAGCTGGACCGCATGTGTTCAACCTTTATCCGGCTCGGCGTTAAAAAGCTGCGAATCACCGGCGGGGAACCTTTGGTGCGCCGCGACATCATGCGCTTTTTCACCGCGATGGGGCGGCATTTAGACAGCGGCGCGCTCGAGGAATTGACACTGACCACCAACGGCTCACAGCTTGAAAAATATGCCAAGGACCTAGCAGCGGTTGGCGTGCGCCGGGTGAATGTGTCGCTTGATACGCTGGATGAAGAGAAATTCGCGCAAGTCACCCGCTGGGGGCGCTTGGCGCAAGTGTTGCGCGGGATTGATAGGGCACAAGCAGCGGGATTGCGCGTCAAGATAAACGCGGTCGCTCTAAAAGGATTTAACGAGCCCGAGCTGTTTGAAATCACCGAATGGTGCGCGACGCGCGAAATGGATCTCACCTGGATTGAGGTGATGCCCATGGGCGATATCGGCAATGAAAACCGAATTGGACAATATTGGTCCCTGAACGATGTCCGTGCCAGCTATGGCGAACGCTATCAGATCACCGATTTGGCCGAGCGCACCGGCGGTCCCGCGCGCTATGTGCGACTGGAGGAGAGCGGGCAAAAGATCGGGTTTATTACCCCGCTCAGCCATAATTTCTGTGAAAGCTGTAACCGGGTGCGCATTACCTGCACGGGAGAGATATATATGTGCCTAGGCCAAGAGGATATGGCGGACCTGCGCCCGGCGCTGCGCAATTTCCCCGAGGATGATGCACCGCTCGAAAACGCCATCCGCAGCGCAATCAACCTAAAGCCCAAAGGGCATGATTTCGATTATACCCGCCAAGAGGTCGGCGGAAAAATGTCACGCCATATGAGCCATACCGGCGGATAACACGGGCGATGCATCTCACATCCGCCTATCGGCTCTATCGCGCGCTGTCTTGGGCGGCACTCCCAATTGTCTGGCAATTGGAAAAAAGAAAGCAAATCAAATCTCTAACACCTAAATCTCGCACCTTAGAAAAGCTGGGGCATCCAACAGAGCAGCGCCCAGATGGTCAATTATTTTGGTTTCACGCAGCCTCTGTTGGCGAAAGCAAATCGATCCTCCCCCTTATCTGCAAACTTGGCGAGCTGCGCCCCGATCTGCACTTTCTAATCACCTCGGGCACCGCGACCTCTGCTGCGCTTATCGCTCAGAATATGCCGCCGCGTAGTGTTCATCAATTTGCACCGCTTGACGCCCCTGGGCCCGTTGCACGTTTTTTGACCCATTGGCGCCCCGAAGCGGGTGTTTTTGTTGAGAGCGAGCTTTGGCCGAATTTGATTGTCGCTTGCCAGCGTCGTGATGTTCCTCTCGCCCTAATCAATGCCCGGCTTTCACAAAAATCCCTACAAAAATGGGCCTCGCGCCCGAAGACCGCGAAGCTATTATTTGGCGGGTTTCGGTTTATCTCAGCCCAGACTGAGGCCGTTGCAGCTGCGCTTAAGCCCTTTACCGACCTTGATCACATCGTGACGGGCCTCAACCTAAAGGCCCACGGCGCGCCGCTACCTGTTGACGAAAACACACTGAGCCAGGCGAAAACCGCATTAAATGGACGGCCCGTTTGGGTGGCCGCCTCAACCCATGCCGGGGAGGAGGAAATCGTTCTCCAGGCGCATAAAGACCTTCTGCAGACCCATCCTGACCTTTGCCTTATCCTTGCCCCCCGCCATCCCGAGCGCGGGGATGAGATTGCTGGGATTATTTCAAATTTCGGATGGCCCGCCCCCCGGCGCAGCCTGGGCGATTGGCCTTCGGGCCCGGTCTATCTTGCCGACACGCTTGGCGAGCTTGGCACTTGGTATGCCGCCACCGACACTGTGTTTCTGGGCGGCTCGCTCTTTCCCATCGGCGGGCATAATCCCTTTGAAGCCCTGCAAAGCGGCGCGCGATTGATCAGCGGCCCACATGTGGAGAATTTCGCCGAAATCTACGAAGAGCTGAGGGCTGAAAACGCTGTGACTTTCGCCGCCAATTCAGACGAAATCGCACAGACTGTTCTTGCGCGCCCACACGCTCCAAGCACACCCATTTCGGGAGATCAGACTGCGGACGCATTAGAGGGTTTTGCCCAAGATCTGCTGACCGCATTGGAGGCCTAGCCCTTGATAGATATGAATAAAATCGACGTGATTGCCCCCAATTTCAAAAAACGGATGAGCGGGGTAACCTCCACCGTCATCCGCCTGGTTCCGCTGCAAGCGCAAGAGATCGGGATTGTGAGCACCGGGCCAAAGCTGCCTGCTGAGCTGCCGCAAATTCCGATGCCCGCTCTGTTGACGATGCCCCGGCGCGGGCCTTCGGGGTATCGTGTATGGCATGCGCGGCGCAACTCCGAGATGCTGCCGGGGATTGTGCTGAAATACCTGTTTCGTAAGAAGCTGAAATTGCTCTTCACCTCGGCGGCGCAACGGCGGCATTCCGGCTATACGCGCTGGCTGCTGCGGCGCATGGATGCCATTATTGCGACCTCCTCGCGCTCTGCCAGCTATCTAGAGCATGAGGCCACCGTCATCCCGCACGGGATCGACACAGACCAGTTTCACCCCGTTGAAGATAAGACCGCAGTTCGCACCGAGTTGGGCCTGCCGATCCATGGCAAACTTGTGGGGTGTTTTGGACGTATTCGCCCGCAAAAGGGCTGCGATCTATTTGTTGATATGATGATCCGCCTGTTGCCAAAACACCCAGATGTCACCGCCATTATGATGGGCGGAGTGACGGAACAATTCCGTGATTTTGTCAAAGAGCAGCAGGAAAAAATTGACGCGGCAGGTCTGCGCGAACGGCTGCTTATCCTGCCTGAGGCACCAGATTTTCAGATCACTCAGTATTTTCAAGCCCTTGATCTTTATATCGCGCCGCAGCGTTGGGAGGGGTTTGGCCTCACCCCGCTTGAGGCAATGGCCTGCGCCGTTCCCGTAGTGGCCACGCGCGCGGGCGCGTTCGAGGATCTCATTCTTGATGGGGAGACCGGGCATCTCTGCGACATTGAGGATCTGGATGCGCTTACCGCCGGGGCTGATGATCTATTGTCTGACAATTTTAAAAGGCAAGCTTGGTCAACGGCTTGCCTGGCGCGCGCCACCCAGAATTTTCAACTCAGCAAAGAGGCGCAGGCGATCACTGCGATCTACCGGCGCCTTTTGTCTGACACTTAACCTGCGGCGGGCATACGCTGCTCGATGATCTCCGCCCACCAGCTGCACCCGGCCGGGATTGCCTCGTCGTTGAAGTTGTATTTAGGGTGATGCACCATAGCTGTGTCCCCATTGCCGATCAGGATGTAGGCTCCGGGGCGCTCTTCGAGCATAAAGGCAAAATCCTCGCCGCCCATCACCAGCGGGGCCTCATCGCATTGTCCGCTAATACTGCGCGCAACGTCCGCGGCGAAGGTGGTTTGCTCATCGTGATTCACCATCACGGGATAGTTGCGATGATAATTTACCACAGCCGTGCCACCAAAGGTCGCCGCAACGCCAGCGCAAATCTCGCCAATCCGCCGCTCTGCCAGATCGCGCATTTCGGGGGACATGGTGCGCACGGTGCCTTTCAGCATGACCTTTTCGGGGATCACGTTGAAGGCTTTGGAGGCGGTTTCAAAGGAGGTCACTGACACCACAAGGCGGTCAATCGGGTCGGCATTTCGGCTGGCGATGCTCTGCAAAGCCGTGACCGCATGGGCGGCCATAACGGTGGTGTCGATCGTTTCATGAGGCTTTGCCGCATGCCCGCCAAGGCCGGTGAACTCGATATCAAACAGATCTGCTGCGGCAAAGAACGCACCTGAGCGTATCGAAAATTCGCCCACTGGGCGGCCCGGCCAGTTATGCATGCCGTAAACTTCTTGAATGCCCCAGCGCTCCATCATGCCATCTTTGCACATCTCGCGACCGCCGCCACCGCCCTCTTCGGCGGGCTGGAAAATCACCACGCAAGTGCCATCGAAATTACGGGTCTCGGCCAGATATTTCGCCGCGCCAAGCAGCATCGCCGTATGGCCATCATGACCACACGCATGCATCGCGCCATCTGTTTTTGAGGCGTAATCGAGCCCGGTGTCCTCATGAATCGGCAGCGCATCCATATCCGCGCGCAGGCCGATCACTTTGCCCGACGCATCAGATTTTCCCTTAATCACGCCAACAACGCCTGTACGGCCAATCCCCGTGACCACCTCATCGCAGCCAAAGGCGTTAAGCTTTTCGGCCACCAGGGCAGAGGTGCGGTGAGTTTCAAACAAAATCTCGGGGTTTTCGTGCAGATCACGCCGCCATTCGGTCACATCTGCATGGAATTCAGCGATACGGTTCTTAATCGGCATGGAGGTCTCCGTGTTAGGTTAAGGGCAAACGCCGCTCGACCAGCTCTGCAAAGAAACTTGCACCAAAGGGGCTTGCCTCATCGTTGAAGTTATATTTTGGATGGTGACATTGCGCACTCTCGCCATTGCCAACAAAGAGATAGGCACCGGGCCGCGCCTCAAGCATATAGCTGAAATCCTCGGCGGGCATGATTGGAGGGGTATTGTCATCCACATGGGTGGCAACTGCGCGCGCGGCTTCCAAGGCGTGCTGGGTCATCTCTGCATCATTGATCGTGACGGGATAGCCCATCTCATAGTCAAGCTCGGCGCTGGCACCAAAGGCGGCGGCGGTATGTTCAACCACACGGGCAATGCGCCCTTGCATAGCATCCCGTTCTTGCCGGTCCAGGCAACGCACCGTACCTTTGAGCACCGCTTTGTCGGGGATCACATTTGAGGCAACGCTGTCCGTTTCAAACACACCAACCGTGAGCACCACCCGGTTCAGCGGATCCACATTGCGCGCCACCACCGTGTTCAGACTAACGACAATTTGCGAGGCCACAAGCGTTGTATCTACCGCATCATGTGGCATTGCGGCATGCCCGCCCTTGCCCTTTACTGTGATCACAAATTCATCGGCAGAGGCCAGCAAAGCACCGGGGCGCGTTACAATGTGACCTATGGGGATGCCGGGCATGTTGTGCAGACCATAAACCTCATCAATAGACCAACGCTCCATCATGCCGTCTTCAACCATGGCAAGGCCCCCGGCCCCGCCCTCCTCGGCTGGTTGGAAGATCAGCGCCACCGCGCCATCAAAGTTTCGGGTCTCCGCCAGATATTGCGCTGCGCCAAGCAGCATCGCGGTATGGCCGTCATGGCCGCAGGCATGCATGGCCCCATGGGTTTGAGAGGCATAATCGAGCCCGGTTTCCTCAATAATCGGCAGCGCATCCATGTCGGCGCGCAGGCCAATCACCCGGCCCGAGCTGGTCTTTTGCCCCTTGATGATCCCGACAACGCCGGTGCGACCAATGCCCTCCACAACCTCATCACAGCCAAATCCCCGTAGCTTTTCAGCGACTAAGGCCGAGGTTCGGTGCGTGTCATACATGATTTCGGGATGGGCATGGATATCACGCCGCCATTCGGTCATATCCGCCTGGAACTCAGCAATACGGTTTTTGACGGGCATCTTTCGCTCCTGTTACAGCGCTGGCCCCAAATTGATGGCAGATCCATCTGCAAAACGCGAGAGGCGAAATCGGCTCAGATCATACCCCGGAGCTTTCCCTTGCGTTAAATCGGCCAAAACACGCCCCATGCCGGGACCAATGCCAAAACCATGACCAGACATGCCGGTTCCGATGATCAGCCCATCAATCGCAGGGGCGCGGTCTACCACGGGCACCAGATCCGGCATTGTGTCGATCATCCCAGCCCAAGCGTTGGCGATGCGGATGGGGCCAAGCTGGGGAAAAAGGTCGCCAAAGCGCTGCGCCATTTGGCCCAGCTTTTTCATGTTTGGCTCAGGATCGAGAACGCGCATGCGCTCAAACGGGCTCTCTTGATCGGTGCGCCACCGCCGGGGCGTGCGCCAAGCGTCAGGAAAGCCCTTGGGCGCGGCCGCATAATAGCGTGTGCCAAAAGGGTCTGATTTCAGTTGCGTGATATATTTAGGCAAATAGCGGAACGCATCGCGCCCGATAAAAAGCTCATGAAAGCCGGACGGGGTTAGGGTATAGCCGCCATCCAAACGCCGACGCCACGTTACCCCGCGATCCGAGGTGCAAGCCTGCCCGATCTCAGGCAGCGCATGCGTTGCGCAAACGGAGGCGCGCACAGAAAGTTGGGGGATGCGCACGCCATGGGCTTGCAAAAACAGTGAGGACCAGGCCCCGCCCGCCATCACAGCGCGCGCGGTTTTGATCAATCCCGCCTCGGTGAGCACGCCGCTGATCTGACCATTGGTAATGTCCAATGCGCGCGCGGCGCAGTTTTCCACCAGCTGCACCCCGTCCCGCTGCGCAATCCCGGCAAGGGCAGGCACCGCGAGACCCGGCTCTGCGCGCATATCCGAGGCCGTATAAAGCGCACCTGGGTAGCTGCGCGAGGTGCCCGGCATAAGTGCTGCCGTCTGTGCGCGGGTTAGGATTTGGGTATCTACGCCGCAGATTTGCGCATGAGGCAGCCATGTGCGGTAGCTTTCCAGCTCTTTCTCGCTGCGCGCAAGATAGGTGATCCCGCATTGGCGCAAACCGATCTCCACGTTGGTTTCGCGAGCAAATTCTTGCCAATGGCGATTGGCCTCGACCATAATCGGCAGCTCATCCGGGTCACGGCCCTGTTGGCGAATCCAGCCCCAATTGCGCGAGGATTGCTCGCCCGCGATGCGCCCTTTTTCCACCAGCACCACGTTTTGGCCCTGCCTTGCAAGGAAGAGCGCCGTGCACACCCCGATCACACCGCCGCCGATGATCACACAATCTGCTTCCCCTGGAGGAGGCCCTGGATAGGTGATCGCGGTTGCTGCGGTGATTGGAGCTGTCATTGAGAAGGCTACTCCGATTGCGCCTCTGCGCGCGATTTGCCAGACACATTCAACGCCAAGGTCGCGGCCATAAACCCATCTAGGTCGCCATCAAGCACTCCCTTGGTATCAGAGGTTTCATGAGAGGTGCGCAGATCTTTCACCATTTGATAGGGTTGCAGCACGTATGAGCGGATCTGATTACCCCAACCGGCATCGCCTTTGGCCTCATGCGCGGCGTTGATATCCGCATGGCGACGGTCGAGTTCAAGCTGATACAGGCGGGATTTCAACGCCTTCATCGCGATATCGCGGTTTTGGTGCTGGGATTTTTCCGAGCTGGTCACGACAATGCCCGTCGGGTGGTGGGTAATGCGCACCGCGGAATCCGTGGTGTTCACATGCTGCCCGCCCGCGCCCGACGAGCGATAGGTGTCGATGCGAATATCTGCCGAGTTCACCTCAATATCAATATTGTCATCCACGACGGGGTAAACCCAGACAGAGGTAAAGCTGGTATGGCGCTTGGCCGCGCTGTCAAAGGGTGAGATCCGCACCAGCCGATGCACCCCGCTTTCAGATTTCAGCCAGCCATAGGCGTTATGGCCGCTGATCTTGTAGGTCACGGACTTAATCCCGGCCTCTTCTCCGGCCTGCTCGGATTGCAGCTCGACCTTATAGCCCTTTTTCTCGGCCCATCGCACATACATACGCGCCAGCATTGACGCCCAATCGCAGCTCTCAGTTCCACCCGCGCCCGCGTTAATCTCAAGGAAGGTGTCATTGGCGTCGGCCTCACCATTCAGCAGGGCCTCTAGCTCTTTCTGCGCCGCCAGCTCTTTGAGCGCCGCAAGGGCGGCTTCAGCATCCCCGATAACCTCGTCATCCTCTTCCATCTCGCCCAATTCGATGAGCTCGCAATTGTCAGACAATTCGGTTTTGATCTGGTCATAAACGGCCTTGGCATCGACCAGAGATTGCCGCTCGCGCATCAGCTTTTGAGCCGCGTCCGGGTCATCCCAAAGCGTGGGGTCTTCGACACGGGCGTTAAACTCCTCAAGCCGGAAAGCCGCTGTTTCGATCCCCATGCGCTGGCCCAGCAGCTCTAGGGATTTTTCGATCTCATTCACAAGGGACTGCGTTTCAGCGCGCATGGGCTCGGCTTTCGTCTTTGGTGATCTGAACCACGTGTCTAGTGCAGAGCCCGCGCGGCGGCAAGGCTTAGTAGAGCCCCCCAGAGCTGATCTCACCATAGCTGGGCTTGGCGCCAATGATGGCTGTTTCGCCGGTCGAGGTCGTGACCGAGCGCGTGGACCCATTATCCACCTCATCAAAAAGAATTAGATCCTGGCCCATCGCAAAGCCGCCGTCAAAGATGATGTCGAAATCCACGCTCTCGCCTTCGCGGAAACACTCAGACACCACATCGCTGCCACTGGCACCATTTGGCATGCGCGCCCCGGAGAAACGGTTGATTTTGATGAACTGGCACTCACTGGGCACCTTAAAGCGCCCGCCGCCATATTTCTCGGTCGCCTTTTCCATGAAGGCCTGAAAAACGGGGCCACAAAAGCCGCCGCCAGAGGCCCCGCGCCCAAGCGATTTCGGGGTGTCATAGCCAATATAGCACCCTGCCACGATATTCGACGAGAACCCGACAAACCACACGTCTTTGGCGTCATTGGTCGTTCCGGTCTTGCCCGCGATGGGCACCGGCAACTTGATCGCGCGCGAGGCCGTGCCCCGCTGCACCACGCCGCGCATCATTGAAGTCAGCTGGTAGGCCGTCACCGCATCCATCACCCGTTCACGATTAGAGACAATCGCAGGCGCCAGCCCCGGAGCCAGCGAGGCAAGATTGCAATCGTGGCAAATCCGCTGGTCATGGCGATAAATCGTACGCCCGTAACGGTCTTGCACGCGGTCCACCAGGGTTGGCTCCACACGTTCACCGCCATTGGCAAACATCGCATAAGCCGCCACGATGTCAAAAAGTGTTGTCTCCTGCGCCCCAAGCGAATTGGCCAACCCCAGACCCATCTCGTCATAAACGCCAAAGCGCGTGGCGTAATCGCCGATGATATCCATGCCGACCTCTTGCGCGAGACGCACGGTCATCAAGTTCCGCGATTGCTCAATCCCAGTGCGCAAAGGCGTGGGGCCATAGAATTTATGGGACGCATTTTTGGGCCGCCAGACCCCCTGCCCTGTGCTGACCTCAATCGGGGCATCGATCACGATGGTCGCCGGGCTATAGCCGCTATCAAGCGCTGCGGCATAAACAAAGGGCTTAAACGAGGAGCCGGGCTGGCGCTTGGCTTGAGTGGCGCGGTTGAACACAGAGGCCTGGTAGGAAAACCCGCCCTGCATCGCAATCACCCGGCCCGTATTCACATCCATCGCCATGAAGCCGCCCTGCACCTCTGGGATTTGACGCAAAGACCAATGTTTCAGCTCACCCGCAGCGGTCAATTCGCGGCGCAAATGCACCACGTCACCGGGCTTGAAATTCTCAGCGAAATTCCCCTTCATCCAAGCGATGTCAGAGCGCGGCACCTCCGCAGAAGCCTCGACATCTTCGACGCCCAAAATCAGCTTTTGATCTTGCACCTCGCGCACCACGGCCACATGCCATTTACCGCCCAAATCCACATCACGCGGAACGGTCAGCGCCGCCAGCGCATCGCGCCACGCCTCATCCTCCAACGACGCGGTTGGGATCGACTGCCCTGTTCCACGCCAAATCTTTTGCGCGCGGTCGTAACTTTCCAGCTGCGCCTGCAACGCCTGCGCCGCGATGGGCTGCATGTCATAATCAATGGTCGCGCGCACGGTCATGCCCCCGGTGAAAAACTCACCTTCGCCAAAGTCGCGCGAGAGCTGGCGGCGGATCTCATCGGTGAAATAATCACGCGGCGGCAGAGCGCTCTTGAAGCTCTCGAAATCCCCATTTTGCACCGTGCGCAAAGGCTGCTCTTTTTCGGTCAGATAGGTTTCTTGGTCGATATAGCCGTTTTCATACATCTCTTTGAGCACGAAATTTCGCCGTGCCAGCAATCGTTCTTTGCGACGCACCGGGTGAAACTGCGACGGCGCTTTGGGCCACGAGGCCAGGGTTGCCGCCTCATGCGGGGCCAGCTCGCCAAGTGTTTTGTTGAAATAGGTTTGCGCAGCTGCGGCCACCCCATAGGAGTTCTGTCCGAGAAAAATCTCGTTTAAGTAGAGCTCTAGAACCTTTTCCTTTGGCAAAGCATCAGAAATACGCGCGGAGAGTATGATTTCTTTGATTTTTCTCTCCGCTTGACGCGATCCGTCGAGTAGAAAGTTCTTTGTCACCTGCTGCGTAATTGTCGAAGCGCCCCGGCAATCGGAGCCCATGGACTGCAAACACTCCACCCCGGCCTTGGCAATACCACTTGGATCATAGCCTTCATGCTCATAGAAATTCTTGTCCTCCGCCGAAACAAAGGCCTGCTTAACCAGATCCGGAATCGTCTCAATCGGCGTGAATAGGCGGCGCTCTTGAGCGAACTCGTCGATCAAGCGCCCTTGCCCTGAATAAATCCGGCTGATGGTTGGTGGCGCGTATTGCGCAAGGCTTTCATGGCTCGGCAAGTCCCGGCCAAACATATAGAATACAGCCCCGACGGTCAGCACGAACATAGCAATGCCAAGCGTAATCGTGGTGAAAATCCCCCCAAAAAACGACAAAATGAAACGGGTCATGACGGCTGCGTCCTAAAAACTCATATATACAGCGGTGGTATACGCGATTTTTCGCTTTCGGTCAAAGGAGCTATTTGTGCACAAGAGGTGCATCCCGACTCATTTGTGCACAAGGGGTGCACGGGCCGCGTCCTCGTCCCGCCAGCGCATAATCGCATCAGCAATTGCGGCCGCCTGCACCGAGCGCCACACAGGATCTGCTAGGTTTTTGCGGTCCCGCGCGCTTGAGATAAAGCCCATTTCAACCAGAACACTTGGGATATCGGCGGATTTCAGCACAGAAAACCCAGCCCGGCGCCACGGTTTGCGGTTCATTGGCCCACCCGCCACACTCATCTCCTCGATGATGGTGCGCGCCAATGCCTCTGAACGCGGCTCGGTTTCGCGGCGCGCAAGATCCAAAAGCACGCTGGTAACTTGATCATCTGCCCCGGACAGATCCAGCCCCGCCAATATATCAGAGCGATTATGCCGGGCCGCCAGCTGCGCCGAGGCTTCATCGGAGGCCTCATCAGAGAGAGTGTAAACCGTTGCCCCCTCTGCCCCCCCAGCACTGAGCGCGTCGGCATGGATTGAGACAAACAGCGAGGCCCCATAGGCATGGGCCAGAGCAGTGCGGTTTTCCAGGCTGACAAAGCGATCCGTATCGCGGGTCATCTCAACCTTCACACCAGAGCGTCGCAGCGAATCCCGCAAGGCGCGCGCGAAATCAAGCGCCAGCGTCTTTTCGACCAGCCCCCCGCGTTCAGCCCCTGGATCAATGCCGCCATGCCCAGGATCCAGAACAACGATGAACTTACCCGCGCGGCGCACGTAATCCTGCCGAAGAAGCGCGCTGGCTTGCGACTCACCCGTACTCTGAGGGGCGCTTTTCTGCGCATAGGCTGCGAATGCCTGCTCAGAGGCACCGTATAGCTTGACCGTAAGCACTGCCCGCCCTGTTTGATCGGACACTGACATCTCGGAGGTGACAGGCAACATGGGCTCTTTAAGGTCAAAAACCATACGCGACCAGCCCGGTGACATGGCCCCAAATCGCAGCCGAAACACGCGCCCCGGCCTTGGCAGAATATCGATCGCATCTAGGCCAGAAAAATCGACCTCTGCAAAATCGAGCACCAATCGCGGCGGGTCTGCAACGGTGAAGACCTTATAGGGAACCCCCTGGGACAGGGTTAATTCGATATCTGTTTGCCCCAGAAAACCATCACTTATGTGAGAAGCGACGGGATCTATGCGCGCCAAGGCCGTCAGGTTCTGGGCAAATGCTGGCACCGAAAGCAGCAAGAGCGCAAGAAAAACCCGCAAGCCACCTGAGAGCAATCGTTTAAGTTCAATGATCAATTGTTTGGCCCCGCCTCTTTTGGGGCAAGATAACGCACGCATCCGAAAACTGAAACCGGTCAAAGAAAGAGGCCGGGCGGTTGACTTGCCCGGCCTTGAACTTAGTGCGCGGTAGCAGAAGCGCTTTCATCAATGGCGGCTGCACGCGCAGCGGCGGCGGCCTCCTCTGCCTCTTCATCCCATTCGATGGGCTCGGGCATTTCGGTCAATGCCAGCTTGAGCACCTCAGAAACATGGGTGACAGGCACAATTTCCAGCCCCTCTTTCACATTATCTGGGATCTCCGCCAAATCCTTTTCATTTTCCTCAGGAATCAGCACGGATTTCACCCCCCCGCGCAGCGCTGCCAGAAGCTTTTCCTTGAGGCCACCGATTGGCATAGCATTGCCGCGCAGCGAAACTTCGCCGGTCATGGCTATATCTTTGCGAATCGGAATGCCCGTGAGCACGGAAACGATCGAGGTGACCATAGCCAGCCCCGCAGAGGGGCCATCTTTCGGCGTCGCCCCATCGGGCACATGCACGTGAATATCAAGCGTGTCGAATTTCGTCGGCTTCACACCGATTTCGGGCGCAATGGAGCGCACATAGGAAGAGGCCGCATCAATGGATTCTTTCATCACATCGCCCAGCTTCCCGGTGGTTTTCATGCGCCCCTTGCCCGGCAATTTCAGCGCCTCGATATGCAGCAAATCTCCGCCGACAGAGGTATAGGCAAGCCCGGTGACAACGCCGATTTGGTCCTCTTTTTCGGTCAACCCATAGCGATATTTCTTTACGCCAAGCAGGTCCGACAAATTGTCGGGCGTGACCGTGAGCGTTTCGACCTCTTTCTTGATGATCTTGGTCAAGGATTTCCGCGCCACTTTGGCAATCTCACGCTCCAGGTTACGCACGCCTGCTTCGCGCGTGTAGCGCTGGATGATCTCGGTTAGCGCCGCATCGGTTAGCTCAAACTCACCCGACTTAAGCCCATGATTTTTCACCTGTTTCGGGATCAGATGCTGGCGGGCGATTTCGGATTTTTCCTCCTCGGTATAGCCCGCAAGCGGGATAATCTCCATACGATCCAAGAGCGGTCCGGGCATGTTGTAGGAGTTGGACGTCGTCAGGAACATCACATTCGAGAGATCATATTCCACCTCAAGATAGTGGTCCATGAAAGTGCTGTTCTGCTCTGGATCAAGCACCTCGAGCATAGCTGAGGCGGGATCACCGCGGAAATCTTGGCCCATCTTGTCGATCTCATCGAGCAAGATCAAAGGGTTCGTTGTTTTCGCCTTTTTCAGCGCCTGGATAATCTTGCCGGGCATAGAGCCGATATAGGTGCGGCGGTGCCCGCGAATTTCGGATTCATCGCGCACCCCGCCCAAAGAGATACGAATAAATTCACGGCCCGTTGCGCGCGCCACAGATTTGCCGAGCGAGGTTTTGCCCACGCCGGGCGGACCCACAAGGCACATGATGGGGCCTTTTAACTTTTTGGAGCGCTGCTGCACCGCGAGATATTCGATGATCCGCTCTTTAACCTTTTCCAGCCCATAGTGATCGGCATCCAAAATCTCTTGGGCGCGACCCAAATCCTTTTTCACGCGGCTTTTCACGCCCCAAGGAATGGAGAGCATCCAGTCGAGATAGTTGCGCACAACGGTGGCTTCGGCGCTCATCGGGCTCATATTGCGTAGCTTTTTCAGCTCAGCCTCGGCTTTTTCTTTGGCCTCTTTGCTCAGCTTGGTTTCAGCGACACGCGATTCGAGCTCGGCCACCTCGTTCTGACCGTCCTCGCCATCACCCAGCTCTTTCTGAATGGCCTTCATTTGCTCATTCAGATAATATTCACGCTGCGTGCGCTCCATCTGGGATTTGACGCGGGTTTTGATCTTTTTCTCGACCTGCATCACGGACATTTCGCCCTGCATGAGGCCATAGACCTTTTCGAGCCGCTCGCTAATGATCAGCGTCTCGAGCAGCTCTTGCTTTTGCGCAATTTCCAACCCCAGATGCCCAGAGACCAAATCCGCAAGCCTTGCGGGCTCACGCGTCTCGGCGACCGCGCCAAGAGCCTCTTCGGGAATGTTCTTTTTGACTTTGGCGTAACGCTCAAACTCATCCGCAACAGAGCGAAGGAGAGCCTCGGTCGTGGCCATATCGCCGGGCATTTCCGTCAGATATTCGGCGCGGGCCTCGAAGAAATCATCATTGTCGAGAAATTCGGCAATGCGCACGCGCACCACGCCCTCGACCAGAACTTTGACCGTGCCGTCGGGAAGTTTGAGCAATTGCAAGACATTGGCCAGCACGCCCGCGCGAAAAATGCCATCATGGGTTGGCTCGTCCTGGGCAGGGTCGATCTGGCTGGATAGCAGGATTTGCTTGTCATCTGCCATCACCTCTTCCAGAGCTTTCACCGACTTTTCGCGCCCCACAAAGAGCGGCACGACCATATGGGGGAAAACCACGATATCGCGCAGCGGCAGCACCGGATAAGAAGAATTCAAAGGCTCTTGCATGTGTATTCCTTGACTGTGGCAAACGATCCGGTCCCAAAAGCGGCAACGCGATCCGTTTCCTGTTAACGCTACAATAACTGTGCTCGGGGCCTTCGTTTTTCAAGGCCGTTATTCTCCTCCAAGATGGACGTACCTGTTACAAGTTGCAATGCACCAAAATGCCAACGCCCCGGAAAAACACCGCAAATACAATCAAACTTGTAGCGATTTTCCCCTTGGGCCAGGATCCCCATGCAAGATTTTCTCTCTTGCATGGGGCATGTGTTAAGGTCGCCTAGACAACCAACATAGTAGCAAAAAGGGCCGCGCAAGCGAACCCAAAGGAGAGAATTGCAAAATGCACTGTATCATTTCCCTGGCAGCGTATTGCGATATTTTTACCGCATCAGACGGCACCCAGGGTAGTATGGAAAACCTTACCAAAAGCTAAACAGCCGGGCATAATTCCTTAAGTTCGCACCGCCGTAGCCCATGCGAGATGACGTTATCCACAGGTCAGAAAGATGAATTTTCCAATAATTTCAAAGCATAGACCCTAGATTGGCTCGATATCCCCATGCGCGCGATCATCGTGGAATTTTTTTTGCCAGGCCGCGAACTCTCCTTTCGCGATCGCCGCGCGCATTTGGGACATAAGGCTTTGAAAATAATGCAAATTATGCCAGGTCAGCAGCATTGAAGAGAGAATCTCTTGGGAGCGGAAAAGATGATGCAGATAGGCGCGACTATAGTTTGAACAGGCCGGGCATGTGCAGTTTTCATCTAACGGGCGTGGATCGTCCTGGTGGCGCGCATTCTTGATGTTAACAACACCATAACTGGTAAATGCTTGCCCCGTTCGACCCGAGCGAGAGGGCAACACACAATCCATCATATCGATCCCGCGCGCCACCGCTCCAACGATATCGTCAGGTTTTCCAACCCCCATCAGATAGCGCGGTTTGTCTTTGGGCAGCTGCTCGGGCGCATAATCGAGACAGCCAAACATCGCCTCTTGCCCCTCGCCCACCGCAAGCCCACCGACCGCATAGCCTTCAAAACCGATGTCTTGCAGAGCCTCAGCAGATTCGGCCCGCAGATCCTGCTCAAGCCCGCCTTGCTGGATCCCGAAAAGCGCATGTCCCGGCCGCTCGCCAAAAGCGGTGCGCGAGCGTTTGGCCCATCGCATCGAGAGCTGCATACTAGAAGCGAGCCGATCACGATCCGCAGGCAGGGCCGGGCATTCATCGAAACACATCACAATGTCAGAGCCCAAAAGCCGCTGGATCTCCATGGACCGCTCAGGGCTGAGCATATGTTTGGAGCCGTCAATATGGGATTTGAAACTCACGCCCTCTTCGGTCAGCTTGCGCAAACCCGCAAGGCTCATCACCTGGAAACCGCCAGAATCCGTGAGAATGGGCCGCTCCCAATTCATGAACTTATGCAGCCCGCCAAGCCGGTCGATTCGCTCAGCGGTTGGGCGCAGCATGAGGTGATAGGTATTGCCCAGCAGAATATCTGCCCCCGTAGCGCGCACGCTTTCCGGCATCATCGCTTTCACGGTTGCAGCGGTGCCTACGGGCATAAAGGCGGGGGTGCGGATTTCACCACGCGGCGTTGAAATCACCCCGCTGCGCGCCCGCCCATCCGTGGCTTTCAGCTCAAAAGAAAACTTGGACATATGCACCCTCCCTTAACCCTACGGGCGTTATCCTGCGCGCGCGAACTTGTAAACGGCCCAAAAATGCCCTAGATTTGCGTGGAAACAATCTTGGATAGATTTCATGCCGTTAGAAGAGCTAATAACAAACGTCGGACTGGAAAACATGGCCTATTTGTTAGGCGCTTTCCTGCTGCTGATTTTCATCCTGCGCTCGATCAAAGTGGTGCCGCAGTCTGAAAAATATGTGATTGAACGGTTCGGGCGGCTGAGATCTGTGCTCGGGCCAGGGATCAATATCATCATCCCTTTTATCGACCGCGTGGCGCATAAAGTCTCGATCCTCGAGCGGCAATTGCCCACTGCCGCGCAAGATGCGATCACCAAAGATAACGTGCTGGTGCAGGTCGATACCTCGGTCTTTTACCGCATTCTCGCGCCCGAGCGCACCGTTTACCGCATCCGCGATGTGGATGGCGCAATTGCCACCACCGTTGCGGGGATCGTGCGGGCAGAGATCGGCAAGATGGACCTGGATGAGGTGCAATCCAACCGCACGCAGCTCATCAGCACCATCAAGGAAAGTGTTGAAGACGCGGTAGATGAATGGGGCATTGAAGTCACCCGCGCTGAGATTTTGGATGTAAACCTTGACCAAGCCACACGCGATGCGATGCTGCAGCAGCTGAACGCCGAACGCGCCCGCCGCGCTGAGGTCACTGCCGCTGAGGGTGCTAAACGGGCCGTCGAATTGTCTGCGGATGCGGAGCTTTATGCCTCAGAGCAAACCGCCAAAGCGCGCCGGGTTCTGGCCGATGCAGAGGCCTATGCAACCCAGGTTGTTGCCCATGCCATCAATGAAAACGGGCTAGAGGCCGCACAGTATCAGATCGCGCTCAAGCAGGTAGAAAGCCTGAATGCGCTTGGCCAGGGCAATGGCAATCAAACGGTGGTGCTGCCTGCGCAGGCGCTTGATGCCTTCACCGATGCGTTCAAACTGCTCAAAGGAAATAGATCATGAGCGACTGGGCCATGATTTGGTGGGCCTGGCTCTCTGTTTCCCTGGTGCTTGGGATCATCGAAATCCTCGCTCCTGGTTTCATCTTCCTGGGCTTCGCACTCGGCGCCTTAGCGATGAGCGTCATTGTCGGGCTCGCCCCCGCGCTGCTAGACGGGCTCAGCATGCCCGCCCTATTGGCGCTTTTTGCTGCGCTCTCACTCTTGAGTTGGATCGGGCTAAAAGTTACGTTTAAGCGGCAAACAAGTACCGCGCAGACCTTTACCGACGATGTAAACGACTAAACGCCTGCGCCTTAAACTAAGGCCGCTGCACATGACCGAGACCCATTACAGCCCGCTTGAATTTGGCTGGGAAGAATGGATTGCCCTGCCCGAGCTGGGCCTGCCCGCAATCAAAGCCAAAGTCGATACCGGCGCGCGCACCTCTGCCCTACATGCCCAAAATATCGAATTGTTTGGCCCGCGCGATAAGCGCAAAGTGCGGTTCTTGGTGCGCCCGGTTGCCGGGGATGATAGTTTTTCAATCGCCTGCTCAGCCAATGTGCTGGATGAGAGGGAAGTAACCTCCTCCAATGGGGAAAGCGAGCGGCGCTATGTCATTGCCTCCACCATCTCGGTGGCGGGGCAAAGCTGGCCCATCGAGATCACCCTGACGGATCGCAGCAATATGACGTCGCGCATGCTGCTTGGGCGGCAAGCGCTGGTGGATCACATCTCGATTTCCGCCTCAGATCGCCAATTGCAACCAAGCCTCAGCTATGATGTCTACCGCTCTGTTGGGTTGCGCAAATCCGCGCCAAAGCGATCCTTGCGCATTGCGGTGCTGAGCCGCGAGAATAATTACTCCACCCGCCGCCTCGTGCAAGAAGGCGAGAGCCGCGGCCATAGTGTTGAGGTGATTGACACCACGCGCTGCTATATGGCGATCAATGCGCGCCAGCCGGAAATCCACTATGACGGGGCGCGCCTGCCCTATTACGATGCCGTGATCCCGCGCATCGGCGCCAGCGTGACCCAATATGGCACCGCCGTGATCCGGCAATTTGAAACCATCGGCACCTTTTGCGTGAACAATTCCAGCGGCATCGTCTCTAGCCGGGACAAGCTGCAAGCCCATCAGATCCTGGCCAGCCACAAGATCGGCATGCCCGTGACCGCCTTTGCCTCTTCGCCCAAGGACACCAAGAACTTGATGGATCTGGTGGGCACCGCGCCGATGATTGTGAAACTCTTGGAAAGTACCCAGGGCAAAGGCGTGGTGCTGGCCGAAACCAAAAAGGCCGCCGAGAGCGTGATCGACGCCTTTCGCGGGCTGCGGGCGAATTTTCTGGTGCAGCAATTTGTGAAAGAGGCCTCGGGCGAAGATCTGCGCTGTCTGGTCATTGGTGGAAGGGTGGTCGCCGCGATGAAGCGCACAGGAGCAGCCGACGATTTTCGCTCCAACCTGCATCGGGGCGGCACCGCAAGCGTGGTCAAGATTTCTCGCGAAGAACGCACCGCCGCGGTGAAAGCCGCCAAAGCCTTTGGTCTTGGGGTGGCAGGGGTTGACTTGCTGCGCGCCCATGATGGGCCCAAAGTGCTTGAGGTGAACTCCTCCCCCGGCCTTGAAGGAATCGAAACAGCGACCGCCAAAAACATCGCCAGCAAGATCTTTGAACATATCGAAGCCAATGCCGCGCCGCGCCCCACACGCCGCAAAACCAGCGCAACAGCCACCGTGTAACCCCTGGACGTTTTGCCGGTAAAGCTTATATAAACCGTCAAGATTAGCATGTGAGGACGATATGAACGATCAAAACGGCCCGATGGAAGGCACTCCGCTCATTGCCCCTTCCAGCACCGAACACCCGCTATTTGATGCGGTTTGTGAGGCGTGTAAATCTGTCTATGACCCTGAGATCCCGGTGAACATCTATGAGCTGGGCCTGATCTATACCATTGATATCAATGACGAAAACGAAGTGCGCGTCCTGATGTCCCTCACCGCGCCCGGCTGCCCTGTGGCCGGAGAGATGCCCGGCTGGGTAGCAGACGCGATTGAACCCTTGCCCGGCGTGAAAAACGTGACTGTTGAGCTGATCTGGGAGCCCCCCTGGGGCATGGAGATGATGTCGGATGAGGCGCGGCTCGAACTGGGCTTCATGTAAATCTTAACGCTTTTGCGCACACCCTCTTGGCAGATCGTTCAATCGCTTTTACTTTAACACGGCACGAAAAGGGGCACCCCATGTTTGGCATTCCTGGAAAACAAGCCGTTACACTGACCGATAAAGCTGCTGCGCATATCGCCAAGCTCATGGAAAAGGGCGGGCATAAGGCTCTGAAAATCGGCGTGAAAAAGGGCGGCTGCGCGGGTATGGAATATACCATGGAATATGTCGATGAGCTGGGCCCGCATGACGAGCTGGTCGAGCAAGACGGTGCCCGCGTGATCATCGCCCCCATGGCGCAGATGTTCCTCTTTGGCACTGAAATCGACTATGAGACCTCTTTGCTCGAAAGCAGCTTTAAGTTCCGCAATCCCAATGTTTCTGATGCCTGCGGGTGCGGCGAGTCGATCAACTTCAAATCCGTGGAAGAGATGCAAGCCCAGCAGGCGCAGCAGGGATCATGAGCGTCTCAAGCGAACAGATCGAATTTGTCAAAGACCTCTTTGCTGATCTGGGCTCGGTCACAACGCGCAAAATGTTTGGCGGGCTGAGCATCTATGCGGATGGGGTGATCTTCGCCATTGTGATGAGCGATGGCGAGATTTTCCTTAAGGGCCAAGGGGATATGCAAACCACCTATGAGGACGAAGGCTGGCCCCGCTGGAGCTACACCCGCAAAGATGGCACAGCCACCTCAATGCCCTATTGGCAGATGCCAGAGGCGCTTTTGGACGATCCAGAAGAGGCCTGCGCCTGGGCCCGCCGCGCCTTAGCCAGTCTTGCTCTGTAGGTGCAGATAGGTCTCGTTGAAGCGGCGCGAGAGGTGATCGCCGGCCAAAATCACCCCACCCGATCCGGGCGGAGCAACATTTGTGTCATGGCTCGGATTGAAAAACAGCGGCACTGAGATGCGCTCTGCCTGCGTGCCCTTCACCCGATGCGGCGTTGCCACCACCTCGCCTGCGCTCCAAAATTGCAGCATTTCGCCAAAATTGATGATGAACTCTCCGGGCGGAGCCGCGACGGGAATCCATCCACCCGCGCGCGTGCGCACCTCAAGCCCCGGCGCGCCATCGGTGGCGAGCAAGGTCAGGCACCCGTAATCGGTATGGGGCGCAATCCCGAAATCTTTTTCCCCCGCCCAGGCCGGGCGCTGCGGATAGAAATTGCCACGCAACAGCGCCATGGGTCGCTCAAAGGCACGATCAAATCCAGCAGGCGAGCGATCCAGCGCCCCGGCCAAACCATAAAGAACGTCCAGAGATACTGCTAAAGCATCTTCGTAATATTTGGACACAATCCCTTGAAAATCAACAGGAATATCTGGCCATATGTTAGGTGCATAAAACCGCTCAGCCAAAAGCGGGTGGCCTTCTGGTAAGCTCAGCCCACAATCAAAGACCTGCTTATAATCTGGGTTCGCCTCAGGATCGACTTGTTCGGATCCAGGCCCGCCCCAGCCCCGGTTAGAGCCCGTCAACGCCATATCCACCTTGGCCTTTTGCGCTTTGGGCAGATGGAAAAAGGCACGGTAGGTCTCGATCACCTCGCGCACACGCTGCGCCGAAATTGCGGTGTTGTATACCGTCGCAAAGCCAATCTCGCGGGCCGCTAGGCGCATTTGCGCGCGCGCCTCTGGCTCTCCTGCGGCAAGGGCGGTCGCATCAATTCGGGGGATGGCTTGGCTCATTGCTTGTCTTGCTCCTTCACCGGGGGAGTGTTAGCACCGGCAGCATAAAATATGAAGGGTTCGTTAAATGCGCCAAAAGCTCGCGGTTGGGAATTGGAAAATGAATGGTCTGGCGGCGGATCTTGAGATGATGCGAGATCTTCCCCAATCCAGTGAAACCAAGGTGGTCATCTGCCCCCCTGCCCCTCTGCTTATGCGCGCTGTTCAGATCGGGGCCGCCCAGATCGGCGCACAAGATTGTCACGCGCAAAGTTCGGGCGCCTATACTGGCGATATTTCCGCGCAGATGGTGGCGGATGCGGGCGGGCGCTATGTGATTGTCGGACATTCCGAGCGACGCGCAGCTTATGGGGAAAGCGATGCGCAGGTGCGCGCAAAAGCGCAGGCGGCCATAGCGGCCGGGCTAATCGCGATCATCTGTATTGGCGAGAGCGAGGCAGAGCGTGATGCCGGGCAAACGCTCGACATATTGGCAGAGCAACTCAACGGATCCTGCCCAGACAACGCCACCCCGGCAAACATAGTGATTGCCTATGAGCCGATTTGGGCCATAGGCACCGGGCGGATTCCCCATTTGTCCGACATTTGCCAAATACATGATTTTCTGAGAGAAAAGCTAATTTCTCGCTTCGGAGAGCCCGGCAAAAATTTCAGCCTGCTTTACGGTGGCTCGGTAAAGCCTGACAATTCAGCGATGATCTTTGAAGCCGAGAATGTTGACGGTGCCCTGGTAGGCGGTGCCTCGCTCAAAGCTACTGACTTTGGAGCGATCATCACGGCCCTGGAAAGGTCATAAGATTACAGTGGCAGATGGCTGGTGGATTTGATCTCTTCCATCGAGAGCAGGGCTGTGACGTTATGCACGCGCACCTCTGAGATCAGCGCTTGATAGAAGGCATCATAGGCGCGTGCGTTTTTCACCCGCACCTTCAGGATATAGTCGATATCCCCCGCCAGGCGATGCGCCTCTTGCACCTCGGGGCGATCTTGCAGGGCTTGCAGAAACTGCGCCTGCCATCCCGCCTCATGTTCGGAGGTGCGGATCAGCACAAAGAAACAGGCCTCAAACCCGAGCAATTCAGCATCCAGCAAAACCGTATTGGCCTTGATCACCCCCGCCTCGCGCAGCTTGCGAATGCGATTCCAGACCGGCGTACGCGAAGAGCCGATGGTTTTGGCAATATCCTCAAGCGATTGGCTCGCATCTTGCTGGAGCAGCGCCAGGATCCTACGATCTGTGTCATCAATCTGCATGGGCTTTTGCCCCCTCTTGATCTGGGTCAATGCCAAGAGCACACGACTTGCCATAAGAGCACTTAGACTTTTATACGCAACTGAGTGCGACCTTGGATAGAGCCTATGACAGATCACGCCCCGATCAAACCCTCCGTGACTTTGCCCGACGCGCAAACGGTGACTGAGGTCAAACATTACACGGATCGCCTGTTTAGCTTTCGCTGCACGCGCCCGGCGAGCCTGCGTTTTCGGTCGGGCGAATTTGTGATGATTGGGCTTATGGGCGATCCTGACCCGAAGACGGGCAAGCAAAAGCCGCTCTTGCGCGCCTATTCCATCGCCTCCCCCGCTTGGGATGAGGAGCTGGAATTTTATTCGATCAAAGTGCCTGACGGCCCACTCACCTCCAAGCTGCAACATATCCAGGTGGGCGATCAAATCATCCTGCGCCCAAAGCCGGTTGGCACTTTGGTGCATGATGCGCTCTTGCCGGGTAAGCGGCTGTGGCTCTTTGCGACCGGAACCGGATTTGCGCCCTTTGCTTCGCTCTTGCGCGAGCCGCAAACCTATGAGGATTATGATCAGGTGATCCTGACCCATACCTGCCGCGAAGTGGGTGAGCTGACCTATGGGCGCGATCTGATTGCCGCCATTCGCACAGATGAGATGCTGGCCGAGCTGATGGGTGCAGGATTTGCCGATAAGCTGGCCTATTACCCCACAACGACGCGCGAGCAGAGCGCGAAAATGGGCCGGATCACCGATCTGATGCGCGATGGCACCCTATTTGCCGATTTGGCCGTGCCTGAGCTGAGCCCACAATGTGACCGCGCCATGATCTGCGGCAATCTCGCCTTTAACCTTGAGCTGAAAGAGCTGCTTGAAAGCTATGGGCTGGAAGAGGGCGCAAATTCAAAACCCGCCCATTATGTGGTGGAAAAGGCGTTTTTAGACTGAAATGAGCAGGATTTGGTCAAATTTACCTTAAAAACAGAGACTGCCCCAAGAAGCGCCCTTGAAAAAAGCGCGCGCTGCCCTTACGATCCGCATCTAAAGTGAAAACAGAACAAGGACCACGACGATAGCCCGCAGACCTCACAACGCGCCGCCCCAAAGAGACACCGGCCCGCGCGTCAACGAAAGTATTCGTGCCCCAGAGATCCGACTGATTGGCCCAGAAGGCGAAAATGTCGGTGTTGTATCCCCAAATCGTGCTCTTCAAATGGCAGAGGATGCCGAGCTCGATCTTGTTGAAATCTCCCCCAATGCCTCCCCTCCGGTGTGCAAAATCATGGATTTCGGCAAGTTCAAATATGAGCAGCAAAAGCGCGAATCCGAGGCCCGCAAAAAGCAAAAGATCATCGAGGTCAAAGAGGTCAAGTTCCGCCCAAACACCGACACCCATGATTATGGGGTCAAGATGAAGAACGTGTTCAAATTCTTGGAAAATGGCGACAAGGTCAAAATCACATTACGCTTCCGTGGCCGCGAGATGGCGCACCAAAGCCTGGGGCGTGACCTGTTGCACCGCGTGGCCGAGGATGTGAAAGAGCTTGGCAAAATCGAGAACATGCCCAAGATGGAAGGCCGCCAAATGGTCATGATGATCGGACCTTTGCCAGCGAAATAAGTCTCGCCCCCTGCCTTGTCAGCACATTGCGCGGGGGGCTCGATTTACAAACAAGCCCCCAGTTTTCGACCAGGCGCTCTAGACAATTCCGCCCTCTCAGTTGAAGCTCTCAAAGCGCAATCAAGGGGGCTGCGAGATGAATCCTGCTGAGTGGCTGCATCGCATTGGAACCCGTGCGCCAAACCGCCCGGCTCTGTTTTCGGGCGCGGCGCAAGTCGCGACATATCAACAATTCGATCGCAGCGCCGCCTCCATTGGCGCGGCGCTGATTGCGCGCGGCATTCGTCCGGGCGCGCGGGTTGCGGTGTTCATGTCCAACCGCGTTGAGTATCTACAGGCGCTTTATGGTATTTGGTATGCGGGCGCGGCGGCGGTGCCGATCAATGCCAAGTTGCATCCCAAAGAGGCCGCCTGGATCATCGGCAATGCTCAGGCGCATTTGGTGTTTTCTGACGATAAGCTGATCCCCGGTCTTGCGCAAAACCTTGCGGGCATTCCGCTCATCTGCGTCGAGAGCCCAGAGTTCGCCGCCATGTGCCAAGGTGATCGCCTGCCCGCACCGGCCGGGCTGCAAGAGCGTGACACGCTGTGGCTGTTTTACACCTCCGGCACCACCGGCAAGCCCAAGGGCGTTATTCTGACCTGCGGCAATCTCGCGGCCATGACCTATAATTATTTCACCGATGTGGATGAGGTCCGCGCCGATGATGCCATTCTTTACGCTGCACCCATGTCCCACGGGGCGGGGATTTATAACTTCATGCATATTCTGCGCGGCGCGCGCCATCTGGTTCCTCAGAGCGGCGGGTTTGACGCGGATGAGATTTTGGCGCTTGGCAAGAGCATGGGGCCCATTTCGATGTTTGCCGCCCCCACCATGGTGCGCCGGCTGGTGGATGTCGCCAAGATCACCGGGCAAAACGGCGAAGGGCTGCGCACAATCGTCTATGCGGGCGGGCCCATGTATGAGGCGGATATTTTAGAGGCGAGCGAGGTGATGGGAGATCGCTTTGTGCAGATCTATGGGCAGGGTGAGTGCCCCATGGGCATCACTGCCCTGCCCCGCGACATCATCGCAGATCGCACCCATCCGCGTTGGCGCGCACGGCTCAACTCAGTGGGCACAGCCCAAAGCGCGGTGCGGGTTCGGATTTTGGATGAGGCGGGCAATGAACTACCCGCCGGCGAAGTCGGCGAAATCGCGGTGCAAGGGGCCACGGTCATGCAGGGCTATTGGAATAACCAAGAGGCCAGCGCCAAGGCTTTGCGCGATGGCTGGCTCTGGACCGGCGATATGGGGCGCATGGATGAGAACGGCTATGTCACGCTGCAAGATCGCTCCAAGGATATGATCATCTCGGGCGGCTCCAACATCTACCCGCGCGAGGTTGAAGAGGTGCTGCTCAGCCATAGCGGCGTGCATGAGGTCGCGGTTGTGGGCGCACCGCATGAAGAATGGGGGGAGGTGGTGATCGCCTTTGTCGCTCCCCTGCCCGGTAGCACCGTGCCGCCCGATGAGCTAGATGCCCTGTGCCTGAACAGCATCGCCCGGTTCAAACGCCCCAAAGACTACCGCTTTCTCAAAGCCTTGCCCAAAAACAACTACGGCAAAATCCTGAAAACCGAGCTGCGAGAGATATTGCAAAAGGAGCGCAAAGCATGACAGACCTGACAGGAAAAACCGCGCTGGTCACGGGCTCGGTACAGGGGATTGGCCTGGCGATTGCCAAAGCACTGGCCGGAGCGGGCGCGCGCATTGCCGTGCACGGGCTGGCGGACGCGGCTCAGGCCCAAGACGCGGCGGATACGATTTTACAAGCCGGTGCCCCCGAGGCAAAGTTCTTTGACGCCAATATGCGTGATGTCCCGGCCCTTGAGCAGATGATGGCCGATATCGAGGCCTGGGGCGGCGTTGATATCCTTGTAAACAACGCTGGCATTCAAAAAACCGCGACTCTGGCGGAGCTAGACACCGAAACTTGGGAGGCGATCATCGGCGTGAACCTTTCAGGCGCGTTTCACACCATGCGCCTAGCGCTGCCGAAAATGGCGCAAAAGGGATATGGGCGCGTGATCAATATCGCCAGCGTGCATGGGATCGTGGCCTCGGTTGCCAAAGTGCCCTATTGCGCCTCCAAATTTGGACTGGTGGGCATGTCCAAAGTGGCCGCACTTGAATATGCCGCCGCCGGGAGCAAGCAAAAGGGCGGTGTAACCGTGAATTGCATCGGGCCCGGCTGGACAGAAACGGCAATCATCGAGCCACAAGTCCAAGCCCGCGCCGCAGCCCATGGCGGAGATCGAGAGAAGGGCATCGCAGATCTGCTGACCGAAAAGCAACCCAGCCGCCGCACCTCAGACCCCTCCGAAATAGGCGCCCTAGCCCTCTGGCTCTGCGCCCCCATCGCCCATAACGTCACCGGCACAGTGATCCCCATAGATGGCGGCTGGACCGCACAGTAAGGATGCGAAAGAGCTCGCGGCGAATCTTCCGCTGCTAGGTTATTGCAGGCCGGATATGCAGGCTTTGCTGCCATTCTACGTAGTGCAGTGAAGGGCCGCTTTATATCCATGCCTCTTCCAGCCCATGTCAATTGGCTCTACTTTGTCATCTATGAAACGAGATAGCAATGAACCTGTGAGCGGATATGATGTTCGCTTGGAAGCCCATCTGAATGCTCTACATCGCTACTGGCCGAAATGTGTCAATGACGATGAGCAAGCGAGCCTGCTTAAGTGGTTTCTGAACGGCGATCTTCTTGGCTTGGAGCGCGAGGAGTTATTTGAGCTTCTGAGTGAGCATTCCGAATTTCAGGACGTTTTGTCGGAGATGGCTGCCAATGATCCGGTTGGAGGGCAGTACCCGCCGGAATATCGATACGGCGAACATGTCGAAGTCATAGTGAATGCAAAAAATCTAACGCACCATGTCGGTACGGTCCGTAAGGCAATCTGGCACTCAAAAGATCGTAGGTGGAATTTCTATCTTGAGGTCGGCGGCAAGAATATTGGTAAGCGCTATCTAGCAGTTGACCTCCGACGAACCTGATTTCAACAGCCAAGTTGTTTTTAAGCCGCGTGTGGGATCACCAGCACACTTATGTCACTTCGCATATGAATGCATAAACACGGTCGGTCGCTATTCCCGGAGCATTGGAAAGTTTGGACTCGAAACGGTCTGCAGTTGCTCGGGTGACCGTTTCAAGGCCTAGGGTCAAAACCCTGCAGATCACCAAAGGCCCTCTCGCACGCGATGCAGTGTGCCCTTTCATGGGGAGGTTCGGGCGCGGTTGGGATTGCGCACCCGGCAGGGGATTTGGGGGTATTGTTTTGAGGGCGGATCTCAGCCCGCAACCCAAACTCACAAGCTAAGCGGTGCGATCAGCGCGGGGCCGGCTCCGAAGCGGGCGGAGATTTGGGCGACATGCAGCTCCACATCCGTAGCGCCGATGGTGCCGTCTGTGGCTTGGTCAATGGCGTTATAGGTCCAGGACGCGCCGCTCGTACCAGCCTCGCGCAGCTTTGATATGCCCTTTATTACCGAAGTCGTTCTGAGCGACGTGCAAAAACTCCTGCCCGATCTCAGCACCCCGATAACTAACGATTGCCCTGTGGTGGGCGGGGCCCATATGCATTCTTTCAACAAATCTCTTGCACGCAGGGCGATAATTGTGCTTTGCTGGGAACTGAGCCGCCAAATCTAAACCGCAAATATTGGCCATCACGCGCCAATCGGATTTGGAAATGGCGTAACGCACTGTTTTGAAAGGAGGAAACACAGTTTTTGACAATAGATTGCACGGCAAATTCCAGCAAAACTCGCATAAATCAGATCGAGTGCGGAAAGGCCGCAAAACTATCGTTCAAAATCAACACACTCTGGGACCTCAGTCGACCACCCACCACCGCACCAACGCGGATAGAAACAATCTCGCCGCCCCGGATCACGCCGTCCCAGATCACGCCGTCCCGTCGACCACCCACCACCGCACCAACGCGGATAGAAACGCATTTCGCGTTGTTCCGAACTTTTTCGCGAGGTTTTTAAGTCGACCACCCACCACCGCACCAACGCGGATAGAAACACGATAAGGCAACCTGCGGGCACCTCGGGCGCGGGCCGAAAGCTGATGCTGGCATGCGTGCCTTGCCTTATGAGGCCAGCACTCACAAGCTAAGCGGTGCGATTAGCGTGGGGCCTGCGCCGAAGCGGGCGGAGATTTGGGCCACATGTAGCTCCACATCCGTAGCGCCGATGGTGCCGTCTGTGGCTTGATCGATCGCGTTATAGGTCCAGGAGGCCAAAGCGCTCTCAGCCTCGCGCAGCACCGTGCCATTTTGCACGACCTGCACGCGGTAGCTCTCACGCTCTTCGCCCAGGGGCACTTCGCCCTCCCAGGTGTCGCCTTCAATGCGGGTGCGGCGGATCCAAGACAGGTCAATATCCCCGCTTGGCGCTTGGCTTTGACGCAGATGCACCGGCGCGTAGGGGCGCAGGCCGTTGCCCGCGAACGCGGCCTCAAGATGGGTGTAACTGGGATCACTATAGCCGCGGCTGGCTGGGCCAATGCGGAAATGCTGGGTAACGCCGCGCAGGTTAGAGGCCAGCTCGATTTGCTCGGGTATGCCGTTCAGCAGCACGAACCAGCTGCCAATGGGCCAGTTCTCGGGCATAAGAGCATCCGAGCCCTGAAGCCCGCGAAGCCGGCGCGAAATATGATACCAGCCCGGCGCGATCAGCTCGGCCTTGGCGAATTGAATGATTTCCCAATTCCCCGGCGTGCCATCCCCGATTGCCGCCATATTTGCCCCGGCCAGAACCGCGGCGTCTTCGGCGCTTTCAAGCTGACCCGAGGTGAGCCGAACACTCAGCGGCGCGCCATTGTCCCAGAGTCCAGAACGCGCGCGGGCCAGGGGCGATTGCAACATGCCGATAATCGCGCGCTGGGGGAGGGTTTTGCTCAGCACATAGCCCGCATCCGTAGAGGATTGATACATCGCAACGCTACCCGGCCAGGGCTGGGCGGAGGCGGCGAAATGGGGGGCATGTTCGCTTTCATCCCCGCTCAAGAGCGGCAGGTCCAGAAAGAGCGGGATCACCGGAACCGGCGCGGCAAAAGGTTGAACGCTGGGGGCATCCTCTTCGATCTCGCTGGTTTTATAGACCGAGGCATCAACCCGCACCGCATCAACGATCTGATACGGTCCCTGCTCTACCCGGTCGATGCGATAGCGGGCTTCCTGCCCGGCCAATGCCACCACATCCCCGGCGCCAAGCGCAGCTTTTGAGGGCGGCAGGGCAAAACGCACCGCATCCCGCGCCAGCCGCGCCTCAGAGAGCCAGCGTTCGGCCATCTGCCGCCCCTCAGCGCGCGTCAGGGTCAGTGGCATTTCAGAGCGCGAAACGGTGTGCGTGGTATCATCGGGCAGCACGGTTTCCTCGGCGATGGAGGTAAATTCGCCATCCGCTTGATAGAACTGCACGCGAACACGGCCAGATAGTTCCAACTCAGGATCGCGCGTTTCCTCGATAATGCCATCCAGATCCTTAGCACGGGCGAGATAATCGGGGGCCAGCACCGCCGCCTCATTCCCGCCGCGCATCACGAATTGCAGGCTGCCGTCACGCTCTACCGCATCAAAGCCATAGGCCAGCATCAGGGGTTGCAGCGCGCCGCGCCCAGTGCCGAGCGCGTCAATCACATAGCCGCGCACAACGCCGTAAAGGCCGGAGGTGTCCACATGCGCAACGCCCGCATTTTCGCAAATCTCTGCCACCACATCGGCCAAGGCGCGATTGGTGCTGCGACCGGTCAACCAATGCCCGCGCGTGTAATTCGCCCCATCATTCCAGAGCCCGCGATTATTGGGAAAGAACGGATAGGGGCGCGCATCCCAGGCCCAGACAAAAGCGCGGGCCATATTGATCATATTGCCGAAATACTGATCTGAGAGCGGGTTATTCGCAGGATCCGCAAAGTAAGATGTATAAGCGCGCAGATATTGCATCTGCATGAAATCATCGCGCTGCCCATCTGAATAATGCGGCACGCTGGATTCGCTCGATTTAGGATCCAAGAATTTATTGGGCTGATTGGCCCCTTTATTGATCGCCGCGCAGCCATATTCGGTGAACCAGATCGGCTTTGATTTAGGCGTCCAAGCGGTTGGGTTGGTTTGGCGAATGCCGCCAATGCGCTCATGATGCGGGTTTTCCCACCAGGCGCGAATATCCTTATAGCGCCAGATCCAAGGCTCGTTATGGGCAGCATCCGTGATAGGCGTGCGGATTTGTGCATCGCGATCGGCCTCATTGGCATAGTACCAATCATAGCCCTCCCCGCCTTCGATATTGCCTTTGAGATAGTCCAGATCATAAATGGAGCGAGCGGTTTGCGCATCCAAATGATCACTGCCATCGCGCCAATCGGAAATCGGCATGTAATTGTCGATCCCGATGAAATCTATATTCGCATCAGCCCAAAGCGGGTCCAGGTGAAAGAAGCGATCCCCGGTGCCGTTCTGCGGGGTGTAGCCGAAATATTCGCTCCAATCAGAGGCATAGCTGATTTTGGCGGCGGGCAGCAGCGCGCGCACATCTGCGGCCAGTTGCTGCAAGGCACTCACAAACGGAAAGCTGTTTCCCGCGCCGCGGATCTGCGTCATGCCGCGCATTTCTGAGCCAATGCAGAAAGAGCCCACGCCGCCCGCTGCTTTGCACAAGGCCGCGTAATGCAGGATGAAACGGGAAAAAGTCCACTCATCCGGCCCGTTATAGCTGACGGTATTGCCCGAGACCGTGAAATCACTGGCCCGCGCTGTGCCAAAAAACGCCGCAACTTCTGCCTCAGCTGCCGCGCTGCCATCGCTGGAGCCGGGCATTTCGGGGGCCAGATCCAAGGTAATGCGCCCGCGCCAAGGCAGCCGAGGTTGCCCCGCCAGGCCGGTATAAGGGTTAGGCAGCGCATTATCGTCAAGCTGATCCATCAAGATGAAGGGGTAAAACATCACCTCTTGACCTGCCGCGTGGATCGCATGGATCGCCTCAATCACGGCAGCATCCGTGGGCGTGCCGCCATAAACCGGCTCATCCTCCACCAGCGGGATCGTCTCAGCATCAGCGCGCCCCAGACCCGCGACACGCCAGGGCATGTTTTCGCCTTCAAAGCTGTGATGCTCCACTTTGGGCTGAATACGCGCATGTTGGCAGCGCAGATCACCCGAGAACCAGCTCACAATCAGCGAGCTGGCTTTGGTGCTGGGCAGCTCTTCGCTCAGCGCTTGCAGTGAGGCAGAAAAATCGGTGCCGCCAAAGGGGGTATGCGTATTTGCCGCCCAGCGCGAGCCCGGCCCATCCGTGTAATAAACCGGCGTTGTCGCCAGGGTATATTCGCCGCTACCGGGCATCAAGGCCACCGCCTCAACAACGCGGGCCAGATCGTCAACCGGAACAGGTTCTGGCGATTGTGTAAACTCGCCTTCGCTAAACTCTGGGAATAATGGGATAAATCCCGCCTCATTTGCCGGGGCGGGGCGCATGACCTCAAAGGTAAATTGCGGAATACGGTTGCCAAATCGCGCAAGGTTCAGGTTCTCAAACACCACATAGGCGGTGCCGCGATAGGCCGGAACTTGGCCCGCGCCCTCAATCGCCTCCATCACCGGATCGGGCAGTTGCGTCATGGAGCCGAAATAGACATTCATACCAAGATCATCGCGCGACAGCTCTTGCCCATCGGCCCAAACCCGACCCACGCGGGAAATCTCGCCCTCGCACAGCGCAACGGCGAGATTCACCGAATAGCTATAGGACGTGGTTTTGGGCTGAGATGCACCGCCCTTGCCGCCGCCCGAAGTGGTTGCTGTCTCGGTGAAATCCGAGCTCCAAATCACATGCCCGCCAAGGCGCGCGCGCCCATAAAGCTGGGCAATCGCCTGACCCTCGCCAGAGCCGGTGATGCGAAAACGGTCCACCTTGCCGGTCTCAACCGTTTGGCTGCCGGCGCCCATGACCTTTTGATCAATCACCTTGCCAAGGGTTGCACCAACCGCGCGACCAATCACCGCTGAGCTGAGCCCCGCCACAGTTCCCCCAATGGAACCACCAAGCGCCGCACCTGCGGCTGAAAGCACTACCGTTGCCATGAAAGGGGTCTCCTAAGTTGGAAATGCAAAACGCGCCACAATGCGGCGTCGCCAAGGCTGGCTGAGGGGGCTTTCTACAACCCCGTGGCCGCTATAGGCGTGGATGAAGCGATCAGGGCTCGATTGCAGCCCAAGATGTTTGGCAACCGCATCGCTGCGCATGCGAAACAACAGAACATCGCCGGGGGCCTCGTCCTGGGGCTCTCTTGCTTGCAAATGCCGCGATGCCGCGCGCCAGAGCGCCTCATCGCTTGAGGGCTCTGACCAATCATAGCTATAGGCGGGCACCGCTTCAGGCTCCGTGCCATAAAGCGCGCGCCACACACCGCGCAGCAGCCCCAAGCAATCACAGCCCGCGCCTTGCACGGATTGCTGATGCACATAGGGCGTGCCAAGCCAAGTGCGGGCCAAATCCACGACATCCTGTCTCACCGCAAGCTGCCCCCGGTATTGGCCCCTGTGGAGCGTGGGATAGCGGCGATCCACTCATCACTGGGCAGATCGGGAAAGCCTTGGAAGTTGATCAGATTGTTGAATTTGTCGCGGCAGGTTTCAAAGCGCTTATCGCAGCCTGCCGTAAGCTTGACTTGATCGCCCGCAGCTAGAGGAGCGCGCAGGGGCTCCCAAAGCGTGATCACGCGCACCCCATCATTGTCTCGATCCTCTTTGATCGCGCCCCAAAGGCCCGCCGCATTCCCGCTGACAACATCCAAACGCCCGCGCGTGAACCAGGCCGCATCATAGCCAGAAAGATCGCTAAAGGTGAGAACTCGTGCCTCGCTAACCGTCTCGACCTCTTTGGTGGTGACAAAGGCCGGTTCCGTGAGCAGATGCTGACAGCGCCCATCTCCCAGAACCGCAAAGCAAGGCTTTTGATAGGCGCGCCCCAGGGGTCGGTTCAGCGCATCGGTGAGCCCGCGCAGCTCGGCGGTAAAGGCCCCGTTTGCGCGGCGGATTTCACCAATAGAGCCGCGAAATTGCAATTGGCGCTGGCTTGGATCGGCCCAATTGACCAGCCACGCGGAAATCTCAGCGCCATCAAAACGCCCCGCCTCGATATCTGCCTCGGACAGGCCCGCATCGCTGAGCGCACCAATCGCCTCGCTATTATCGACCGACAGCCCGGTGGATTGGGCCAGGGCGGCGGCGCTCAGACCCGTATCAGCCGCAAAGTCGATCCCGTCAAATTCCAGTGGCAAATCGTGATCGGTAAACCCAAAGCTGAGCCCATCGCTGCGCGTAATCGCCCAGGCATGGCACAGGGTTGTCGCGCCTGTATCTAAATGAGCCTGAAGGCCCGCATCCAAATTCGCCATCACACCCGCACCTCGATAATTGGCACATCAGGGATGTCACCGGCGTTAAAGCTTGCCACAGAGATATTCAGCGACGATGTATCAAAGCGCACAGGCACATCAAATTCGAAACCAGCGGTGATCTCAGCCCCATTGGCGGGGGCGCTGGCAAAGGTAATCTGGCCGGTGCTGGTATCCAGGGAATAGTCGCTTTGCACCACACCAGCCACCGCCACCTGCACAGAGCCCGCCACGGGTTTCTTAATCGGACGGGTATAGCTTGCCCCGCCAGAGCTATAGGTTTTGCACAAAGTAAATTGCGCCTGCGCCCCATCCCCGGTGCCAATCACCTGGTCGGTGGCGCTCACATCTGAAGCCAAGCTAGAGGATTTGAAATCCGTCCAATCCTTCCAGCGAAAGCCGTAAAGCTGGCCCTGACGCGCCTCGAAAAACGCAATCAGCGCCTCGACATCCACCAGCGAGCGCATGCCCAAACCAGCATCATAGCGACGGCGCGAATGGGCCCAGGGGGTGTTGCGCTCTTCAAAACCATTGGCCAGCTCAACCACATCGGTGCGCCGCTCAGGGCCACCGGCCGAGCCAAAGCTAAGCTTGGTGGGAAAGCGGATCTCGTGAAAATTCATCGCCCGTCTCCTTTTCCGTTAAGAATTGCGCTGCGCATAAGACAGGGCGCGGTTCATCTGAGTGGCGATCTGGCTGCGCGAGCGCGAAAAGCTGGCCGCATCGGGTGTCGAAATATTCATCACCACATTGGCCGCCGATTTTGTGAGCGGTGCCGCGCCGCCGCCAAACAGCCCCTGCCCGCCGCTATTGCCAAAGGGCAGAACCCCTTGCACGAAATTGCCCACGCCTTGCGCGATCAGGCCACCCACATGGTTGGTCACGGGGGTGACAGCCGCATTATAGCTGGCCTTGATCATGGATTGGGCGATAGTTTCCAGCGCGTCCGAGAGGTTCTTGCCGTCGAACACAACATCGTCAAAGGCCTTTTTCAGCCCCCCGCTCAGCCCCTTTTCCAGCACCTTCACATCCTCTGCAATCTCTTCAAAGGCGCGTTTGGTGCGGTCGATCTCTTGCTCAAAGGCTTCCATCACCACAGAGGTTTCACTGAGCGAAGCGTTAACACGCTCAGCGGCGGTGCCCAGATGGTCTAGCGCATTAATCGTGCGGCTCATGGCGGGTTCCTTCTTTTTCGTCCGGGTAGGCTTGCATCAGAGCCTCAAGCCCTGCGCGTTTTAGCGGCACCGTATTGGCGGGCTCGCCCAGCATGAGCCGCAGCTCGGCGGGGGTCAGAGCCCAGAATTGATCGGGTTGCAGATGCAGCCCACAGAGGCCCGCACGCATCAAGGCAGGCCAGTCAAGCGTAGCAATCATATCGCGCCCCCTTCCGGCAAAGCAAAGGCACGCACCAAAAGCTGGGCGGCCACTTGCGCGGCGCGGGTAATGCCGCCGGTGATGTCGGCCTCGGCCAGATTGGGCAGCGGATTGGCCCCGCCCCCTTTCAGCCCGGCCTGCAGAACCGCAAGAACATCGCGTGTTGAATAGTTTCCGCCATCAAAGCGCGAGACCACATCCATCAAAGACGAAGCCCCTAGCGCCGTCTCAAGCTCTGCCAAAGCGCCTAGCGTGAGACGCAGATCATAAGAGACCCCATCCAGCACCAGCGCCACCTCTCCCCTCCACGGATTGCTCATCACAGCACCGTAAAGCTCACGGCCCCAGCAGAGGCCAGGGTCAGCTCAAATGTCGCCTCCCCGTTGTAATCCCCGGCATAATCGAGCTTGGTGATTTGGAACGGCGCTTGCACCGTGCCAAAATCTGGGATCACCACCTGAAAATTTGGAGTCTGGGCGTTAAAGAAAATCTCACGCGTGCGCGCATCGGTGCTGCCATCTTTGAACACGCCCGCGCCAGTAATCTCAGCGGAGCGCCCGCCAGCGCCAGAGAGCAGCTCGCGCCAGCCGCCAACGCTTTCCAGTGATGTCACATCCACCGTCTCAGAGTTAAAGCTGATTTTGGTTGCGCGCAGCCCGGCCACGGTTTCAAACGTGCCCGCGCCATCCATATCGACCTTAAGAAGTAGGTCCTTACCATTTTGTGCTGGCATGGGAGATCTCCGGTTTAGAGCATGTCGCGCCGAAGTGGGAACCGGTTCGGCGCTGTTCGACATGCGTAATTAAAGGGCTAAAGCCTATCGCGCATCGGCGATTGGCTTTAGGGGTTAACTGTCTTCCACCCGCGCCGCAAAGCGCAGATCGATCTGGCGTGCATTGCCCGCGTCAATGCGCATGGCGCTGGCTTTCTCGAAATCGAGCGAAATCAGATTGCCACGGGTCAGGCTCAGCTCCGCATCCACAAGCGCATCGCAAATCGCGCCCGCCACGGTTTTGCAGGTCACAAATCCGGGCTGGGTTGAAATCACCGAAACGGTGAAATGATGGCGCGCGCCTGCATGGGTTTTGTCTGAGGCGTCCTTGGCCTCTTCGGGACCGAGCGAGATATAAAGATCGGGCACCGTGCCAGAGGGCAACGCATCATAGATATTTGCGCCCACCAGCCCAATCAGCGCGGGATCGGCGCTCAGGGTTTGAAACACGGAAGTTTGCAGCGCGGCGGCAAGGGCATAGCTCATGCGACCACCTCCTCATCTGCGCTGCATTCCAGATAGCGCCCTTCGCGGTCGTAATCCGAAACGGTGCGGATGGTGAACACCCGGTCCCCTTCGCGAAATCTTTGCGCCGGTGTGGGGCGCTGTGGGCTTCCTGGCGGGGCGGCGCGCACGATCATGCGATAGGTATAGATCGAAGCGGTGCGTCCAGAGATCAGCGTTTCCGAGCCCGATTGCTGCTCCACATTGGCCCAAAGATGGCCAAGCACGCGCCAGCTATTTGCAAACCCGCCCGCAAGATCGGGCACGCGGACCTGCTCTTCGAGGGCGAGTTGTCGGGAAAGACGAGGAATTGTCATGGCTTAGCGAACTCCCAATCCAATGCGCAAAGGGCGGTAGCGCTCAATCAGAGAGGTCACACCAAAGGGCATGCAGCCCTCAGATAAAGCCGTCTCAGAGCGATATTCATAATAATGCGCCGCCAGCAGAAACACGGCCTGGCGCAGATCGGGCGGGATAAGCGTCCAGCTCAGCCCATACCCGGCAGCAAAGCGCAGCTCTGCATAGCCCCCAACAGCAATTGTGGGCATCGAGCCACCTAAAGAGACCACACTGGGCTCTTGCCCATTGGGCACCAGACGAAGGCCCGCCAGATCAATGTCGCTTTCGCTGCCATCACGGGCCACCAGTTTGGCACCGCTGAGTGAAATCGCAGGCGCAATGGGCAAGCTTTGGCGATCAGACTGCGACCAACGCGTGAGTTGCAGCGAAAAATCACGCAGGAACAAGGCCTTGGACACACGCCCTTCAATGGCGCTCACCGCGGCGCGCAAAAAGCTCACCAGCACCGCATCTTGCAAATCATCATCCGCAAAGCCCGTTCCGAGGCGCAAGTGATTGCGAAAATCGGTAACCGGAAAACTCGCGCCCAAGATTTGGGTTTCTTCGATTAACATCATCTTTCATCTTCTCCGCTGATGGATCAGCCGCATTTTTCGCAACAATTTCGAAATATGGGCGGGGCGCGCACCACTCCGCGTTGCTCGGACGGAGGGGGAGCAGCTAGACAACGCGCAGCCGTTTTGGCACGCGCCCCACATCCCAGAGCGCACTGTGGGAACGCTCTGAGTTCAGGTGAAACGAGCCCTTAAGCGGTGCCCAGTTTCATTATCTTGATCGCCGCAAAATCTGTCACATCACCGCCAATGCGCTTGGTGGCATAGAACAGAACATGAGGCTTGGCGCTGAAGGGATCACGCAGCACGCGCAGATCTGGGCGCTCTGCAACTGTGTAGCCTGACGCAAAATCCCCAAAGGCAATCGAGTAGCTATCCGCCGCAGGATCTGGCATGTCTTCGCAGACCAGAACCGGATAGCCCATAAGCCGCGCTGGCTGACCTGCGGCCAAGCTGTCTGCCCACATAAAGCGGCCATCGGCGTCTTTCAGTTTACGCACGGTGCCAGCGGTTTTGGAGTTCATCACAAATGTGGCATTCGCGCGGTACTCCGCACCCAGCGCATAGACCAGATCCACAATCGCATCGGCATTCAAGCTCGCAGAAACACCGCTGGGCACATAGCCAAGCTGACCCCAGGTCCAAGACGCATCATCCGCAATCGTGTGGTTCAGGAAACCGCGCGGCTTGTCCAGACCATCACCGCTGACAAAAGCTGCGGCCTCAGCGCGGGCAAAACGATCTGCAATGCGGGTCGAAAGCCACTCTTCAATGTTGAACGCGCTGTCATCCAAAAGACGCTGAGACGCCTTTGGCAAAGCGGAAAGCTCATGCAGCGCAATGGAAATACGATCAACCGTCGGTGTCGCAGTCTCGGTTGCCGTGGCGGTCTCCGAGGCCCAGCCCGCGCCCAAATCAGAATGATCGATCAGCACATCATAAGAGGAGGCTTCCACATTCACGATGGACGCAACCGCCCGCAGGGACGCGGTTGAGCTGAGAACTGTTTGCACTGAGGCAGAGGTTTGCGGATCCACCAGATAGCCGCCATCAGAGTTCAGAGCGGTTGAGAGCGCCTTGCCCTCCAGCTCAAGCCCGCGCAGCTCGCTATCATCGCCAGAGCGCAAATAGGCGTTAAACGCTTTTTGATGGGGGGCATCGAAATCTGCCGCCGCACCAAGAGGCGTGCGGCTCAGGGTTACACTTTTACGATCCAGCATGGTCAGTCGCTCTTCTTGCTGTTGCAGTTTGGTGTTCAAATCGGTTTGGAAGTCCGCAAAGTCGGACATAAAGCCCGTAATGGCCTCGCGTGCCTCATGCGCCGGGGTCAAACCTCCCCCGGCCGCGGCTTTCGCCTCGGGTCTGCTCATAGGTTTTCCTTTCGCAGTTTGGCTGGAGCCGGGTGCCTTTAGCGGGCGGTCCGGCGGAGAGCGGCGCGCGCACCTTGAAAGGCAGCGGCCAATTCGCGCAAATATTCTGCATCAGCCGGGGTCTCCCCGGATTTGGCAGCCACCCGCGCACTGGGCAGCATTGGGAACGTCACAAGTGAGACCTCCCACAGCTCCAGTTCGGTCAAGAGCCTTTGGCCCTTATCGTTCTTTGTCGCTTTAATGGTGCGATATCCAATCGAGAGCCCATCCAGCGCCCCGGCTGCGATCAAGGCCGCCGCCTCGCGCCCTTTTTGGGTGCTGTCCAAAATGCGGCCCTTGACCCAAAGCCCGGCCTCATCTTCGCGCAGCTCATCCCAAATCCCGATAGGCTGGGCCGGATCATGTTGCCAAAGCATCTTTATCTTACGCTGCTCAGCAATCGCCCGGCTCAAAGAGCTGGAATAGGCGCCCTTCTTAACAATATCCCCGCCTTGATCGGTGCGGCCAAAATGGCTGGCATAGCCTTCGATCACCTGACCATCTTGCACCTCAAGCGTGGTGCCAAAGCTGGCAAATTTATGCTCTAACCCGTGTTGCATTTGTATCTACCTCAAAGATTCCTGTTTTGCTCGTCAGTCCCGCCAAGCCCGACCTCGGGGGGGCGTGCGCAGAGTTGGACTGGCTTGAACGACCTCAAACAGTTCAAGATCCATTCAAATTGAAGCGCTGCAAAAAGCCCTCCCGGGGGGGAGGTCGGGCTTGGCGGGACGGGGCCCGCATTTTGCGCACAATGACAAAAACGGAGCGTCATGGCACCACCACCAAAAAGCTCTGCACCGCTTGGCTGAGGATCGTCCCAACCACGCCGTAAACCGTGAGCCAGAGCCGTTTTTCGAGCCGCTCCATCATCTTTTCCAGGCGTTCAAGGCGTTGCTCGATATTGCGCATATGCACCTCGCTCAGCTTTTCATGAGCCTGAAGCCGCAAGCCCGGTGCGCATTCAAAACTTGCTCGGCTATTCATCAGCCTCGTCCTCATCCGCGATGGGGGGCAGGCCCAAGAGTTTACGCTTTTCGCCGTCGCTCAAGAAATCCGCGCCCGCCACGCGCTTCCACTGTGCATCGCGTTCGGCAGAAAGCGCGGGCACTTGGTCCAAATCGGGTTTCAGCACCAGATCCTCTCCCGAAAAGGTCGAGAGCCAAGTGCCCAGCTGCGCGGCAACCCGCGTCACCAGCGGCAAAACCGTCAGGCGGTAAAAGGCGCGATTGGCCTCTTGGTAATTGGCATAGGTCGCATCGCCCTGAATACCGATCAACATGGGCGGCACCCCAAAGGCCAGGGCGATCTCACGCGCCGCCGCCTCTTTGGTCTTTTGGAACTCCATATCCGAGGGCGAAAAGCCCATGGGTTTCCAATCAAGCCCGCCCTCCAGCAACATCGGGCGACCGGCATTGCGCGCGCCCTGATGGTTGCTTTCGATCTCATCAACCAGACGGTCATATTGCTCGGCCGACAGACTGCCCTGCCCGTCATTGCCACTGTAGACAATCGCGCCAGAGGGGCGGGCCGCATTGTCCAGCAGCGCCTTGGACCAGCGCGAGGCAGAATTATGCACATCCAGCGCCATGGCCGCAGCTTGCAGCGGAGAAAAGCCATAATGATCATCTTGCGGGTGAAAGGCGCGAATATGGCAAATCGGAGAAATCCCATCGCCCACCGCAAAACGGTGCGAGCGCCCACCAACCGTATATTCAAAGCCAATAGGCCAGCCATCATTGCCGGGCACAACGCTCATGCGGTCCGAGCGCAGAACATGCAGCTCAACCGGGGTCAGCTCTTGGCCCACCGCCTCGATATAGGCATTGCCTGAAAGCAGAAGCTGGCCGTAAAGCGCCTCGAGCAGCTCAGCCTGGCCCTGCGCGGTATTGGGGCGACGCAAAAGCGTGAGCAGCGGATGCTGATCAAAGCGCGTTGTGCTGTCCTGCAAAACCAGCGGCAAAGCAGAGGCGGCTTCGGCAATCAGCTTAACAGAGCGAAACCCAACCGGATTACCCGCAAAACCCGAACGAGTCAAAGAGGCGGTATCACGCGCCGACCACGCCACACGCCCGCCCGTCTGCCAAGCAATCACCCGGCCCGCCGCGCTCGCCTTGGTCTCAGGAACGATCTGCTCAGCTTGCTTTCGTTTGAGAAATTCAAATGCCATTTGGGATCTGCTCCTATTCACTTGCCCCGACCCCCACACACCAGGGCGCCTTGTTGAGAAGAGTTATCGGCCAAAGAAGTTAATATGCGTTCACATATGCGTACGGTGGGGGCGTGCGGCGGCGTTAAGAGTTTGATTTCATTGAATGACGCCCGGACTCACCCTTGAAGACAGGTCGCGGCAAAGTCAAAATCCAGCGCCGTGGGGGTTTTGCACCCCCACACCCCCGCAAGGTATTTTCAGCCAAATGAAGGGGGCGCGGTTGAGGGGGGCGATTCGGGCTGTGGCCGCGCTGGAGACATAAAAAAACGCCCCGAAACTCGGAGCGCCTTTTGAGGTGGGATGCCGAACGCGTTAAAGCCGCCGCACGCCGGGTTGTCGCCATTTGGCACTATGGGTGATCAATAGCTCGTGCAGGGCCCAAACAAGGGCGTCGGTGCGATCGGGGCTGCCGGAGCCTTCATAGCCGTTGATGGTCATCTGCACCATTTGCGATTCGAGCTGTTCAAACACACCCACATGGCGCACGCGCCCTTGTTCATAAAGCGCGGCAACAGGCTCGGCCCTGGCAACCTTACCGCGCGAAGCATGCACGGCCCGATAAGGGATCAGCGGGTCTATATTGCGGATGACCTCTTCGACCATCTGCCCGCCTTGGTTCACCTCGGCCACCAGCATATCGGCGCTAAATTGCTCCATGGCTGAAATCGCGGCGCGCGCCCAAGTGTTGGGGGAGGCAGCGGACACTGTGCAATCGGCCAGCACATAAGCGCGCCAGTCTTGGGGTGGGCCTTGGGTGAGCGCGCCCGCAACTACGATGCCGCATTCATCAGAAGATTTGCCAGAAGTTGCCGCCGGGTCTAGCGCCACCACGATGCGATCCAGCTCGGGCACTTTATCGGTGCGGATTTCTTCCAGCATCTCAGAGGTCCAAAGCGCGCCTTCGGCATCCGAGAGCAGCACCCCGTCCAGCTCTTGCCGCCCCAGGCGCGTGCCCGCATAGCGGTTGCGCACCTCTTCCAAAAAGGAGGCGGCGAGATTGGCGCGGTTCACATCGGTTTTCGCATGGGTTTGCACGGTGGAGGGCTGCTCCAGCAGGGTTTTCAGCACATCCACATTGCGCGGCGTGGTGGTCACGCAAACGCGGGGATCATCCCCAAGGCGCAGCGCAAATTGCAGCATATCCCAGGTATCTTGCGCATTGGGCCATTTGGCCAGCTCATCCACCCAGGCCGCATCAAATTGCGGGCCGCGCAGGCCTTCGGGATCATGGGCGGAATGCACCGTCGCGATGGCACCATTGGGCCAAACCAGACGCTTGCGCGAGGCTTCCCAAGTGGGGCGGCGATCCTCGGGCGAGCAGGCCAGAATGCCACTATCGCCAAAGATCATCACCTCGCGCACCTGATCTTGCGTCTCGCCCACCAAGGCAACGCGGCGCGCGCGCCCTTCATCAAAGGGCATGGACCCCTCGACCTGTGCACGCACCCATTCTGCGCCAGCGCGGGTTTTGCCAGCGCCGCGACCGCCCAAGATCACCCAAGTGCGCCACTCCCCCTCAGGCGGGAGTTGGTGCGGATGGGCCCAAAATTCAAAGAGATAGGGGAGAGCACGCAGCTCTCCCTCATCCAGGTCATCCAAGAACAGGCTCTGCGCCGCAGCAGGCGCGTAGGTTATCCAATTTGCACCCAATCGAAGCCCGTGCGGCGTCAAGGTCGAAGGCAACTCCGTTTTGGGCAATCCCAAGTTTTCGCTCTTTGCAGTCTCCAAGGCGGTTCTCCGTTTCGATACAGTTTCGATAAAGCGTGCCAAGCGCTTTCACGTCAGGACACCCTTTGACCTCCTCACAGGAGCCGCGCATGGCGATATACTCCTTATAGTCTTTGATTTCCGCCCGAAGATCCGCGATCAGCGCGCGGATATCAGCTAGCAGGTTTTCATCCTGCTCGATTTTATTGTCCAACTCGTCCAAAGTGATCATAGTCATAAGAAGGGCCTCATTTGGGTTCGGGGCCCTCCGCATGAGAGACGAAAGGTTAGCTATGCCTTGCGTCTTCTAGCGTGAGAATAGAGATACCGTAAAAACAGCGAAAAGTCAAGAAATCTCTTGTTAATCAATATGATGCGTTCGTTACCTGCGTGCGGTGGGGTAAGGGTTTGGTAAGGGATGGTCTTTGAAAAATAACGGTTGAGAAACGATCTATCTTAACAAAATGCCCCCCCTTCATTTGGCTAAAAATACCTTGCGGGGGTGTGGGGGTGCAAAACCCCCACGGCGCGGAACTCTGGGTTTTCAGCTGCGTTTGGTATAGAAGCCTGCCTTTACCTCAATTCCCCTGCGCATTCCTGCGCTCCGCCTCAATCTTGCGCCAGCGGGCCACGGCGGCGTTGTGATCGCGCAGGTTCGTGGTGAATTCATGTCCACCGGTGCCATCGGCCACAAAGAAGATATAGTCGGTCTTTTCGGGATTGGCCGCGGCCTCTAGGCTGGCCAGCCCTGGATTGGCAATCGGTGTGGGGGGCAGCCCGTCGATCACATAGGTATTCCAGGGCGTGCGCTTACGAAGTTCTGAGCTGCGCAGCCCCCGTCCCAGCGTGCCCTCGCCTTTGGTGATGCCATAGATCACCGTCGGGTCGGTTTGCAGGCGCATGCCTTGGTTGAGACGGTTCACAAAGACCGAGGCCACTTTGCCCCGCTCCCCAGCAATACCGGTTTCCTTTTCAATGATCGAGGCGAGAGTGACCAGCTCTTCGGGGCTTTCCAGCGGCAGATCGGGGTTGCGCTTGGCCCAAGCCGAGAGCACGCGCAGCTCTTGCACCTGCTGCATTTGCGCCACCAGAGCGGCGCGGTTATCGCCCGCTCCGACCTCATAGCTTTGCGGGGCCAGCGCGCCTTCGGGCGGCATCGTGCCGATATCCCCTTCAAGCAGGTCGATCTTGCGCAAAGCATCCACCACTTGCCAGCTGGTCACCCCTTCGGCAAAGGCGATACGATAGCGGGTGTCAGGATTTTCGCGCACTCTGCTATAGACAGGGTCACTCTCATCGACGCCCAGCTGAAACTGCGCCCGCTCAACAAAGCGCCCCTGCGCCGGGTCCAACTCGCGCACCTGCACATTAAGACGTGTCACGCCAATGCGATAGATCACTTCTGTGCCGCAATTGGACGCCCCGCCCCGTGTGACCGTATCCACGATATCCTGCATAGAGGCACCGGGGGCCAGCAGGAAAGACCCTGCCTTCACCTTATCCGCCTTGCCCGCATAATCGGCGGAGATACGGAACAAGGCACCGCTGGTGATCGCCTCTTGCGCCTCAAGCTTATTGCTCACACGCGCAATCGTCGCCCCCCGTTCGACCTGAAAGCAAATCGCCTCCTCTAGCGGGCCAGCCACGGTATATTGCCGCTGCCCCCAGATCAGAGCCCCTGCAAGCAGGAACACCACAACCAGCAGAATAGAAAGCGCGTTAGAGGCGAGATGCCGCCAGATCATGAGCCTATACCTTACCGAAAATCACACTTGCATTGGTGCCGCCAAATCCAAAGGAGTTGGACAGGGCCACATTGACCTGCCGTTCGCGCTTGGTGTTGGGGGCCAGATCCAGGGGCGTCTGCACCGCCGGATTGTCCAGATTAATCGTTGGCGGGCAGACCTGATCACGAATCGCCAGGATCGAGAAGATCGCCTCAATCGCCCCGGCCGCGCCCAGCAAATGCCCGGTGGCAGATTTGGTCGAGGACATCGTGACATTGGCGGCGTGATCGCCCAAGAGCCGCTCAACGGCGCCCAGCTCAATCGTGTCGGCCATGGTCGAGGTGCCATGGGCATTGATATAGTCGATATCTTTGGGCGCGAGCCCCGCATTGCGCAGCGCATTGCGCATAGAGCGCTCACCGCCCTCGCCATCCTCAGACGGGGCCGTGATATGATAGGCATCACCAGAAAGACCATAGCCGAGAACCTCGGCATAGATCTTTGCCCCGCGCGCGCGCGCGTGTTCATATTCTTCGAGCACCACAATGCCAGCGCCCTCGCCCATCACAAAGCCATCACGATCCACATCATAAGGGCGCGAGGCCTTTTGCGGCTCATCCGCGCGCTTGGTGGACAGCGCTTTGCACGCGTTAAACCCTGCAATGCCAATCCGGCAAATTGCGGCTTCAGCGCCGCCCGCAACCATCACATCCGCATCGCCATATTGGATCAAACGTGAGGCATCGCCAATGGCATGCGCCCCGGTAGAACAAGCAGTCACAACCGAATGGTTCGGCCCCTTAAAGCCGTATTTGATGCTCACCTGCCCCGAGATCAGGTTGATCAAAGCGCCTGGCACAAAGAAGGGCGAGACGCGGCGGGGGCCTTTTTCCTCCATCATCACAGCCGTGTTGGCAATAGAGTTCAGCCCGCCAATGCCAGAGCCAATCAGAACGCCGGTGCGCTCTAGACTTTCCCTGTCTTCGGGCATCCAGCCGCTATCTTCCACCGCTTGCTGCGCGGCCGCCAGACCAAAGAGGATGAACGTATCCACCTTGCGCTGCTCTTTAGGAGCCATATAGGCATCGGCATTAAAAGTGCCATTTGAGCCATCGCCGCGCGGCACTTCGCAAGCATAGGTGGTCGTCAGCCCCGTCGTGTCAAACTGCGTGATCGGACCCGCGCCAGATTGCCCATCCAAAATCCGCTCCCAGCTTTCCTCAAGCCCATCAGCAAGCGGCGAAACAAGCCCAATTCCCGTGACGACAACTCTGCGCATGCTCTCTCTCCCTCGACGCGTCCAAATGCCCCGTTTGTGCCACATAGCCCGCCCAAGGGCATCGGGGCAAGCCCACATAGACAGATAGGGGGGCAGATAGGGGCGCGCGCCAAACAGTTCCATAAAATTGTCACAGAAATGCCAGGCGCGATTAACGCAACATATACGAGTTTCACGCACCCTCGCGGCAATATTTTCAGGAGCCCCCAAATGACAAGATTTTTTACGGCACTTGCCCTCACCCTAACGCCGTTGACCGCGAGCGCATCTAGCCCGACCGAAGCGATGATTGGCTATGCACAAGAACAGGTGCAAGCCTGGGTTGTGACCCCGGAAGTCGTCGCAGCGATCAAGGCACAAAATGAGCGCACAGCCAGCATGTCCCAAAGTGAGATCGACGGGTTGGATAAGGACTGGCGCGCGAAAGTTGGCTGTAACTGCTCGCCTTTCGTGCAAGGCGTATTGGAAAATGAAACGTCGCAACATCTTGCCGCGCATGCCGCGCAAAGCGGTGGCATGGTGACAGAAGTTTTCGTGATGGATGCGCGCGGGCTGAATGTTGGGCAATCAGGACCCACATCGGATTATTGGCAAGGGGATGAGGCCAAATTTCAGCAAACCTTCCTTGTGGGCCCAGATGCGGTACATGCCTCAGATATTGAACTGGACGAGAGCACACAAACCTATCAGGCCCAGATCTCCCGAACCATAACGGATCCCGAAACCGGGGCTGTGATCGGCGCGGTCACCATTGGCCTGAACGCACAGAATTTCTTTTGATCTGATAGGGTGAGCTCTGCTCACCCAGCAAGCAAAGCGGCCGCAGCGGCCCGCGCCTCTGGCGTTATCGTATCGCCAGAGATCATGCGCGCAATCTCGTCCACCCGCTCCTTCTTGCTGAGCGGCACAACGGTTGAGAGAGTTTGTTCCTCATGAACAGCCTTCTCCACCCGCCAGTGATGCGCGCCAAGCGCCGCAACCTGCGCCGAGTGCGTGACAACAAGGATTTGTGCGCCTTTCGCCAAAGCCGAAAGGCGCCGCCCAACCGCGTCGGCGGTTGCTCCGCCCACCCCGCGATCAATCTCGTCAAAAATAAGCGTCATACCACTGCCCTGCCGCGTCAAACAGACTTTAAGCGCCAGCAAAAACCGCGAAAGCTCCCCACCGCTCGCGATTTTCGCAAGCGCCCCTGCCGGGGCGCCTGGATTGGTGGCAACAGTAAAGGCTACCTGATCCTGGCCCTCCGGGCCAGCGGGGCCAGGACTCAGTTGTGTTGCAAACACTGCGCGATCCATTTTGAGCGGAGCAAGCTCCGCTTGCACCGCTGTATCAAGGGCCTGCGCCGCCGCTAGGCGGCGCTCCGTCAAGGCTTGCGCCGCCCCCTCATAATCGTCTTTCGCGGCGCGTAGCGCCGCTTGCAAGTCGCGCAAATGCGCATCCCCCGCATCCAGCGCCGACAGTTTTTCCCGAAGAGCTTCCGCCAATGGCGGAAGCTCCTCCGGGCTCACCCCATGCTTGCGCGCCAAGGCGCGCAAGGCAAAGAGGCGCTCTTCTGTCTCTTCCAGTTCAGCGGGGTTAAAGCGCATGGTCTCTAGGCAACGTTCAATCCCTGAACTCGCTTCTGAGAGCTCATTGAGCGCGCGCAAGCTCGCGGCCAGGGGCTCGTCGAGCAGGCCTTCGGCCTCGCTCGCCACTGCCTCAAGCCAGCGCAAACCGTCTCCCAACGCGCCCTCGGCCCCTTCGGGGCCGAGCACCTCAGCCGCGCGACGAATGTCGCCGACGATCTTCTCGGAGCGTTGCATTTGGCGGCGGCTTGTATCAAGCTGCGCATCCTCACCCGGCTGTGGATCCAGTGCGTCAAGCTCACTGACGGCGTGGCGGAGAAAATCCTCCTCTGCGCGCACCTCATCCAGCTTACGTTCTGCGAGTTCCAGCGCTTTTTGCGCCGCGCGTAGCGCGGCCCAGCTGCGCTTGGTTTGCGCAATCAGTGGCGCTGTTTCCCCGTAGCTATCTAATATCTCCTGATGCCCTTTGGGATTTAGTAGCCCGCGATCGTCATGTTGGCCGTGCAGCTCCACGAGGCATGCGGAGAGCTTGCGCAGCACCTCGCCGCTCACGCGGCGATCATTCACCCAAGCGGTTTTGCGCCCCTCGGCGGTATTCACCCGGCGCAGGATCAGTTCATCTTGATCTGGCAGGCCAGCCTCTTGCAGAATGCTATGGGCGGGATGATCCGCAGATAGGTCAAACTCTGCCGTGACCTCACCCTGTTTGGCCCCTTTGCGCACAAGCTCTGCCCGGCCGCGCCAGCCCAGCACAAAACCAAGACTGTCAAGCAGGATAGATTTCCCCGCGCCGGTTTCCCCCGTGAGCACATTCAGCCCGGCCTTAAACTGTAGATCCAGGTGATCAATGATCAGCATATCCCGGATCTCGAGCCCGCGCAGCATCTCGCCCTCTCCCCTCAAGCCGAAGCGTTAGAGCCACTCACCCTTGATCATCTGTCGGTAAATCCGCGCCAGCCAGTTATTGCCGCGCGCTTTGGGCTCTAGCCCTTGCCCAGTGAGCAGGCGATAGCTGTCCTCATACCACTCTGTTGACTGATAATTATGCCCCAAAATCGCCCCGGCTGTTTGCGCCTCATCCACCAGCCCGAGGCTAAGATAAGCCTCCACAAGGCGGTGCAGCGCTTCGGGGGTGTGGGTCGTGGTTTGGAAATCTTCGACGACAACGCGGAAGCGATTGATGGCGGCGGTGAAATGATCACGGCGCAAATAGTAACGCCCCACTTCCATCTCTTTGCCCGCCAAATGGTCAAAGGCCAGATCAAATTTCAGGACCGCGGTCTTTGTGTACTCACTATCGGGATAGCGTTCGATCACCGCCCGCAGGGCTTGCAGCGCTTCCAAAGTTATCCCCTGATCGCGACCCACATCGTCAATCTGATCATAATAGCTCAGCGCCAGCAGATATTGCGCATAGGCCGCATCCTCATCATCGGGATAAAAGTCGATAAAGCGCTGCGCGGCAGAGCGGCTCTCTTCATATTCGCGCGCCGAGTGGAAGGCGAAGGCCTGCATGATCACCGCACGTTTGGTGATATTGCTATAGGGGTAAAGCCGCTCGACCTCGGCAAAGAAAAACGCAGCATCGTCGGGGCGCTTGCGGCTTAGCTCAAACTCCCCGCGTTCAAAGATCTGCTCGGGCGTTGCGCCCTCCAATCGCAGATCTTCATTATCCATATAGTTCACATTATTCGAGCATGCCCCAAGAGCCAGGCCAGATACCAGAACGAGCGCGCGCGCGGTGGGAAGGTGTTTCAATCGGCCAATCATTCCAAATGCATTCATCGATTCACGTACCGCATCACAGTGATGGTTTGCAGGACAAATCTCAAGGGGCAAATCTTAACCTAATGCCCTGCCCTGCTGCTAGGGCTCTCAATTCTGGTGTATTTTCTACCCTAACCTGCATTGCTTGGCTTAAGCGACGCGGGGGATCTCGCTCCAATGCAGGCCATGCCCTGGCAAAAGAGCTGCCTGAGACGGGGCGCAGCAGATCATCTTGAGCGCTCCAGGCGTTGCAAAGGCTTTGCGCAGCAGTTTATTTGTCAGGCTATGCCCGGCGCGCACCCCGGTATATTTGCCCAAGACCGGCCCCCCGGCCAGCGCCAGATCCCCAAGCGCATCCAGCATCTTATGGCGCACAGGTTCATCCACATGGCGCAGGCCGCCGGGGCTGATCACCGCGCCATTGTCAAAGACCACGGCATTTTCCCCAGGCGCGCCGCCCAGGGCCAAGCCATTGGCTTGCATCGCTTCGACATCGGATTGCTGACAAAAGGTTCGGCTATCGCTCAGCTCGCGGGCAAAGCTGCCATTGGAGAGCGTGAGACTTTTAGATTGCTGGCCTATGGCCGCATCAGAGAAATCTATGTGAAACTCCACGCGCATGACAGAATGGGGTACCAGGCTTGCGCTGGCTTCGCCTTCTGAGACTGTGATGGGTTTGACAACTTTGATGGCATTCACCGGCTGGTTTTGCGCCACGATGCCTTTGCTCATGATACCTTGGACGAATTTCACGGATGAGCCGTCCAAAATCGGCACTTCCGGCCCGTCAATCTCTATCAGCGCGTTATGCACACCGCAGCCCATAAGCGCGGCCAGGAGATGTTCGACGGTCGAGACCGAAGCACCAGATGTGTTTTGAAGTTTCGTGCAGAGCGGCGATTGCAGCGCTGCATCATAGCGTGCGGGGATCAATCTATCCCCCATCTCGATATCGATACGTTTAAACCAGATCCCATGATTTGCCGAAGCTGGTTTGACCGCGATCCGCGCCGAAGCGCCAGTATGCAGCCCTACCCCGGTAAAGGTCACTGCTGATTTCAAAGTATTCTGCAAAGATGCCCCTCAACGTCCCCAAGAGTTAAGTTACCAAGAAGTTAACTAGGTTTAGGTTAAAGCCTCTTAAGATTGTAAACAATTCACTCTTTGCAACGGTTTGAAACATAAAACAGGTTTTTCCCTAAAATCGGCTGATTCTTGCGAACCATTTGAATCAAAATAAAAAAGGCCACCCGAAGGCAGCCCATTCGTAACGATATTATAACTTTTTATGTGCCGTTCCTTAATTCGCTTGCCTGCGCAAGAAAGCGGGAATCTCGATGCGGTCTTGGTCCTCGGCTTCGCGAGGCGCGGCGGAGGCATGCGGGGTTGGGCTGGGCGCGGCGCGCTGCACGGTTGGCTGGATGCGCGGCTCGGCTGGGGCTGCTTGCTCGGAGTGGCCGGTCATGCGGTTGATCAGCGAATTGATTCCAAAGCGCGATTTTTCTGCCGGTGCCGCCGCTGGGGCGGGCTCTGGCGCGCCGCTCGCACGCTGCGTTGCAGCTTTCAGACGCGCCAAGGCCTCTGGAGAGGGCATGCCAACCGTTGGGTTGGGCGAGGCATATTCGTCCGAGCTTGACTCCACCGCATCCAAGCTTGGCTCAAATGGCGCAGGCTGCGGGCGATAGGCGGGCTCTGGCAGCTTGGCCTCTTCCTCTTCTTTTGCTGCGAATAGATCCTGTGTTGGCTCAGGGCGTCCAGCATTCACATCAAATAATGACGGTGCCTCTGCGGCCTGAGCAGCAGGCGCTGGCGTCGGCTCTGGAATGGGTTCAGGCTTCGGCTCAGCTTTCTTTTCGGCAACGGGCTGCGGCAAAGGCGCGCTCATAGAGCGGCGTGGCAGCGGTGTATCCGACGTTTTCTCAGATGCATCAATGCCCGTGGCTACAACAGAGACGCGCATCATGCCCGCCATGCTTTCATCCAAGGTCGAGCCCACGATGATATTGGCATCAGGATCAACCTCGTCGCGGATCCGGTTGGCCGCTTCGTCCAACTCAAACAAGGTCAGGTCATGCGAGCCGGTGATATTGATCAGCACGCCTTTGGCCCCGCGCAAGGAAATCTCATCCAGCAGCGGGTTAGCAATGGCTTTCTCGGCAGCTTGTACCGCGCGATCTTCGCCCTCGGCCTCGCCCGTACCCATCATGGCTTTGCCCATCTCATCCATAACGGCACGCACATCGGCAAAGTCGAGATTGATCAAGCCCGGACGCACCATCAGATCGGTCACGCCTTTCACGCCCTGATAGAGCACATCATCCGCCATCGAGAAAGCTTCGGTAAAGGTCGTGCGCTCATTTGCGAGGCGGAACAGGTTTTGGTTGGGAATGATGATCAGCGTATCGACCACCTTTTGCAGCGCCTCGACACCAGCCTCGGCTTGGCGCATGCGCTTGGCACCCTCAAACTGGAACGGCTTGGTGACAACCCCAACGGTGAGCACCCCAAGCTCACGCGCAGCTTGTCCGATAATTGGCGCAGCCCCTGTGCCCGTACCGCCCCCCATACCTGCGGTGATAAAGCACATATGCGCGCCAGCCAGATTATCAACGATTTGCTCGATGCTTTCCTCAGCTGCCGCTGCACCAACACTGGCCCGCGCGCCTGCCCCAAGACCTTCGGTCACTTTCGCGCCAAGCTGGATGCGCGAGGAGGCCGTAGATTGCTGCAAAGCTTGGCTGTCGGTGTTGGCCACGACGAACTCAACGCCTTCCAGCTGCTTTTCGATCATATTATTGACCGCATTGCCACCGGCCCCGCCGACACCGAATACAGTGATTTTTGGCTTCAGGTCATCAAGGTCTGGGAAGGAGAGATTCAGGGTCATGATATGGGGTCCGCCTGTGAAATTTGTCCAGCTTTGCGCGGGAAGGGAATGTCTGCTTTCGTGTCAGATTAACCAAGTTTCCACTCTAAGTCACCCCAAAATAAGCAAAAAGACGCCAAATATCGACATTTTCTTTGACGAACGGCAAGATCTCGCCATGGGCACTAGATATGGCGGAACCTCGCGCATCGCATCCGATATTGCGCGTAAATATTTGATGACAGGTGGTTTCCCGCATAGCGTTACCAGTTTTCGCGCAGCCAACGCACCGCGCGCTTAAAGGAGCGTCTTGGATATCCGTCTGCGGGAATTTCGAAATCCCACCATTCGTCTTGGGGATGCGCGGCGAACAAGGCGAGCCCGACCACGCTGGCAAAACCGGGCCCGCTGGCCGCTTGGGGCAGGCCATGCACACGTAAAGGACGCCCAAGACGCACATTCTGCCCCAAGATCCGCGCGGCTAGGGCATCAAGCCCAGGGATTTGATTGCCCCCACCTGTGAGCACGATTTGTTGGCTGGGAAGATGATCGAACCCGGCCGCATCCAGACGGGCGCGCGCCTCTTCTAAGATCTCTTCAACACGGGGGCGCATGATCCCTATGATCTCGGCCCGGCTGGCGGTGCGGCGGTCATGTTCGTAATCGCCTGTATCGCCGCCAATCTCGATCAGCTCGCGATCATCCATGCCCGTGGCCTGCACACCGCCATAAAAGGTCTTGATCCGCTCTGCCGTGCTGGTGGGCACTTGCAGGCCCAGTGAGATATCGCTGGTCACATGCTCGCCGCCCATGCGCACCGCATCTGCATAAATCATGTGCTTTTTGATGAAGATCGACACGCCCGTAGAGCCGCCGCCCATATCAATACAGGCCGCGCCCAGCTCTTGTTCATCCTCCACCAGCGCCGAAATCCCGCTGGCATAGGCAGAAGAGGCAATGCCCGCAAGTTCCAGATCACAGCGCTTTACGCAATAGGCCAGATGCTGCACCGTTGTGGCATCCACGGTGAGCATATGCATATCAACCGAAAGTGTATCACCAATCTGCCCGCGTGGGTCCGTGAGGCCCGAGCGATGATCCAGCGCGAAATTCACCGGCTGCGCATGCAGCACCTCGCGCCCTGCGCCGTAATCAGGGATATCGCAGCCCGCCAGAACCCGCGCCACATCATATTCGGTGACCTCTTTAGCCCCAAGTTCAATGGTATTGTCCAGCCCGTAAGAGCGCGGCGCGGCCCCCGAAAAGCACGCGATCACATGATCAACCCGGATCCCGGCCATCTTTTGCGCCGCTTGCAAAACGGTACGAATGGCGCGCTCGGCCTCGCTCATGCTGGTGATCTCACCATAGGCAATCCCGCGCGAACGGGTGGTGGCCGCCCCAATCACCCGAAAGCCCGCCTGCCCTGCCAGCGCGCCCATCTCAGGGGTTTCTTGCAGCTGGGCCGAGCTGTCAAAGCGCAGCACCAAACAGGCGGTTTTCGAGGTGCCGATGTCCAAAATCGCAACCACACCGCGTTGCAGGGCGGCTTTGCGCATATAGCGCATAGAGCGTTGGGAGGCGTACAGATCAATCATCGTCTAATCACTCACTTCAATGACGCGGGGGGAGGAGGAGGAGGTTTCGGAGCTATGGCGCAGCTCTTTGGCGGTTTCGCCCATACGCACACTCATGCGCTCGCTCAGGCGTAGGTCGATATGGGTCACATCGCGCTCAAGCAGGCTGGTTTCCCGGTCCATGGCAATCACGCGCAATAGGGCTTGTTCAGAGCCAAATTCGGGCAGCATGATGCGCTGCTCGCGATCCAACACCACATCCCAGCGGCGCTCTCCCATACGCGCGAGACCGCGCAGACGTCCTTGCAACGGGCGGGCAAGTTCGAACAGGCGCAGAGCTTCGCGCACCGCATCCGGTGCCCCCTGCCCTGCAATCACCGGCAGATCCGGGCGCGCAAGCCGGGTATCAAGCTCGGCCACGGCCACACCGTCCCCGTCAATGGCATAGACCCGATCATAGTCACGCCACACAGCGACAGGCAGGCGCTCTTCCACCTCAATAAGCAAAATGCCCCCCGGCATATGGCGCACCGTGGCGGATTTCACCGCGCCCAGCTGCGTGATGGATTGGCGCAGCGCATCAAGATCCAGATCAAAAGAGCTCACGGGCAAAGTCACCGGAGAGATGTCATGGATCTGCGCACTCAGCTCGCGGCTTGCGCCCTCCACACTCATCAGTGAGATTTGGAACTCTGGCCGCGCCTCAAAGCTTTCCTTTAGGGCCGTAAACTGCGTGACAATCCCGGTTCGGCGCGCCTCGTCCGAAAGATAAATCCCAGCCCCGGCCAAGCAAAGCGCAGCGGGCAAGCCAAGACGCAGCGCGGCGCGAAAGCCCGGCGTCAGCATCCAGCGCTCCAGCCGCCAGCGCCAACGCGAGGGGGCCGGATCCATCTTAAAGCCGGTTTGCGGAGCGGGGGCGCGCTTGGCTCTTAACGATCGCATGAGGCATCCTCCACGATCCAGGCACAGAGCTCGGGGAAACTTATGCCGCAATGGGCCGCCTGCTCGGGCGCAAGCGAGGTTGGCGTCATGCCCGGCTGCGTGTTGGTTTCCAGCAAAATCAACCCGTCCAGCCCGCGGCTTGCGTCCCAGCGAAAATCGGTGCGGCTTAGCCCGCGGCACCCCAAAGCCACATGGGCGCGCAACGCGTAATCCTTGCAGGCCGCCTCAATCTCATCTGGGATCTCAGCCGGGATCACATGATGCGAGCCCCCCGTGCTGTATTTTGCATGGTAATCATACCAGCCTTTCGTCACGATATCCGTCACCGCAAGCGCGCGCTCTCCCATCACGGTGGTGGTCAGCTCGCGCCCCGGCGCATAGGTTTCCACCATCAATGTCTGGGGCAAATCAGGGGCTAGGGTTGGGGGACCATTCGCCGCCTCAGTGACGATATAAACCCCGACCGAGGAGCCCTCATTAAAGGGTTTCACCACATAAGGGGGTGCCATCACATGCGCGGCCTCAATAGCCTCGCGCTCCGCCAGAACCGAAGCCACAAAGGGCAGCCCCGCAGCGGCGTAAATCTCTTTGCTCTTTTGCTTATCCATCGCAAGAGCCGAGGCCATCACCCCAGAATGGGTATAAGGAATGCGCAGCCATTCCAGCAGACCTTGCACACAACCATCCTCGCCCCAGCGCCCATGCAGGGCGTTGAACACGACGTCCGGGGATATCTCGCGCAAACGGCTTGCAAGATCGGGGCCGGCATCGACCTCGATAACATCATAGCCCGCATGGCGCAGTGCATCGGCACATTCTTGCCCAGAGGACAAAGACACCTCACGCTCTGCGGAGGGGCCGCCCATCACTACTACCACACATTTGCTGGTCGTCCTGCTCGACTGACCCAATGTGCTGCCTCATTTTCTTTGGCCATTTTGGCCTTATTATCCCGCTATTTACGGGAATTTACTACCTAGGGTTCTCCGACCCGTTTGATTTCCCACTTTAACGCGATCTTGCTCGCCGCGTAAACCTTTTTTCGCACCATCTCGCCCAAAGCTTCCAGATCGGCGGCAGTGGCAGAGCCGGTGTTGATTAAAAAGTTGGGGTGTTTTTCGCTCATTTGTGCGCCGCCCAATCTTGCACCGCGCAGGCCTGCTTCGTCAATCAGCTTCCACGCTTTGAGATCATGCACATCATCCGCCTGCCCGGTCGAAGAGAACCCGGCCGGGTTGCGAAAGGTGCTGCCTGCGCTGCGCTCTTTGGTGGGTTGGCTGGCATCACGCTTGGCGAGTTGATCGCTCATGCGCGCTTGCAGCTCTTTTGGATCGCGCAGCGGAGCCTCAAACGTCGCGCTGATGAGCACCGCGCCCTCGGGCAGGTCGGACTGGCGATAGGCAAAGCGCAGATCATCGGGGCCAAGCGTGACGATTTCACCGGAGCGCAAAATAACCTCAGCGCGCGCGAACACATCCGCGACATAGCTGCCATAACAGCCCGCATTCATCGCCACCGCCCCACCGATAGAGCCAGGAATGGTGCGCAAAAATGTCAGATCCACGCCCTTCTCAGCCGCCGCCAGCGCCACACGCGAATCAAGCGCTGCGGCCCCAGCAGTAACTCTGTTGCCCGCGATCTCGATCTGCCCGAAACTGCGCATGGGGAGACGGATCACCACGGCCCGCAAGCCCCCGTCACGCACGATGAGGTTCGAGCCCACACCCATGGGAAACACCGCCACGCCCTTTGGCAGAGCCTCTAGAAACTGGGCCAAATCCGCGACATCGGCAGGCTGAAACAACCAATCCGCAGGCCCGCCCACACGCAACCACGTGAGCCCAGCCAGTTCCCGCTGCGGAGTTAGCGTCCCCCTTACGGGCGGCAATGTCACATCAATGGTCATGGCTCCGGTGCTACTTGGGGGAGGGCTGGAAAGCAACTATTTCGACAGCAACTTACTTATGGCCGCAGCTATTGATGGATCTAACCCACCCTCATCTTTCACAATCCCATCGGTACTTGGACGAAACAGTGCCGCATAAACTATTGAGGCACGCTGATCCACGTCAGATTTATTTCCCGCTTCAGCGCCGTCGGCCAGCAAACCGACATAAGACTGAGCAAAGGCACGCCGCTCACGCGCATCTAACGCCAAATGGCGCTCTGATAGATATTCTTTCATCTTGAGCCGAGAGAACCAGAGTGAAAGGGTAATTATTGTCAGGATAGCCCCAGTGATTAACACGCCCCGGAAACTAAACCCGTTGCAAAGCTCAGGTTTTTTGGCCGGATCACAGCCAGCGGGCGCAAGCGCTACTGAAAACAAATCCCCCCCGAGCAAAAACATGAAGATTACGATAATTACCGCAGCAATCCCCAAGCTCGCGACGAACCACCGGTAGGCGTCATTGCGTTGCTTGCTATGTTCTTTCTCCTTTTGCTGCCATAGTGCTACAGGTTCTTGGATCGAAAAGCTTTCGCGCAAAGCCTGTTTTGATGCTTCTAACTGCTCGTCAAACTCCCTCTTCAGATCAGGAAGCCATTTCTCGCATTTAGATTTTTCCGAAGCCAGCGAGCCTTTTAGCGCCTCCAACTCTTTCTTCAATTCGTCAAATTTATCGGGCCAGCCATCAAATTGACCTGCCGCGTCACCGAGACGTTTCTCATAGGTTGCCAGTTGGTCTTGTGATGTCCTGAGCCGCTCTTCGAGCCTCTCCATATCCGGTTGCCGAGGACTTTGGCTTTCAGTGTCTTTTCCACTTGCTCGCCAAATAGAATCAATCGCTTTCAGCGGCACCGTGACGTCTTTATCGTCCCAGATCTCTTCATCAATCAGGGCGATCTCTTGCATCATGGGGCTGTCATTTGCATAGGCATTCCCGGCCAGCATGCGATCATACCAGGTGATCCAAAACGCCCAGTGCCCCGTCGGATCTTGGGCGGGCCAAGCGGCTTTGGCGGCTGACCATGCGTCCGCCACAGGATTTTCATCCGGCCAGAGCGGTACAGACTCAAGCCGCCCCCCATTTTGCAGCGCCGTGAGATCAGCACGGGCGGCGGCATAGGCGGCGGCATGGGCGGCGGCATAGGCGGCGGCATGGGCGGCGGCATGGGCGGCGGCGGCATGGGCGGCGGCATGGGCGGCGGCATGGGCGGCGGCATGGGCGGCGGCATGGGCGGCGGCATGGGCGGCGGCATGGGCGGCGGCATGGGCGGCGGCGGCCTTGATTGCGGGGGTTGGACATGTGCCCGCAACCCCCGCAATCAAACCACAGCGCAAAACAGCGAGCCGTGTCACTGCGCGATTGTCTTTTTGGTTAGCCGTTAGGGACCAGTGCACATATAGGGGCAGCACGCGGGCGGCGGCGCGGGCGGCCATTGTGACGGTGATCCGGTAGGCTTCGTCCTCGCCGACCTGCGCTGGCAATTGCTTTAGGTAAGCCTCAAGCGTATCTTGGTCGATAATATCGTTGATTTCAATCATAGGGTCAGGCTGGCAGCATCAGCTCGGGATGGCAAGCCTGGAACGCTTGATCCGATACCAGCGCGCGATGGTGCGAATTTGGCTCTGAAAGGCGCTGAGCACCGCAAGCAGGGCAATCACCCCGCCAAGGGGACCGAGATAGATCGCGACCAGCACCACCAAGAACCACGCAACGGTGAACAGCCCCTTTTCCACGCGCCTGCGCTGTTGGATCGGCAAATAGGCGGCTGCGATGAGCCCGGCAAACCAAAGGAGACAGATTACGAATAGTGTCATAGTATTACCTCTTGCAATTTTTGTGGCAATGCATTGGCCCAGGCGCTAATGGTTCCGGCCCCAAGGCAGACCACCATATCCCCCGCGCGGGCCTGTTCTTGCACCAGCCGTGTTAGATCGCCCTCATCCATCACCGCGCGCGCATGGCGGTGGCCGTGGCGAATAAGACCCGCCACCAGATCATCGCGCGAGGCGCCTTCAATGGGGGCTTCTCCGGCGGCAAAAACTTCGGCAATGCCCACCACATCGGCCTCATTAAAACAGGAACAGAAATCATCGAAATGATGGGATAGACGCGAATAGCGGTGCGGCTGGTGAACAGCGATCACGCGACCATCGCAAGCTTGGCGCGCCGCTTTGAGAACGGCAGCGATTTCGGTCGGGTGATGGCCGTAATCGTCGATGATCGTGATGCCATTGACTTCGCCGACCTTGGTAAAGCGCCGGTTCACCCCGCCAAATTTGCCCAAGGCTTCGCGGATTTCATCGCCCTTCATGCCCAGATAATGCGCCACCGCCACTGCCGAAAGCGCGTTTGAGACGTTATGATCACCGGGCATGGGCAGGGTGCAGCCCTGGATCATCAAATCGGCGCTTTGCAAATGCACATCAAAATGCGCCACCCCAGCGTTGTAGGTCAGGTTCACCGCGCGCACATCGGCCTGGGCGTTAAAGCCATAGGTCACAACGCGCCGGTCGGTGATCTTGCCCACCAAGGCCTGCACGTCGGGATCATCGGTGCAGCAAACCGCGAGCCCATAAAAGGGGATGCCTGAAACGAATTGGTAAAAGCCCTCATGCAGCGCTTCTTCGGTGCCCCAATGCTCCATATGTTCGGGGTCGATATTGGTGACGATGGCAATGGTTGCGGGCAGGCGGTTAAAGGTGCCATCGCTTTCATCGGCCTCCACCACCATCCATTCGCCTGCGCCCACGCGCGCATTTGAGCCATAGGCATGGATGATGCCGCCATTTACCACGGTGGGATCAAACCTGCCATGATCGAGCAGCGCGGCGACCATGGTGGTGGTCGTTGTCTTACCATGGGTGCCCGCCACGGCCACATTGGAGCGCAAGCGCATCAGCTCGGCCAGCATTTCGGCGCGGCGCACGATGGGTAGGCCATTTTGCCGGGCGGCATCGAGTTCGGGATTGCCCGGCTTAATGGCGGAAGAGATCACCACCACATCGGCACTTTGCACATTCTCAGCGCTCTGCCCGTCAAAGATATGCGCGCCGAGCCGCTCCAGCCGCTCCGTTATGGGCGAGCGTTTGAGATCCGAGCCCTGCACGATATAGCCATGGCTCAGCAGCACCTCAGCAATGCCCGACATGCCAATGCCGCCAATGCCGACAAAATGGATGGGGCCGACATCTCCGGGTAGTTTGGTGGCGCTCAGGTTCATTTTATTTTTCCTTTTTCAACGAGCCCTTCGACCAAAGCAACGAGCCGCTCGGTTGCGTCGGGTTTACCGCAGCTTAACGCGGCCTGGGCGGCTTGGCCTGCATCTTCGGGATTGGTCAGGATAGCTGCGATCATCTGGGACACGGCTTCGGGGGTAAACTCATCCTCAGGCATGATCACCGCCGCCCCCGCATCGGCAAGCCCTTTGGCATTAGCGGTTTGCTCATCACGGATGGAGGCTTTCAGCGGCACCAGGATCGAGGGGCGGCCAATCACCGCAATATCGGCCACGCTCGAAGCGCCGGCGCGGGAAATCACCAGCTGCGCTTCGGCCAGCTCGCGCGGCAGATCCTCAAAGAAGGGCGAGATAAAGCTGCGCACACCCATTTCGTTATAGGCTTGGCGCACGCGATACTCATCCTCGCTCCGAGCCTGCTGCACAATTGTGAGATTGTTTTGCAGCTCTTCGGGCAGTGCAGCAATGGCGGCGGGCACCACATCGCTGAGGATGCGCGCCCCTTGGGAGCCGCCAATCACCACCAGCTTCATCGGGTAATCCCCCGGCGGGATATATTGCGCCCCGGCCCGCTCTCGCACTGCGGCGCGCACTGGATTGCCGGTTGGCGTGCCTTTAATCCCATCGGGCAGCTCAGTGGGCCAAGAGCCACAGGCCACCGCATTCACACGGGCGGCAAATGTCTCATTCACCCGGCCAAGCACGGCATTTTGTTCATGGATCATACGCGGCAGGCGCAAAACAGTGGCCGCTGCCATCGCTGGGATCGCCGGATAGCCGCCAAAGCCCACAACGATGCTGGGCTTTTCGCGCCACATTTGCACCATGGCCTGCAAGCTGCCCAGAGCGATTTTGAAAGGCACGATCAGTTTTTGCAAAACCCCGCCCCGCGCGAAGGTGGCAGAGCTGAGCACCTCGACCTCAACCGCATCAGGAAAGCCGCCCGTGTACCGCGCCCCGCGCGCATCGGTCGAGAGTTTCACCCGCCAGCCTTTGTCAAGCATCGCTTCGGCCAGCGCTTGGGCGGGAAACATATGACCGCCCGTCCCACCTGCTGCAATCACCATCAAAGGAGCCATGGACCAAAACCTTTTGTCAAATTCGCATAAAGCAGCTCTATGCGCCGCTTTGCCCCGCGCGTCTAGCGCCCGCGCCCCAGAATATCGCCCAATTCACCTTGCGCCCGCCGCCGCGTAAAGGCCAGTAGCATGCCCAAAGCGATACCCGATGCAATCAGCGAAGACCCGCCATAGCTAACAAATGGCAGGGTCATGCCTTTGGCGGGCAAAAGCCGCACCGCAACAGCCATATTGATCATGGCCTGCGCGCCAAAGATGCAGATCAAACCCGTTCCCGCAAGGCGAATGAAAGGATCACGCTCGCGCATCAATCGGCCCAGCGATTGCACCACAATGCCGGTGAAGAGCGCGATGATCACAAGAACCAGAACCAGCCCATATTCCTCAGCCGCCACCGCAATGATGAAATCCGTATGGGCATCGGGCAGCGACCATTTGACGGAGCCTTCGCCAACGCCAACGCCAAAGAGCCCGCCCTCTCGGATGGCGTTCATCGCATAGCCGAGCTGCGTTGTAGGATCCACATCGGTGCTCAGATAGCCATTGATCCGGCCTGCAAAATGCTCGGATTGATGATAGGCGATCACACCGCCCAAAACCACAATCCCAGCGATCCCAACCAGCAAAAGCAAAGGCGCACCGGCCACAAAATACATCACGCCCCAACCAAAAAGCACCAGGCACGCCTGACCAAAATCAGGTTGCAAGGCCAGCATGATCACCACAATCACGCAGAGCGCAAAGGACCACAAACGCCCCGGCGGGCCGTTAATCTCTTGCGCCGCCGCCAAAAGCCAAGCGCAGAGCACAATGAAACCGGGCTTGAGAAATTCTGAGGGCTGCACAGAGGCAAAACCAAGCGAATACCACCGAAACGCGCCTTTGCCATGATCGGTGCCAAAGAAAGGCAGGAAAGCCAAAGCAATGAAGGCAATCAAGAAGCCCAGAATACTGAGGCGGCGCAGCATCACCGGCGGCAGCATCGAAATCACGATCATCGCGCTGAGACCCAGGCTGCCGAAAAATGCTTGGCGCATCACGTAGTGAAAGGGCTCTAGCCCGTTCTTCTCTGCCAAGGGGGGCGAGGCCGCAAGTCCAAGCAACATGCCAATACAAAAGAGCAGCAAAATGCAGCTGAGCGTCCAGCTATCCACCGTGCGCCACCATTTGGGCACGATAGGTTCCGCGTCCCGTATCGGGAGCGTTCCATACACCATTTCAGTCATGTGGGCCTGCCTAAATGCCTCAATCGCCTCGGTTATCCGAGGTCTGTGGCGCAAGCTTACAACAAAACCCTAGCAAAAACAATCAGCTTCTTGACATATGCGCCTTGACCTTGGGCAGATCCTGGCTCAAGGCCCGCCTATGCAAGTTGATACGCTTATTCTTGGCGCTGGCGCCGCGGGGCTCATGTGCGCGGCCCATAGCACGGGGCGCGTGCTGGTGGTGGATCATGCCAAAGCGCCGGGCGAGAAAATCCGTATATCCGGGGGCGGGCGCTGTAATTTCACCAATCTTTATTGCGAGCCAAGCGCCTTTATCAGCCAGAACCCCCATTTCTGCAAATCCGCCCTGGCGCGCTACACGCAATGGGATTTCATCGAGCTGGTGGAGCGCCATGGCATTGCCTGGCATGAAAAGACGCTTGGGCAGCTGTTTTGTGACGGCTCGGCGAAAGAGATCGTTGCAATGCTCACGGGGCTGTGCGCAAAGGCAGGGGCGGATATTTGGCTACGGACCGAAATTCAACATGTTGAGCAAGCGGGCGACGGATTTCGCGCGCAGCTCTTGCGAGAGGGAAAAGTGCTTGAGGTGAGCGCCAAAGCGCTTGTGCTGGCGACCGGGGGCAAGTCGATCCCGAAAATGGGCGCAAGCGGGCTGGCCTATAAGCTGACGCGGCAATTCGGGCTGAAAGTGACAGAAACAAGACCGGGCCTGGTGCCCTACACGTTTTCAGATAGGCGCTTTGCCCCGATCTCTGGCCTGTCGGTACCTGCGCGTATCACCACCCAAGACGGCACCTGCTTTGAAGAGGCGCTGCTTTTCACCCATCGCGGGCTCTCCGGCCCTGCGGTGCTGCAAACTTCGTCCTATTGGCGCGAAGGCGAGGCGATCTCGGTCAACATCGCGCCGCCGGGCCTTGAGGAGGCACTGAAAAAACAGAGGCAGAGCGCGGGCCGCCATGCTCTGAAAACAGAGCTGGCCAAACACCTCCCCGCCCGCCTGCTGGAGCATCTGCCCATCAAGATCAGCGGAAGGCTTGCAGATCAATCGGATCAAAGCATAGCTACGCTATGCGCCAGCCTCAGCGCTTGGGGTCTCACCCCAAGCGGCACAGAGGGCTACCGCACCGCTGAAGTGACCGTGGGAGGGGTCGATACCGATGGTATCTCCAGCCAGACCATGATGGCAAAAACTGTGCCCAACCTCTATGTGATCGGCGAAGCCTTAGATGTAACCGGATGGCTAGGCGGCTACAATTTCCAATGGGCGTGGTCGTCTGCTATGGCGGCAGCGCGCGCGCTTCGCGCGCTCAATTCGCCAAAAGCCTGCTAACGCAGGCTATAAAGTCCTCGCCACGTTTCTCGAAACTATCATATTGATCAAAGCTTGCCGCCGCAGGCGCAAGCAAAATCACGTCCCCAGGCTCCGCCTGCGCGAAAGCGCAGGCAACCGCTACCTCCATCGTTCCACAGACCTCGCTTGCTGGCGCAAGCTGGCGCGCAAATTCGGCCGCTTCGCGGCCGATCACATAGGCTTTCTTGACTGAGGCTGACGGCGCTGAAAGCGCCGTCAGCCCCCCCTCTTTTTGCAGGCCACCGCAGATCCAACGGATCTGCTTAAAAGCGCGCAGCGCTTGCGCTGCGGCGTCCACATTGGTGGCTTTGCTGTCATTAACAAAGAGAATGCCGCCGTGATCTGCGATCACTTGGCTTCGATGAGGCAGGCCTGGGTAGCTGTGCAAAGCGGCCTCAATCGCGCGCGGCGCGATTGCTAGGCTGCGGCATGCGCCGTAGGCGCAGCAGGCGTTTTGGTGGTTATGCGCGCCGGGAAGCCCTTTTATGTCTCGCAGATCTATGCTGCCTACTTGCCGCTCTTTTCGGTATTCGCTCAGAAAACCCTTGCGCGCAAACACATGCCAGCCCGGCCCTGTGAGTTTGCCGGCGACCGAGATACGGATCACGCGATCATCGGCAGGTCCCATGGCCAGCTGGTTTGCCAAATACCGGCCTTCGTTTTCATCGACACCGATCACGGCCCTATCTGGGCCGCCTTCTGCGAAAAGCCGCCTTTTGGCGGCGAAATAGCCACCCATCCCTGCGTGCCGGTCCAGGTGATCCGGCGAGAGGTTGGTGAAAACCGCAATATCCGGCGTCAGCGCGCGGGCGAGCTCGGTTTGATAGGAGCTGAGCTCTAGCACGATCACTTCGCCATCCTGGGCCGGGTCCAGATCGAGCACGCCGCGTCCGATATTGCCCGCCAGCTGCGCGCGGCGCCCTGAGGCTTCAAGCACATGATGGATGAGGGCCGCGGTCGTGGATTTTCCGTTCGAGCCGGTCACCGCCACCACTTTTGGCATTTGCTCGAAATTTTGCCAGGCGCTATCGGCAAAGGAGCGAAAGAACAGCCCGATATCATTATCGACTGGAACACCGGCCACCAGTGCCGCTTTGATCACGGGGTTCGGCTCGGGATAAAGATGCGCAATGCCCGGCGAGGTGATGAGCATATCGAGCCGCGCCATCGTGCCTGGGCGCGCGAGCTCTGCGATTTCAAACCCCTCTTCAGCAGCCCGCGCACGCGCCGGTTCAGAATCATCCCATAAGAGCGGCAGCGCACCGCCCGCTTGCAGCGCCCGCGCCGCTGTGAGCCCTGAGCGCCCAAGCCCAAGCACCCCGATCGTCTGGCCCTTCACGCCTTTCACTGGGATCATCGCCGCCTCCTCACATCAACATCGCGCCGGGGGCGAGACTGACCCCACTTATGGGCAATTGCAAGCTTAGCGCACCTTCAATGTCGCCAGCCCGATCATCGCCAGGATCAGCGCGATGATCCAAAAGCGGATCACAATTTGCGGCTCGGACCAGCCGCGTTTTTCGTAATGGTGGTGAATCGGGGCCATCAAGAACACGCGTTTGCCGGTCATTTTGAAATAGCCCACTTGGATGATCACCGAGAGCGCCTCGACCACAAAAAGCCCGCCCACTATGGCCAAAACGATCTCATGCTTGGTCGCCACCGCGATTGCGCCCAATGCGCCGCCCAAGGCCAAAGAGCCGGTATCGCCCATAAACACAGCGGCAGGGGGCGCGTTATACCACAAAAAGCCCAGCCCTCCGCCAATGAGCCCGGCTGAGAACACCATAATCTCGCCCGTTCCCGGCACATAGTGAATGCCCAGCTCGACTGACCAATCGGCGCGCCCCACCACATAGGCGATCACCCCCAGCGTCGCCGCAGCAATCATCACCGGCATAATCGCCAGCCCATCCAGCCCGTCCGTCAGGTTTACCGCATTGGCCGCGCCGACAATCACGATGATCGCAAAGGGCACAAAGATCAGACCCAGATTGATCAGAGCATCTTTGAACACGGGCATGGCAAGCTGGTTTTGCAAGGCTTCGGGGTGATAGAGGCTCGCTGTATAGGCCGCGATGCCCGAAATCAGTAGCCCCAGCGCAAGGCGCACCCGCCCCGAAACGCCTGCCGTGTTTTGCTTGGAGACTTTGGCAAAATCATCGGCAAAACCAATCAGGCCAAAGCCCAAAGTCACCCCAAGAACGATCCACACAAACGGGTTATCCAGCCGCGCCCAAAGCAAAGTCGAGCTCAGCAAAGCCCCCACGATCAGCAATCCGCCCATGGTCGGCGTACCCGCTTTCACGAAATGCCCCTCTGGCCCATCATCGCGAATGGGTTGGCCCTTGCCTTGTTTTTTACGCAGCACCGCAATCAGCGGGCGACCAAAGAGAAAGCCAAACATCAGCGCCGTCAAAAAGGCGCCGCCCGCGCGAAAAGTGATATAGCGAAAGAGGTTAAACAGATCGCCCCCGTCAGATAGGGCAGTGAGCCAGTAGAGCATGCGTGTATCTCCTTAGCCAGGGGTGCGTTACGAGAGCGGCTCGCCATGAGCCATATTGCGAATCGCCTGAACGACCACTGAAAGACGCATAGAAAGAGAACCCTTTGCCATCAACACATCTCCTACGTGTGCAGTGCTTGGGAGTTTTTCCGCCAATTCTTCAGAGCTGGCAACATGCAGCCCGCGCCGCGCCTTAGGCAAAGCCTTGTAAAGATGGGCCATTAACGGGCCGACACAATGCACAACATCAATGCTTTGCATCGCGGGCAGGTCCGCAAGGGCGCCGTGCATCTGCGCCTCCCCCTGCCCCAGCTCTTTCATATCGCCAATGATCGCGATGCGTCGCCCCGTGGTTTGGGCAGCGGCAAGCACATTCAGCGCGGCCTCCATCGAGGTCGGGTTGGCGTTGTAACTATCGTCGATCAGCTCTAGCGTTCCGCCTTGCGCGTTGATCTGGATCACTTCGCGCACACCGCGCCCCTGGTACGGGGTCCAATCGCTTAGATCGCCCGCAGCTTGCCCCATATCCGCGCCAAGCTCACGCACTGCGGCCAAAGCGCCAAGCGCGTTCATGGCAAAATGCGCCCCCGGCACTGAGAGCGTGAAATTCAGCGGGGCCTCATCCACCTGGGCTGCGACAAGAGTTTGCTCGCCCTCAATCCGCGCCTCAAGCAGCTTAAAGTCAAAACCGTGGCGGCCAAAACCCACATCTTTGCGCTTTAGATCATGGGCCTTGGAAAACAGGATCGCAGAGGTGTCTACATCGCAATTTAGCACCGCCGACCCGCCATATTCGAGCCCCTCAAGGATCGACGCCTTTTCAAGCGCAATGCCGGTGATATCGTCAAAGGCCGCAAGATGCGCGGCGGCAACCGTGGTAATCAGCGCCACATGGGGCCGGGTCAGCTTGGCGAGCGGAGCGATTTCGCCGGGGTGGTTCATGCCAATCTCAATCACCGCATATTCGCTCTCACGCGGCATACGCGCCAGGGTCAGCGGCACGCCCCAGTGGTTGTTATACGAAGCCACAGAGGCATGGGTCTTGCCTTGTTTGGCCAGAACCGTGCGCAGCATTTCCTTGGTCGAGGTTTTGCCAACAGAGCCGGTGATCGCCACAATGCGAGCAGTGCTGCGCACGCGCGCGGCCCTTGCGAGATCCTCTAATGCGCTCTGCACATCCGCAACCACCAGCAGATTATCTGCCTCGCTCACACCTTCGGGCAGATGCGAAACCATCGCCGCCGCCGCGCCGTTATCCAATGCGGCGCGCACAAACTCATGCCCATCGCGCTGCGCTTTCAACGCGATAAAGAGATCCCCGGCTTGCAAGGTGCGCGTGTCAATACTGAGCCCGTTCGCAGCCCAATCCCCATAGGCCCTGCCCCCAGTGGCCGCTGCGGCCTCTTCTTTGCTCCAAAGGCTCATGGCGTGCCCCCCTCTAAAGCGGCCACAGAAATTGAGGCCTGCTCAGCATCATCAAAGGGCAACACATCCGTGCCTATGATCTGCCCGCCCTCATGGCCCTTGCCCGCAATCAGCAGCGCATCACCGGCTTCAAGCTCGGCAACCGCGCGCAAAATCGCCTCGGCCCTATCGCCAACCTCAATCGCGCCGGGGCAGCCTTCTAGCACGGCGGCGCGGATCAGGGCCGGATCTTCGCTGCGCGGATTGTCATCGGTGACATAAACCAAATCCGCCCCGCGCGCTGCCGCTTGACCCATCAAGGGGCGCTTGCCCGCATCCCGGTCCCCGCCAGCGCCAAGCACAACAACGATGCGACCCATCACATGCGGGCGCAGCGCATGCAGCGCGGTTTCAACCGCATCGGGCGTATGGGCATAATCCACATAGACCGCCGCCCCATTGGCGCGCGTGGCGCTCAGCTGCATGCGCCCGCGCACGGTGCGCAGATGCGGCAATGCGGCAAACACATCGCTGGCAGAGCCGCCGCAGGCAATCACGAGCCCAGCCGCGACCATCACATTCTCGCCCTGAAAATCCCCAATCAAATTCAAGCGCGTATGATAAGGTTTACCCTGATAGCTGAGGCGAATTTCCTGGCCCGTGTTGTCCATCCGCTGGGCGGTGATTTGCAAATCGCCCCCCCCGCGCCCAACCGTGATCACCTTTTGCCCGCGCGCGCTTGCAATCGCCGCCATATCGGGCCCGCGCGCGTCATCAATATTGATCACAGCCGTGCCATCATCGGGCAAAACCCGCGCAAAAAGACTGGCCTTGGCATCGAAATAGGCCTCAAAGCTTTTGTGATAATCTAGGTGATCTTGCGTGAAATTGGTAAAACCCGCCGCCATCAGACGCACCCCGTCAAGGCGACGTTGATCGAGCCCATGGGAGGAGGCCTCCATGGCTGCATGCGTGATCCCAGCCGCGCGCGCGCCAGCCAATGTGCGATGCAAACTCACCGGATCTGGCGTTGTATGCGCGAGCGGAGCTTGCCAATCGCCCTCATATCCGGTTGTGCCCAGGTTCACCGCCGCATGACCCAAAACCTGCCAGATCTGCCGGGTAAAGCTGGCAACAGACGTTTTGCCATTGGTGCCCGTGACCGCCACCATAGTGCTGGGATGCGGGCCAAAAAACAATGAAGCCGCACGGGCAAAAGCCGCTCTTGGCTCTTCGGACAGCACGAGAGGAGCCGGGATTTGCCCAGCAATCTCAACGCCCTCTTGATCGGTCAGGATCGCTGCGGCCCCTTGTTCAATCGCGCGAGCAATGAACTGGCCCCCATGCACAGCGCTGCCCGGCAGGGCCGCAAACAGATATCCAGGCCCCACCTCGCGGCTATCGGCGCTCACACCTTCGATCAGCGCCCCTTGCCCGGATCTCGGCGTCAATCCCAATTCAGAGAGTTTCTTACCTGGCATTATATCTCCACGCTTCCCTGGGGCCTTCCCTGGCCGCGCGCCCTACCCGAAGCGCGCTCAACACTCAAGCACCGCTTACCAGTCGTCACAAAACAGCACGTCTTTCGCTATTCGCTCGCCGTATAGGTCGGCTCAAGCAGCGGATCAGCTTCAAATTCAGGCGCGACATTCAAAAGCGGCGCGATGCGTTTAATCAGCTCGGCAGCCACGGGAACAGCGGTCCAACCCGCAGTGCGGCGCGGCTTTTCCCCTGTTGTATCAGTGGGTTCGTCCAATGTCACCACCAAGACATATTGCGGATCATGGCTGGGGAAAATGCTGGCGAATGTAGCAATCACCTTATCCTCATAATAGCCGCCGCTTGGCTTTGGCTTATCAGCGGTTCCGGTCTTGCCGCCCACGCCATATCCGGGCACCTCACCCATAGAGGCGGTGCCCTCTGACACAACTTTGCGCAGCATATCCACCCCGGCGCGCGCCGCTTGCGGGCTCATCAGCCGCGCCTCTTTGCGGGGTGCGTCCTGGCGCAACAACGTGGGCTTAATCGCATAGCCCCCATTGGCCAGCGCCGCATAGCCCGCCGCCAAATGCAGCGGTGTGGTGGAAACGCCATGCCCATAGCTGATTGTAACCGTGCTCAGCTCCGTCCAGCGCTTGGGCGTTTGGGGATGCGCCC